>CAZPJM010000265.1:0-7131 GCA_964586865.1 uncultured Enterobacteriaceae bacterium
CGACAGTGGCCTCGATGCACAGCCACTCGGCGAGCCTATCTGGATAGAAAATTTCCCGCCCGAGTGGACCTCCTCCTCGCCGGCCGAGGCGAACTCGATCCACTCCTCTTCCTCGGGGACGGCGGAGCTCGCCAGGTGCTTGCGGAGAGCATCCTGGTGCTGGAGCAGGAAGCTGGCCTCGGCGGCCTGCCCGGGCTGGTTGCGCACCCGTGCGGCCCACCGCAGGCGGCGGTTGAAGGCGTCTTCCCCGTCCTCTCCCGGCTGCACCTCGAGGTAGTCCACGAATCGGGTGCGCCGGACGGACTGCAGGAAGCGATTCAGCTCCTCATCGGTCATCTGCGGGATCTCCCGTGATGCGCCGGCGAGTGTAACAGCCCGGTGGCCGCTCCACCCCCGATCCGGATCCGGCGAGCCGGCGACTCACCGTGGGGCCAGGACTTGCAGGTCTTCGTCGAAGCTCCACGGACCAGGTCGCCCGTCGTTCGAGGTCAGTCGACCCCAGCGCCGGAGGAAGGTCTCGCGGGGGACCTCGCGGGCGCCGAAGCGGGCGAGGTGATGGGTGTGCATCTGGCAGTCGATGAGCGGGTGTCCCCAGGCGTGGAGCTGGCGCACCAGGTGGACGAAGGCGATCTTCGAGGCGTCGTCGGCGCGGGCGAACATGGACTCGCCGGCGAAGGCCCGCCCCACCGAGACCCCGTAGAGCCCGCCCACGAGCCGTCCCTCCTCGTCCCAGGCCTCGACCGAGTGTGCGTAGCCGAGGTGGTGGAGGCGCACGTAGGCGTCGCGCATGTCGGCGGTGATCCACGTCCCGTGCTGCCCGGGTCGCGGCACGGCGCCGCAGGCGTCGATGACCCGGGCGAACGCCCGATCGAGGGTGATCCGGTAGGGGGCCTTGCGGATCCGCTTGCGCAGGCTGCGGCCCACGTGCAGCTCCTCGACGGGCAGGACCATGCGGGGGTCGGGGGACCACCACAGCAGCGGCTGGCCCTCGCTGTACCAGGGGAAGATGCCGCGCTGGTAGGCGCCGAGGAGCCGGGCGGGCGAGAGATCCCCGCCCACCGCGAGGAGTCCGCTGCCGTCGGCGAGGCGGGGATCGGGGAACAGGGGCTGGGGTGGGAGCTGGTAGATCGGCATGAGGTCGGGATGGCCGGAGGCTTTCTCCTAGCACCGGTGGTGGCGGGGTCCAGCAGCCCGGTGTACGACTGGACGCTGGAACACGGAGGTGAGGATGCGTGCCTTCACGCTCGCCCTTGGCTTGTCGGCGGTGGCGCTCGGGGCTGTTGCCTGCGAGGAGCCCGACGCGGGCGAAACCGACACGAGCGCCGACACCGATACGGACACCGACACCGATACGGACACCGACACCGATACGGACACCGACACCGACGTCGACGGCATCCCCATGTCGGGCCAGATCGTGGACACCGACGGGAACGGGGTCCGGGTCAACGTCAACATGTGCATCGACGTCTGCTACACGGTCCAGTCCGAGCAGGACGGCACCTACGCCTTCATCGCACCCCTGCCGGTGGGCGACTACTGGTTCTACGTGGTCCCGCTGGGCGAGTACCCCGAGCTCGCGGCCACCTCGGTGCCCTTCCAGCTCACCGAGGGAGACCCGGCCCAGGTGAAGGACGTGGTCCTCCCGCCGCTGGAGCCCTGGACCGACATGCCGCAGACCTCGGCCGTCATGAACCTCGCCCCCGGCCTGAGCGTCACCATGGGGATGGGCTCGGTCGAGAGCCCCACCGGGCGCACCCGGGCCTCGGCGGCCAGCTTCGACCCGGCCGACCTGCCCGACGTCCCGCTCCCCGAGGGCGAGATCGTCGCCGCCTACTACCTGCAGCCCTTCGAGGGCAAGGCTCGCGACGGCATGAGCCTGCCGTACACCATCGAGAACACCTGGAACGGCACCGACGGCGAGATGTACGAGGTCTACGTGGGCAAGTACCAGTGGCGCCTCATCGACACGCTCCCCCTGCAGGGGGGCGCCCTGCGCGGCGACGATCTCGAGGAGCTCCTGAGCATCCTGGTCGTCCGCCCGCCGGGCTAGCCGGTCCGGCAGCCGGCCCCGTCCGGTCCCTGCCGGCCTCCGTGGTGCGCCCCACGCCCCGCGGAGGCGTGGAGCGCCTGCCGCTCCGGCGCTCGCTCGCCGAGCAGCGTTAGGCATGGACGCTGGCTGGAGGCCCATCGTGTCCGCCCCCGAGACCCTCACCCTCTCCGTCGGCGGCCTGCGCTGCCAGGGCTGCGTCACGCGCCTGACCGAGGGGCTGCGCGCGGTCCCGGGCGTCGTGGAGGTGGAGGTGGCCCTCCCCGGGACCGCGACCGTCCGCCACGATCCGGGGCTGGGCCGGGAGCGGGTGGCCCGAGCCATCGAGGAGGAGGGCTTCACGGTCGATGACGCGGGGCCGCCAGAGCCCGAGGGGGCCCAGGATCCGGCGAGCGGGCCGGACGTGGATCCCGACGCCCCGGAGGACCACGGTCGCGAGCCCGCGTCGCCTGCCCACGACGAGACCGAACACGCGGGGGCCGCGCTTCCCGGGGCTCCGGTGCGGGTGGTGCGGGTGACCCTGCCGGTGCTGGGCATGCACTGTGCCTCCTGCGTCAGCACCGTCGAGGCCGAGCTCGGGCGGGTGCCGGGGGTGGAGGGGGCCTACGTGAACCTGGCCGCCGAGCGGGCCACCGTGACCCTCGCCGAGCCCATCGATGCGGCGGTCCTCCGCGCGGCGGTGGAGCGGGCGGGCTACCGGGCCCCGGAAGCCGATCCGGGCGAGTCCTCCCTGGGGCTCGCCGACAGGGACCGGGCGGCCCACACCCGCCGCCTCACCCGGCGCGTCGCGGTGGCCCTGCCGCTGGCCGCCGTGGTCATGGTCCTGGCCATGGGGCCCATGGTCTGGCCCGCCTTCCCCGTGGATCCGGGCGTGAGCGGGTGGATCCAGGCCGTCCTGTCCGGCGTGGTCCTCTTCGGCCCGGGCGCTCGCTTCCTGAAGGGGGTGTGGCGGGGCGCGGTCCGCCTCCGGGCCGACATGGACACCCTGGTCGGCCTCGGGACGGGGGCGGCGTGGCTCGCCTCGCTGGTGGCCCTGGTCCGGGAGGCGATCGGCGGGCCGCCGGCGGCGCTCTACTTCGAGTCCACCGCCGTCATCGTCGGGCTGGTGCTCCTGGGCAACCTCCTCGAGGCCCGGGCCCGCGGCCGCGCCTCCCAGGCCCTCCGCGAGCTGGTCTCGCTCCTCCCCGACGAGGCCCGCCTGGCCGATGGCCGCTCCGTGGCCGTCTCCGAGGTGGTCCCCGGCGATCGGCTGCGGGTCCGTCCAGGCGATCGGGTGCCCGTCGACGGGGTGGTCCTCGAGGGGCGCAGCGCCCTGGACCAGGCGGTGGTCACCGGCGAGTCCATGCCGGTGGCGGTGGAACCGGGCGACGAGGTGATGGGAGGCTCCGTCAACGGCGAGGGGGCCCTGCTGGTGGAGGCCCGCCGGGTGGGCGCGGACTCGGCCCTCGGGCGGGTGGTCCGACTGGTCGAGGAGGCCCAGGGCAGCCGCGCCCCCATCCAGCGGCTCGCCGATCGGATCTCGGCCGTCTTCGTCCCCGTGGTGGTCGTGATCGCGTCGCTGACCGCCGTGTCGTGGTGGGCCCTGGGGGCCGGAGCGGACACGGCGCTGATCCACGCGGTGGCGGTGCTGGTCATCGCCTGCCCCTGCGCCCTGGGCATCGCCACGCCCACGGCGGTGCTGGTGGGGACCGGGAGGGGGGCGCGGCTCGGGGTGCTGGTGCGGGATGCGGCCAGCCTGGAGCGCGCCGCCCGCGTGGACACGGTGATCTTCGACAAGACGGGCACCCTCACCGAGGGGCGCCCCGCGGTGGTGGACCTCATCGCCATCGACGACGACGACGAGCCCAGGCTCCTGGAGCGGGCCGCGGCCATCGAGCGCGAGGCCTCCCACCCCCTGGCCCGGGCCCTGGTCCAGGCCGCTCCCGACGCGCCACCGGCCCGCGACATCCGGAACCACCCGGGGCGGGGGATCTCCGGCGAGGTGGACGGGGTGCGGGTCCTGGTGGGGAGCCGCCGGTGGATGGAGGAGGAGGGGCTGTCGGTGCTGGGGCTGGCCTCCGGACTGGCTTCCGCCGAGGCCCGCGGTCACACCGTGGTGCTGGTGGCCTGGGAGGGGGAGGTGCGCGGGCTCGTGGCCGTGGCCGATCCGCTCCGGGACGAGAGCGCCGCGGCGGTCTCGGATCTGCAGGCCCTGGGCATCCGCGTGCTCATGGTGACCGGCGATGCGCCTGGCCCGGCGCAGGTGGTGGCCGACCAGGTGGGCCTCACCGAGGTGGTCGCCGGCGCCCTGCCCCAGGACAAGCTGGACCGGGTCGCGGCGCTGCAGGGCGAGGGCCGGGTGGTGGCGGTGGTGGGGGACGGGGTGAACGACGCCCCGGCCCTGGCCCGCGCCGACGTGGGGATGGCGCTGTCCCACGGGGCCCCGGTGGCCGGCGAGGCCGCGCCCATCACCCTCACCGGCGGCTCCCCGCGGGCGGTGGTGCGGGCCCTGGCCCTGGCCCGGCAGACCGTGGCCACCATCCGCCAGAATCTGGCGTTCGCCTTTGTCTACAACGTGCTCGGGATCCCGCTCGCGGCCGGGCTGCTGGCCCCGTGGGGGCTGAGCCTGTCGCCGATGGTGGCGGGGGCCGCCATGGCGCTCTCCTCGGTGAGCGTGGTCCTCAACAGCCTCCGTCTGCAGCGTCGTCGCCTGCCGGGCGCGCGCCCCGCCTGAAGCCCGGTGCAGGAAGCCCGGCGCGTCGTCGGGTGCGGCGGACGCTCCACAGGAGCATCCCGAGCCCGGCGAGGGCCGCGAGCAGCGAGGGCCCGCCGCCACGGAGGGCCTCCACCCATCCCCGGGCGTCTGGCGCGAGGGGCACCCGCCGCGCCAGTCCCTCGTCGAGGACGGTGGGCATGGCGGCGAGGACCCGGCGGCGCAGCGGCTCTCCCGAGCGGGCGCGGGTGCGGAGCTGCCACGTCCCGGGCCCGGTGGGGCGGCCCGGCTCGGCGGGGAGTCGGAGGACCAGGGCGTCCCCCTCCGGGTCGAGCCCGGGGGGGTGGAGCGCCGCCGGCGCATCGGGGAAGGCCCGCTCGAGGGCGTCGGCCAGCGCGCGCCAGGCCGCCCCGTCGTCCAGGTGCGCATGCACCACCAGGGTCCCGTGTGGCCCGGCGTCGAGGGTCCAGGCCCGCAGGGTCCATCCCTCGCCCTCGGACAGGTCGACGAGCCGATCCAGGGCGGCCTGCACCGACCGCTCCTCCAGGCCCAGCGCGGCGAGGGGCAGGGTCGGGCTGGCTTCCAGGCGCCAGGCCAGGCCGCCGCCGGCGCGGCGGGCCACGTCGTGGGTGAGCGTCGCGCACCCGGGCAGGAGCGGCAGGAGGGCGAGCAGCACGGCGGATGGGGCGCGCACGCCCTCCCATCGGTCAGAACACGCCCGGGATGAGGCGCTTGCGGTCGCCCATGGCGTCCACCCACGCGGGCACCTGGCGCAGGGCGGCCTCCTCGGTGGCGATGCGGCGCGCCAGCACCAGCCCGTTGAGGATCGACAGGAGCACCGCCGAGAGGACCGCTCCGTGGAGCAGGGGCAGGGCGAGGATCTCCAGGATGACGACCAGGTAGTTGGGGTGCCGGATCCACCGGTACGGGCCATGGGTGGCGATCTGCGCCTCGTCGGGGACCACCACCCGCACGTTCCAGGCCCGACCGATGGTCCAGAGGGTCCACACCCGCAGGGCGGTCGCCGCCACCAGCACGGCCCCCGACGCCATCGCCAGCCAGGGGCGGAAGGGCACGTCGAGGAGCAGCACCTCGAGGAGGGGCAGGGTCAGCAGGCCCACGTGCACCGCGGCCATGAAGGGGAAGAGCCACGGCTCGGCCACCACCGCCTCGGGGCGGCGGGCCATGCGGATCCGGGAGACGACGATCTCGCCCAGGCGGACCAGGCCCACCAGGGCCAGCAACACGGCGAAGGCGATGACGGAGGGGCTCACGAGGCTTCCAGGACGGAGCGTACCGGCCGGCCGACCCGTTAACCGGTCGGTCGGAGGTCCCCATGGCGTCGCTGCTGCTGTGGCTGTGGGCCTGGGTGGCCCCGATGGCCCAGGCCGCGCCCCCCCCGCACCTGGTGCTCATCTCCATGGACACCACCCGGGCGGATGCCCTGTCCTGCTACGGCCAGCCCGCCGAGATCCAGCGGGTGCTCCCGGCGGTCACGCCGCGCCTGGACGCCGTGGCCCGGGACGGGATCCGCTTCGAGCAGGCCTGGGCCCACGCCCCCACGACGCTGAACAGCCACGCGACCCTCCTGACCGGCCTGGACCCCCACCAGCATCGGGTGCCCCGCAACGGCTACCCCCTCCCCGCCGACGTCCCCACCCTCGCCGAGCGGCTGGCCGGGGCCGGCTACGACACCATCGGCGTGGTGGGGGCTTCGGCCCTCGAGGCCGAGATGGGCCTCGGACGCGGCTTCCGCGTGTGGGACGACCGGCTCTCCCAGAAGGTCGCGGTCCAGTTCGAGGATCGGGCAGAGGGGGTGGTGAACCGGACCCTCGGGCACCTCGCCGCGGCTGATCCGGCGCGGCCCACTTTCCTGTTCGTGCACGTCTTCGACCCCCATGGGCCCATCGACCCGCCCCCCGCCTGGCGCGAGCGCTTCACCGACCCGGCCTACGACGGCCCACTCCGGACGCGCGATGCCTTCCGCGGCCCCCTGCTGGGCCCCCTCCGGGCCGGCACCGCATCGGCCCCGGACCTGGACTATGCCGCCAGCCGCTATCTGGGTGAGGTGGGCTACACGGATCACCACTTGGGGCGTCTGCTCGACGCCCTCGCGGCCCAGGGCTGGCTGGAGCGGGCCGTGGTGGTGGTGACCGCGGACCATGGCGAGGTCCTCTCGGAGGATCCACGTCACGCCTGGTCCCACGGCTACGATGTCTCCGAAGGGGCGACCCGGGTACCGCTGTTGATCCGAGGGCACGGGGTCGCCCTGGGTCGTGGACGTGTCGTCGGGCGTCAGGTGGGCCTGGCGGCCATCGCGCCCACCCTCGAGCGGCTGGCCGGGCTCGACCGGACCCTTGGGACGGTACCCGATCTATGGCCCATGATC
>CAZPJM010000266.1:0-7125 GCA_964586865.1 uncultured Enterobacteriaceae bacterium
TGGTCGGGGTAGCCGATGCGCAGGACCTGGGCGGTCCGGGGCCCGAGGGTGCCGGGCGGGTTGTGGCGGAGCCAGGACCGCATGGCGTCGTGGGCGAAGAGCCAGTCGCCCGCCCCCATGCGCAGCTCGGTCAGCCAGGCGACCTCGTCGGGGGTCTCGGCCGCCACGGTCGCGTGGTCCCAGGCGGCCCGGGCCTCGGTGATGAGCCCCATCCGGGCCAGGTCGACGCCGGCGCGGACCGAGGGGTCGTCCAGGAAGTCCAGGCGCACCACCCACGGAACCGAGAGGTCCCCCGGGTCGTGGTCCTCCGGGCGGCGCGCCACCTCGGCCGCCACGTCAGGGTCCTCCTCGAGGAGCCGGTTGTAGGCGAGGACGGCGTAGTAGGACCAGGGCAGCTCGAGGCAGAGGTCCCGCCAACCGGCGACGGCCTCGGCCCGGTCGTCCGGGTGCTCGGAGGGGACGGTGGGCGCGTCCACGTCGGGGTAGAGGCGCCACCGCGCGGCCCAGTAGCGGCCGGCCTCCACATGGCGGCGATCGCCGTGGAGCGGCAGCGCGCCGAGCCGCTCGGCCACGTCGATGGCCTCGTCGGGGCGGCCCTCGAGGTAGAGGCCCCACGCCAGGCGCCAGGTGGACTCGGGGGTGGTGTCGCCCTCGGGCAGCTCCTCGAGGGCACGGCGGAAGCGCTCCCGGGCCCCGGGGAGGTCGCCGGCCTCCATGAGGGCGATGCCGGCCTTGAGCCAGCCGTCGTCGGCGTAGCTGCTCTCCGGGTACAGGGCGGGGATCCGCTCGAAGACCGCGGCGGCGGCGCGGTGCTGGCCCTTGCGGAAGCGGGCGGTGCCCTGGAGGTACAGCCCCCGGGCCCCCCAGTCGTCGCTGGCCTCGGTGCAGCGCTCGCCGATGTCGCCGAAGCCTGCGATGGAGGCCGAGAGCTGGTTGCGCTTGTAGCGGCTGCGCCCCCGGGCGTAGAGGAGCTGGCAGGCCGCGTCGCTGCCGTCGCCGTCGGGGGGGTCCACGGCGCCCACCTCGCGCTCGACCTGTACGAAGTCGCCCATGGCCATGAGGGCGTAGGCCCGGATGGCCTGTTCCTGCCAGGTGGGCGCGCGGCCGTAGGCGGACAGGGCCTGCCAGCCGGCCCGCGAGGCCTCGGAGCGGGGGTAGGCGGCCCAGACCCGTCGCAGGTGGCGGTACGCCTCGTCGGAGCCCTCGCCGGCGCGACCTGCCAGGGCCAGCAGGGCCTCGGGGGTGCCCGGATGGGGATCGTCCTGGGCAGCGAGGGCCTCGTAGACGGCGAAGGCCTCGCGGGTGCGGCCCACCTCGCGCAGGGCCTCGGCGCGGATGACCTGGGCCCGCGCCCACGGGGCCCGGCCCTCGGGGATGTGGGCGAGGATGTCGAGGGCGTCGACGGGGCGGTCCTCGGCGAGGAGCACCTCGCCCCCGAGGAGGTCCATCCAGGCGGGAGGGACGCCGGCGCCCCCGCGGGCCAGCTCCATCAGGGGCGCGGCCTCGTCGGGCCGGCCGGCGTGGACCAGCGCCCAGCCCAGGACGAAGGCCCGGGTGCCGCGGAGGGGGCCCGGCAGGGCGTCCGGGTCCAGGGCCCGCAGGTGGTCCACCGCCTCGGACCAGTCCCGCCGGCGCAGGGCGTCCCGGGCATCGGCGTCGAGGGGGAGGAGGGAGCGGCGGAGGTCGGGCCCCACGGTGACGGTGGGCGGCCCGGATGGCTCCGCCTCGACGGCGGGGGGCGCCTCGTCGGCGTCGAGGGCGACGGCGGCGGGTGAGAGCAGCAGCAGGGTCCCGAGCACGGCGGCGGGTCCGGCCGGCACCGCGGCGAGGGCGGAGAGGCGGTGTGGGGCCACGGGAGGCTCCGGGGGGAGGGGGCGGCGGGAGGGGGAGGGGCGCAGCGGAGAGGCCTTCACGATAACCGACGGATGGAGGGAACGTCCCGGGTGGACCGGGGTCCCTCTTCCTGTCCCGCTGGCCGCCCGGAGGTTCCCCTGGCCGATGAACGCCCCCGATCCCGCACGGCGCGCACCCCGTGGCTCCGGCTGCTCATCCTGGTGGGGCTGTGCGTGCTGGTGAGCACCTTCTGGCACCACTGGCTCCTGTGGCCGCTGAAGATGACGGTGGTCCTCTTCCACGAGCTCGGCCACGCCGTCGCTGCCTGGGTCACGGGAGGCTCGGTGGTCGAGATCCACCTCTCCCCCCGCGAGGGCGGCCATGCCCTCACCCGGGGGGGCAGCCGGTTCCTCATCCTGAACGCCGGCTACCTGGGCTCGCTGCTGGCCGGGGTGGGGCTCCTGGCCGCCGGCCGACGAGGCCTGGTGGCCCGGGGGGTCGGACTGGCGTTGGCGGCGAGCCTGCTCGTGGTGGCGGTCCTCTTCGTGCCCTGGCTGACCTTCGCCCAGCTCTTCGTGGGGCTGTCGGCGGTGGCCTTCGGCGTGGCGGCCGGGCTCCTCCCTGGCTTCGCCCTGCGCTGGGTGATGCGCGGCCTGGGGGTGTTCAGCATCCTCTACGCCTTCATGGACATCTGGTCCGATGTCTTCGCCCGCGCCATGGACGTGACGGTCACCAGCGACGCCGAGGCCCTGGCGGCCCTGACCGGCATCCCGGCGCTGGTGTGGGGCGGGGTGTGGATCGCGGCCGGCCTGGGGCTGCTGGTGCTGCTGCGGCGCTGGCTCGTCTGATCACCCGCCCCGGATGCGCGTGACGATCCGCTGGACGTCGTCCTCGCGAACGGCGTAGATGGGACCGCCGGCCTGGTCCCGCACCCACCGGATCGGGCCCTCCACCGGGCCCAGATCCAGGATCATCAGGCGGTCGTCCTCGGTGATCCGGACCTGGCCCTCGACCGAGGAGAGGGCCTCGGGGGCTTCGGGCACATCGGCCGTGGCCCGGGCCGCCCGCCGGATGGCCTCGTCCAGGGCCTGGGTGGCAGCGGGGCCGTGGTCCGCGGACCTTCGGCGCCCCTCGGGCCCCTCCAGGACCACCGCGTCCTCGCCGAGGCGGAAGGCGATGCGGTCGACCCGCTCGCCGCGGACCGGGAAGGCGAGCCGATCCCCCAGGTCCGTGGGCCCCTGGTCCAGGAAGGCCAGCCGGGCCCGATCGATGGCGCCCTGGGTGCCCGAGGCGGCCTCGGCCAGCCGGGCGGCCCCTCCGCCGAGGGGGAGGACCTCGCCGAAGCGGGCCTCGAGGGCGGTGCCGTCGTCCAGCACCACCACCGCGCGATGCTCCGGCTCGGCGATCCCCCCGGGGGCCGCCCCGTCCAGGAAGCGATCGAAGCGGAGCTCGCGGAGGGTCAGGAAGAAGTTGTCGACAGCGGCGGGATCGGCCCTGCCCCACCCCTCGAGCCACCAGTCGCTGGCCTGATCGCGGTCGAGGACGAGGGTGCCGTGGGGGCTGTGCAGCTCCCCGCCCACGACCCGCGCGAGCGGAAAGCGCAGCAGGGCGGCGTCCCGGAAGCGGAGGGGATCGCCCAGCAGGTCGCGCTCGAGATGGAGCGGGATGCTGACCACCGTGCCGTCGGGGGCGCGCACGTAGGTCTGCCAGCCCACCGGGGCCGGCTCGCCGACCTGGAGGGTGCGGGTCTGGCCGCCCTCGAGGGTCAGGGTGACCGTGGCGACAGGCGGCTCGCCGAGCCCCAGCTCGGCTGGATCGCTCTCGGGCAGGGGCACGCCCAGCTCGATGTCGGCCAAGGTGTCGAGGGCGGCCTCGACCCGCAGGATGTCGGCGGGCTGGGCCTCCGGGGACAGCATCTGCCAGTCGTCCTCGGTGCGCACGACCTCGAGGGCGGGCTCGTCCGGCTGCTCGACCCGCAGGCGCTCCACCCGGTCCGGATCCAGCTCCCACACGGTGTGGGTGGCGTCCTCGCGCCACGGCGGATCCTCGCCCCGCGGCACGAGCCAGAACAGCACCCCCGCGGCGAGCACCGCGGCCGAGAGCACCACGATGAGGCGCACCTGGCGGTCGTCCATCTCCACCCCGTCGGCGGGCCGGGTAACGGGCCGGTGGGCGGCCGGCGAGGGCTTGCCCGGGACGGTGCCGCGGTTACCTCGCATGGCCCGGGCGGGGAGACCCGCCCCACCTCGACGGGGAGCATCCATGATCGAGCGAGACGAGTCCACCGGCGGCGAGCCCGGCGCCGAGGAGACCCCCTCCGCCGAGGAGGGATCCACGAGCCCCTCCACCGAGGGCAACGCCGCCTCCGCCCCGCCCCCGGGCGTGAGCGACGACCCCCGGCCCGCCGACGGCGAGCCCTCCCACCACGACGACAAGGTGGTGGAGGCCCCCACCATCGAGACCCAGCCCACCGAGCAGGAGCGCCTCCGGGAGCAGCTCGAGGAGGCCTCGGCCCGTCTGCGCACCGTGAGCAAGGCCTACACCGACCTCCAGAAAGAGATGGACGCCTTCCGCAAGCGCCAGCAGGTCCTGGCCGAGTCCAAGGCCGAGAAGAAGGCGGCCCAGGTGGTCGAGCGCTTCTTCGAGCCGGTCCAGAACCTCAAGCGCGCCCTCGAGGACACCACCTCCGACGCCGATGGGCTGCGCAACGGCGTTCGCATGGTGCTGCAGCAGTTCAGCCGCCAGATGGAGGAGCTGGGCCTGCGCGAGGTCCCCGGTGTGGGCGCCACCTTCGACCCCAAGGTCCACGACGCCCTGGCGGTCATGCCCGTCACCGACCCCGACCAGGACGGCAAGGTCGTCACGGTCCACAATACCGGTTGGACCGTGGGCGAGCGCGTCATCCAGCCGGCCCAGGTGGTCATCGGCAAGTACCAGGAGCCCGCCGAGGCTTGATCCAGCCCGGCGGCCACCCTGCCTGCCACCGTCCCCAGGTGGGCTCGGCGAGCTAGGTGGGCTCGGCGAGCTAGGTGGGCTCGGCGTCCACCGTGCTGGCGCGCCCCACGCGGCGCACCCAGGCGCTCACGTCGTCGAAGCGATGCAGGTCCAGCAGGCGGCGGACCTCCTGGCGCAGGGCGAACATGGAGAGGACGCCGAACAGGGCGCCCAGGGCCACCGGGGCCACCGCCAGCGCCCCCAGCCAGGGCAGCAGGACCAGACCCACCACCACGAGGCCCAGGGCCGCCGAGCCCGCCAGCGCGAAGAGGCGGGCGGCCCGGGCCAGCAGGTCGAGCCGGCGCGCATCGCGGCGCTCGGGCCTGGCGGCGGAGGCAGGTCGCTGCCGCAGGACCCGGGAGGCCTCCAGCCAGCGGCCCTGGTCGAACCGGACGACCACCAGCAGGAAGCGGGCGAGGGCATCGTCGGGAGACATGGTGAGGGCTCTGTGAAGGTCCTTCCCGGCCTCGCGCAGCCGGCCCTGCTGCCACCGGGACAGGCCCCGCCAGTACGCCAGATCCGCGTCGTCGGGGAAGTAGAGGCCGCCCAGGACCGAGAGCTCCTCGGCGTCCTGGGGCGCGCCCAGGAAGCTGGCCAGCGCCGCCCCGACCACGTAGGCGCGCCGGTGGAGGGGCTGCTCCCGCACGAGGCGCCGCGCGGTGCCGAAGGCGTCCTGGTACTGGCCCAGTCGGACCTGGTCGACGAGGCGATCCCAGCGGGTGGGGCGGATGTCGCGGATGACGCCGTCGTCCCGGGTGAGGCTGGCCAGGACGTCGCCCTGCCCGCCCTGGCCCGTGAGGACGAGCCCGCAGTCGGCGGTGTGGTGGAAGGCCAGGAGCCGCTCCCCGTCGGCGTCGGGATCGGGCGGCCCATCGTGCTGCCGCAGGGGCCGCTGGAGGGTCTCGAGGGCGGCGAAGAAGCGCTCCCGGCCCATCTCGCGCTCGCCCCCCTCGAAGCGATGGACGTTGAGCAGCATGCCGGTGCGGGCGCCGGCGGGGAGCAGGAACCAGGTGCTCACCCCGTCGCTCCCCTCCTCTACTGGCTCGACCCGGACGTCGGGGCGGCCCTCGCACCGCAGCACCCGGCGCAGGAAGGCGGCCACCTCGCCCGCCAGCTCGCCGAAGACGGCCTCCGGGTCGGGCGCCCCGTCGGGGGTCCCCCAGCCGTAGCGGTAGAAGAAGCTCCGGCGAAGCTGATCGATCCGGTAGCGGCAGTGGTCGACCTCGGCGTCGATCAGGTCGCGGTCACGGTAGCGGATGGGCGCGAAGGTGATCCGCCGCTGGTACAGCCGGATGGAATCCTCGAAGGTGTAGCGACGGATCACCCCGTCTCGGCCGACGATCTCCACCGGGAAGTCGACGAGCTCCGAGTAGTCCTTGTGGCTGTACCGCTGGAGCTTGTGATTCTTGTCCACCGGACGCGACTCCTCGCCTCCCCCGGAGTGTAGCACCCTCGTCGGTCACGCGGAGGCAAGGGCCACGGCCCGGCAAGGGGCGGCGACGGGGGTTCGGCGGGCCCCCGGAGAGCCGTCGGGCGCCGGATGCAATACCCTCGGGCCCGACGTCGTAGGGACGGGTGCACGGCGCTGCCGCCCCCGCCCCGGAGGCCCCCATCCTGGCCCTCATCGTGCAAGACACCCAGACCGACGAAGCCCGCCGCATCGCCGCGGCCCTCGACGGCGACGACCCCGCCCGCGCGTGGCTCGTCCGGCGGTGGACGCCGGCGGTCTATCGATTCTGCCTGCGGATGCTCCAGAATGACGAGGATGCCCGCGACGCCACCCAGGACACCTTCATCAAGGTGCTGCGAAACCTGCACCGCTACGATCCGGGCCGGAGCTTCAAGACCTGGGTCTTCGGGATCGCCCGCAACACCTGCATCGACGAGCACCGTCGTCGCAAGCGGCGCGCCTGGGACGAGCCGGGCGAGGTGGTCGACCACGGGCCCTCGCCGCTCCAGGAGGTGAGCCGCGCGCGCCGTGCCGAGCGGCTCCGCGAGGCCCTCGACCAGCTCCCGCCCATGTACCGGGAGGTCCTGGTGCTCTACCACTTCGAGCATCTCAAGTACGTCGAGATCGCCGAGACCCTGGACCTGCCCATGGGCACGGTGATGAACCGGATCTTCCGCGCCCGGAAGAAGCTGCGCGCCCTCTACGACGACGAGGAGGCCCCGTGAGCCCGCACCCGACCGAGGCCACCCTCCACGCCTTCGCCCTCGGCGAGCTGGACGACGCCACCGCGGTGGGGATCGCCCACCACCTGGACGCCTGTCCCCGCTGCGCCGGTCGGGCCGCGGCCC
>CAZPJM010000267.1:0-7113 GCA_964586865.1 uncultured Enterobacteriaceae bacterium
TGCTGGCCGTGGCCTGCCTGCTCAAGCCCACCTTCGCGCCCGCCCTCGGGGCCCTGTGGGCCCTCCGGGCCCGCGGGTGGGGCGTGTTCCTGCGTGGCGGCGCGGCCTTGGCCCTGCTCGCCGCCTTTCTCCTCGTCGGGCGATGGCTGGCCCCGGACTGGATCACCGCCCAGGTGGCCCGCGCCGAGTCCTGGATCGGCACCACCCCGGCCGTCGCCGCCAACCCCACCGTCGTCCTCTACGCGCTTCCGGGGCCCCTGCGCCTCGCGATCCAGGCCGGGGGCTTCGCCGCGCTGGTCGGGCTGGCCCACCGGACCCGCCGCGAGGGGCTCCTCTTCCTGTCGGTGCTGCTGGTGTGGGGCTTCTGGTACGACCTGCTGCTGGTGGCCTGGATCGCCATCCTCGGACCCGACCTGCCCGGGCCCCGGACCGCCGACGCCTCCCGGGACCCGGGATAGGCCCCTCCCTCGGAGGGCCCGTGCGTCGCCCCGAAGGTCACCCCGTCCTCGCCGCCACCCTCGACTGGGTGATGGCCCCCATGGCCCGCCTGCGCCCCCGGGTGGTCCGACACGCGCGGGGGCGGGTCCTGGAGATCGGGGTCGGCACCGGCCTGAATCTGGACCTGTACACCGACGTGGACCGGGTGGACGGCATCGAGCCCGATCCGCACATGCTGGCGCGGGCCCGCCGCCGGCTGCCGGCCCGGGTGCCGGTGGACCTCCACCCCGCGGGCGCCGAGGCCCTGCCCTTCGGCGACGCCACCTTCGACACGGTGGTCGCCACGTGGGTCTTCTGCACCATCCCCGATGCCGAGGCCGCCGCGCACGAGATCCACCGGGTCCTCCGCCCCGGCGGGCGGGTGGTGTTCGTGGAGCACGTCCGGGCCGGTCACGGCCCCACCCACGCCCTCCAGCGGGCCCTCGACCCCCTCTGGCAGCACCTGGCCGGCGGCTGCCGCCTCACCCGGGACCCGGTGGACCTGCTCGAGGGCGCCGGGCTCGCCGTGGAGGGTGTGCGTCCCTGGGGCCCCCAGCGCTGGAACCCCACGCCCATGCTCCGCGGCGACGCGGTCCGGCGGTAGGGGCCCGGTCGGGGTAGGCCGCCTCACGGGATCAGGACCCCTCCGATCCGAATTCGGGCACGCCCCGGTCCCCGGTCCCCCGAGGGACGGGGCCATCGCGGAATCATCCCACCGCTGGACCACTGTGTGTCACCGACGCCGCGCGGTGGCGTCGCCCCCCAGCCGGTAGGCTTCCGGGTGTTTCCCGGGACCGACAACCTCCCCGGCCGAGGAGCCATCCATGAGCGACGAGACGCCACGCTTCGAGACCCGCGCCCTGCACGCCGGCTACGAGCCCGAGCCCACCACCGGCTCCCGCTCGGTGCCCATCTACGACACCACCAGCTACGTCTTCCAGGATGCGGATCACGCCGCCCGCCTGTTCGCCCTGCAGGAGTTCGGCAACATCTACACCCGCATCATGAACCCCACGAACGATGCCCTCGAGAAGCGGATCGCCGCCCTCGAGGGGGGCGTGGCGGCCCTGGCCGTGGCCTCGGGGCAGGCGGCCGAGACCCTCACCTTCGCCACCCTGCTCCAGCAGGGCGATCGCATCCTCTCGGGCAGCTCGCTTTACGGCGGGACCTACAACCTGTTCAAGGTGACGCTGCCGCGGTTCGGCATCGAGACCGACTTCGCGGACGCCAACGACCCGGCCAGCTTCGAGGCGGCCCTCACCGAGGACACGAAGGCCATCTACCTGGAGTCGCTGCCCAACCCCATGCTCGACGTGCCGGACTACGAGGCCTTCGCCCGGATCGCCCAGGACCATCGGATCCCGCTCATCGTCGACAACACGGCCGCCAGCCCGGCCCTGGTGCGCCCCCTCGAGCACGGCGCCGACATCGTCCTGAACAGCCTCACCAAGTACATCGGCGGTCACGGCCAGGGCGTGGGGGGCATCATCGTCACCGGGGACTCCTTCGACTGGGCCAATGGCACCTTCCCCGAGTTCACGAGCCCCAACCCTGGCTACCACGGGATGGTCCTCTCCGAGGCCTTCGGGCCCCTGGCCTTCATCCTCAAGGCGCGGGTCGAGATGCTGCGCGACATGGGCCCGGCCCTCTCCCCCTTCAACGCCAAGTACTTCCTCACCGGCGTCGAGACCCTCCGCCTGCGGATGCAGCGGCACTCGGAGAACGCCCTGGCCATCGCCCGGCACCTCCGCGACCACGACAAGGTGGACTGGGTCCGCTACCCCGGCCTCGAGGACCACCCCACCCACGCCACCGCCGCCCGCTACCTGGACGGCGGCTTCGGTGGCCTCGTGACCTTCGGGGTGCGCGGGGGGCACGACGCGGGCCGGACCGTGGCCGAGGGGCTCGACCTGTTCAGCCACCTGGCCAACATCGGCGACACTCGCTCCCTGGTCATCCACCCGGCCAGCACCACCCACTCGCAGCTCACCGAGGAGGAGCAGCGCAGCTCGGGGGTCACGCCGGACCTGATCCGCCTCTCGGTGGGCATCGAGCACGTGCAGGACCTGATCGCCGACCTGGACCAGGCCCTCTCGAAGATCCCGTGAGCGCCCCGCGCCGCTTCGACCTCCGCCTGCCCGCGCTCCGCCTCGAGGCCGGAGCGCGGGTGGATCCCCTGGTGGTGCGGGGCTGGTGCTGGGGCCCTCCCCAGGACGCTCCGGTGCTCCAGACCCGAGGCGTGTCCGTCGAGGGACCCCCCGACGCGGTGGTCCGCCGCGGGCCGGACCAGGTGCCGCCGCCCTCCGAGGGTCCCGGCCTGGACCCCGGCACCCCCACCCGGCTGGTCATCCACGCCCTCACCGGCACGCCCGTACCGGGTGGCGCCGACGGGTGGTGGCGCCCGGTGGTGGGCAAGGACCAGCCCCTGGACCCCACCCGCGCCCGGATCCTCTCCTTCGCCCTGCTGGGCGGCTGCTATGGGACCACCGGGCCGGCCGATCCGGGCTTCCCCACCCGCGCCGAGGATGCGGCCCACCCCCCGTGGGAGCCGGCGGGCAAGGGGGCCTTCGCCGTCGACGAGGCCCGGGAGCCGGCCACCGTCACCACCTGGGATCAGGCCCGGGCCATCCTGCTCGCCCTGGATGCCCTCGGGGTCCATCACCTGGAGCTGGTGACCGGAGGCAGCCTGGGGGCGATGGTGGCGACCTGCCTGGCGGTCCTGGCCCCCGACCGGGTCCAGCGCCTGTGCCTCTTCGGCGGCAGCGCCGCGGCGAGTCCCTGGATCGTGGGCTGGAACCACGTGGCCGCCCAGATCCTCCGGCTGGGCCGCGACGCCGGGGACCCCACCGGCGGGCTCCACCTGGCCCGGCAGCTCGCCATGCTGACCTACCGGGCCGAGCCCGGGCTCACCGATCGCCACGCCCGCGACACCGCCACCGGCGCCTGGACCTCCCGGGCGCCCTACCGCGTGACCACCTGGCTCACCCACCACGGCGATCGCCTGGTGGAGCGCTTCGACGCCAACGCCTATCTGGCGCTGCTGGGCGCCATGAGCCACCACGACCTGGACCGGGACCCGCCCGAGCCCGAGCCCCACGAGTCGTGGGCCCCTCCTCCCGCCGGCCGCGGGGTGGACCGGATCCGCGCCAGCACCGTGGCCGTCGGCATCGACACCGATCAACTCTACCTCCCTCTCCACATGCAGGAGCTGGCCATGGCCCTGAAGGCCCGCGACATCCCTGCCCGGTTCCGGCTCCTCGAGTCCCGGCACGGTCACGACGCCTTTCTCATGGAGTGGCCCCAGGTCCGCGCCGCCTTGTCCGCCGCCCTCTCCCTGCCCCCGGCGCCGGAGGCCACCCCATGAGCTGGCGGGTCCTGAAGTTCGGCGGCTCCAGCCTGGGCGCGCCGGATGGCCTGTCCCGGGCCCTGGACCGCATCGCCGCCGAGGTCCGGGTGGGGCCGGTGGCGGTGGTCGTCAGCGCCATGGGCACCACCACCGACGAGCTCCACCAGGCGGTCCGCCTGGCGGCCGCGGGGGATCTGGACGGGGCCATCGCCCTGCAGGACCGCATCGCCGACCGGGCCCTCGGCACCTCCATGGCCGTTCTGGGCTCGGCCCGCCTGCCCGAGGATCGCCCGCCGCCGGCCCAGCGGGTGCGCACCATCCTCGAGAGCCTGGGGCACCTGCTCCGGGGCGTCTCCCTGGTGCGGGAGCGCACCCCGCAGACGGTGGACCACGTCCTGGCCTATGGGGAGCGCCTCTCGGCGGCCCTGGTGGCCGATCTGCTCGTGGCGCGCGGCCTCCCCGGCCTCGCCGTGGACGCCCGCACCTGGCTCCGTACCGACGACGCCTTCGGCCGGGCCCACGTGGATCGGGAGGCCACCCGCGCCGCCGTGGAGCGCCTCGCGCCGGACTGGGAGGGCCACATCCCGGTCCACACGGGCTTCACCGGACAGACCGCCGACGGCCGCACCACCACCTTGGGGCGCAACGGCAGCGACTACACCGCGAGCCTGCTGGCGGCGGGCCTGGGCGCCGCCGAGCTCATCGGCTGGACCGACGTGCCCGGCGTCATGTCGGCCGATCCATCCATCGTCCGCGAGGCCCGGCCCCTGCCGCGCATGTCCTACATGGAGGCCCTGGAGCTGGCCAACTTCGGCGCCAGCCTCTTCCACCCACGCACGATGGTGCCCCTCATCGAGTCGGGGATCCCGCTGCGGATCCGCCGGACCCTCGACCCGGACGCCCCGGGCACCCTGGTCGACGCCACCGGGGACCCGGACGTGGGGCGCGCCACCTCGGTCACCTCGCTGGACGACCTCGCGCTGGTGGACCTCCAGCTCCGCCACCTGGGTCCGCGCACCCGGGTGGTGGAGCGCACCCACGAGGCCCTGGCCGACGCCGGGGTGACCGTGTGGATGAGCAACACCGCCGGTCATGGCCAGGGGGTCGCCATGGTGGTGCCCCAGGACGAGCTGGACCGGACCCGCGGGGCCCTGGAGCGGGCCTTCGCGCTGGAGCTCTCCCGGGACGAGGTCACCCTGGGCCACCGCGCCCCCATCACGCTGCTCACCCTGGTCGCCGAGGCCATGGGGACCCGCAGCAACGTGGCGGGCCGGCTCTTCGCCGCCCTCGGCGCGGTGGGCGTCAATGTGCGGGCCATCGCCCAGGGCGGCTCCAACCGCTCCATCTCCTGCGTGGTCGACGCCTCGGAGACCGCCACCGCCGTCCGCGCGGTCCACGACGCCTTCCACCTCGCCCACCAGGAGGTCAACCTCCTGGTGCTGGGCAAGGGCGTGGTGGGCAGCCAGCTCCTGCGTCAGATCACCGAGCAGGCCGCCACCCTCGAGGCCCGCCACGATGTCCGGCTGCGCCTCGTGGGCCTGGCCGACTCCCAGGGCTTCGTCTTCGACGAGGCGGGTCTCGACCCCTCGGACGTGGACGGCCTGGTGGCCCGGCGCACCCCGTGGGAGGACGGGGCCGATCCCGCCGGCCTGCTCCCGCGCCTCCGCCGCCTGGCGGTGCCCATCCTGGTGGACGTGACGGCCGCCGGGGGCCTGGAGGACCTCTACGAGGCGGCCTTCCAGGCCGGCATCCACGTGGTGGCCGCCAACAAGAAGCCCCTGACGGGCAGCCTGGCCGACCACCGCCGCCTCGCGGGCGCCGCCCGCCGGGCCTCGCGGGCCTTCCACTACGAGACCACCGTGGGGGCCAGCCTCCCGGTCATCCAGACCCTCAAGGACCTGGTCCGCACCGGCGACCGCGTGGGCCTCATCGAGGGGGCCCTCTCGGGCACCCTGGGCTTCCTCACCACCGAGGTGATGGCCGGGGTCCCCCTGTCGGCAGCGGTCCGCGACGCCCGGGAGCGCGGCTACACCGAGCCCCATCCCCGGGACGACCTGTCGGGCACGGACGCCGCGCGCAAGGCGCTGATCCTGGCCCGGGAGCTGGGCCTGGAACTCGAGATGGCCGATGTGGCGGTCGAGCCCCTGGTGCCGCGGGAGCTGCTGGCGCACGACGACCTGGACGCCTTCTTCGCCGCCCTCGAGGAGCACGACCCGGTGGTGGCGGACGAGGTGGCCCGGCTCGAGGCCGAGGGGCAGGTCCTGCGCTACCTGGCCCGCATCGAGGCGCCCGCCGAGGGGCCGGCCCGCCTGGTGGTGGGGCCGACCGCCGTGCCGCGGGCCCATCCGGCGGCCAGCCTCCGGGGGGCCGAGGCCTTCGTCGGCTTCACCACCGCCCGCTACACCGACTACCCCCTCATCGTCCGGGGCGCGGGCGCGGGGGGCTCGGTCACCGCCGCCGGGGTCCTGGCGGACGTCCTCAAGATCGCCCAGACCCTGCGCGGGCGCTGACACCCCCGGGCGGGGCCCTCAGCGGGTGCCGCCGTCCTCGGTCTGATCCACGGGCCCGGCGGCCTCGCGCGGCGCGCCGGGGGGCGCGGTGGCCTCGGCCTCGAGGCGGCGCTGGGCCTCGTCCACGTCGGTGCGCTGGAACCAGCGGATCAAGAGGTCCCGATCGTCCTGCCGCTCCAGCGGATCGGTGGGCTCGGGCATCTTCTTCAGCGCCACCTCGACGTAGTTGGTGCGCCCCCGGACCTTGTACTGCACGGACCGGGCATGGTACTCGGGCGCCGAGATGTGGAACTCGATGGTCTCGCCCCGGGCGAAGGGGAACTCGTCGCCCATCACCGTGTAGAGCATCTGCTCGGTCCACTCGCCGTTCCGGTTCACGAGGGTCTTGCCCTCGGTGCCCGGGACGCGGACCCGCGCGTTCTGGATGGGCACGCCGTATTCGTCGACCACGCGGATGGTCACCGGGCGGCCCTCGTCCTTCTTGGCCTGGGCGGCCTGGGGGGCGAGCAGGCCGATGGCGGCGCCCGCCCCGACGGCGGGGAGCGCCGGGACGGCGAGGGGGAGGAGCGCGGCGAGGGAGACGTGGGCGAGGCGGGTCATGGAAACCTCCGGCCAGGGGGGCAGGGTAGGGCGGCGCCTGCGGATCTGCCAACGCCTGGAGCCCCCTGCCACATCCCGTGGGGGGGTGTGCGGGGATCCCCCCCCAGCGAGTATACTCCGCGCCCGTGCCCCCACCCGGTGCGCGGCGCCTGCCTCCCGGAGCCCGTCCCCATGCGTGGT
>CAZPJM010000268.1:0-7085 GCA_964586865.1 uncultured Enterobacteriaceae bacterium
CTAGACCCGCAGGAGGCCCTTCACGTCGGCCAGGGTCCAGGCCCGGGTGACCCATCCGACCAGGGCGAAGCCCAGGGCCCCCAGGCCGATCCGCGCCAGCACGGGGGCCTCGGCGGTGACCACCACGACCGCCGCCATGGCGACCAGGCCGGGCAGGATGCGCAGCAGGGGCCCGGCGAGCGCCACCCGACCCACCACGGGGCGGATGCGGACCACCTGCCAGGCCAGGAGCAGCACCTCGGAGGCCACGGTGGTCACGGCGGCCCCGAGGGCGCCGAGGAACGGCACCAGGGCCAGGTTGGTGGCCACGTTGAACACCGCCACGAGGAAGGTGCCGCGGGTCCGGTCGTTCTGACGGTCCAGGGCCGAGAGCCCGTTGCCGAGCATGTTGTTGACGAACCGGAGGGGGAGGATGGGCAGCATGACCATCAGCAGGGGGGCCGCCGCGGCGTAGTCGGGCCCCACCAGCAGGTCCAGGAGCGGCCCGGCGACGAGCATCCCGCCGACGGCCAGCGGCAGGGAGGTGACGAGCAGGATCCGCAGGGCGAAGCCCATGACCTCGCCCGCCCCCTCGGGGTCGCCGGCCTGACGGGACATCCGCGGGTACAGGCCCCGGTTGAGGATGCTGGCCAGGAGCGGGAGCTGCAGGATGAGGATGGAGGCCACCCGGTACAGACCCACCTCCTCGTCGGGCCAGAAGGCCGAGACCACCAGCAGGTCGGAGACGATGTAGATCGCTCCGAAGGCCCGGTTGGCGGCGAAGGGGACGGCATCGGTGACGAGCCGCCGCACCGCCCCGAGCCCGGGCCAGCGCAGGCCGCCCACCCGGTGGAGGAACCAGCCCAGAAGCACCCCGGCGGCGGCCAGCGGGCCGAGGGCCTGGGCCCCGAACACGCCCACCAGCCCGAGACCACCCATGAGGGCCGCCGCGGTGCCGGCCACGTACAGGCCACGCCCCACGAGCTGCGCGGCCACGAAGGGCTGCATCCGCCGCAGCCCCTGGAGGACCGACTCGGTCACCGTGCGGACGGCCAGGGTCCCCGAGGCCACGCCGGCCGCCGCCGAGGCCAGCACCACCTCGGGGCGGCCGTCGGTGATGGCCATCCACGAGACGGTGAGCACCAGCGGGAGCCAGGCCAGCAGCCCCACCGCCGCCAGCCCCGCCGCGAGGCGATCCGGGGCATCCTCGGGGGCCCGGGCCACCTGCCGGGCCAGGAGCACCGAGAGGTTGAAGTCGGCCAGGAAGGCCACCACGCCCACCACGCCGAGGATGGAGGCGTAGGTCCCGAAGATCCGCGTGCCGAGGTACCGGGCCAGCAAGACCTGGACCAGCAGCCCGCTGCCCGTCACCAGCACCTGCGCCAGGGCCAGGGCGATCAGGTTGCCGCGGGGCCGCTTGCGGGCCTGCGCCGCCTGGGCCTCGCCCTCGGGCGATCCGGACGCCCGCTCGGTGGTCACCCTAGAAGATGCTCTTGCGGACCACGAGCTGGTCGTTGGGCTCCAGGGCCGGGTCCGGATCCTTGCCCTGCTGGATGCGCCGGATGTTCACCCGCTCCCGGGTCTGGCCGTCAGACCGCAGGATGTAGGCCCGACCCAGCCCGGCGAACTGGGTGGCCCCACCCGCGAGCCCGAGGGCCTCGGTGACGGTCATGCCGGCCTCGTAGGCCACCGGCCCGGCCTCCTCGACCTCGCCGAAGACCTGGACCGTGACGGGGGGGAGCAGGTTGACCGTCTCGCCCGCCCGGACCCACACCGGATCCTCGCGGGCATCGAGCTCGGTCAGGTCATAGGTGCGCTTGCCGGCGTCGGTGACGTGCTCGACCCGGATGACGTTGGGCGACTCGGGCCCGCCGGCCCGGGTGATGATCTCGGAGAGGGTGGTGGGGCCCGTGAGCAGGTGGACGCCCGGGGACTTGACCGCCCCCTTCACCTCGACCCGCTGGCTGCCGTAGGCGGCCACGTCCACGAAGACGGCCGGCTCGACCAGGTAGCCGTCGGCGTAGCGGGCGCGGATGCGCTCGGCGGCCTGCTCGGCGGTGATGTCGCAGACCTCGATGCCCCCGACGAGGGGCATCTGGACGCGGCAGGACGCGGGGATGGCCACCTCGCGAGAGAGGGTGGGCTCGCCGTAGACGTCGATGTCGAGGGTGTCGCCGGCCCCGAGGCGGTACACGGGGGCCGGGGCCTTGCGGGCGGCGGTGAGGGGCTCGGGACCAGGCTCCGCCGCCACCACCGTGGCGGCATCGTCGTCGGCCGGACCCTCGGGGGCAGCGAGGGCGGGACCCGACAGGCCCAGCATCACGAGCAACACGCTCACGGCACCTCCAAGGACGCGCTCTCCCGGACCATAGACACCCGGGCGCCGCCCGTCATGCCCGTTCCTCATGACCCCCCCCCGCGGATGGCCTCGACGATCCGCGCCGCCGCCTCGCCGTCGCCGTACGGATTGTGGGCCCGGCTCATGGCCGTCCAGGCCGCCTCGTCGGTGAGCAGCCGGGTGACGGCGTCGACGATGCGGTCCTCGTCGGTGCCCACCAGCTCGACCGTGCCGGCGGCCACGCCCTCGGGCCGCTCGGTGACCTCCCGCATGACCAGGACCGGCTTGCCCAGGGCGGGGGCCTCCTCCTGGATGCCCCCCGAGTCGGTGAGGATCAGGCTCGACCGATCCATGAGCCGCACGAAGGGCGCGTAGTCGAGCGGCGGCAGCAGGTGGACGTTGTCCCGCCCCTCGAGGTGGGCGCGCACCGGGCGCTGGACGTGGGGGTTGAGGTGGACCGGGTAGACGAAGTGGACGCCGGGGTGGTCCTGGGAGAGGCGCACCAGGGCCCGACAGATGCGCTCGAAGCCCTCGCCGAAGGACTCGCGGCGGTGGCCGGTCACGAGCACCACCGGAGCCTCGGAGGCCAGGGCCGGGAAGGCGGGCCCGAAGGGCTCCCGGAAGGCCTCGAGGGGGCGCCGGACCATCTGGTCGCGGACCCAGAGCAGGGCATCGATGACCGTGTTGCCGGTCACGTGGATGCGCCCGGCGGGCAGGCCCTCGGCGAGGAGGTTCTCGCGGCTGCGCGCCGTGGGCGCGAAGAAGAGGGTGCAGAGGCGATCGGCCAGGACCCGGTTGGCCTCCTCGGGGAAGGGCGCCGCCAGATCGCCGGTGCGCAGGCCGGCCTCCACGTGGCCCACCGGGATGCGCGCATAGAAGGCGGCCAGGGTGGCGGCGAAGGTGGTGGTGGTGTCCCCGTGGACCAGCACCAGGTCGGGGGACTCGGCCGCCAGGACGTCGCGCAGGCCCAGCAGGACCCGACTGGTGACGTCGGTGAGGTCCTGCCCGGGCTGCATCAGGTCCAGGTCGTGGTGCGGGGACAGCTCGAAGAGCTCGAGCACCTGGTCGAGCATGTCGCGGTGCTGGGCGGTCACGCACACCCGCCCCTCGAGGTCGGGCGCGGCCGCGACCGCGCGGACCACCGGCGCCATCTTGATGGCCTCCGGACGGGTGCCGAAGACGGACAGCACCTTCACGGGAACACCCCACAGGTGTCGATGACCACCCGGGTCTTCAGGATCTCCGGGTCGATGGTCTTGAAGGGGCGGTGCGCCACCAGGGCCACCACCACGTCGGCCTGCGCCAGCGCCTCGTCCAGCTCCACCAGGGGTCGCTCCTCGGTGGAGGACAGGTTGGGCTCCACCGCCAGCACCTTGTCGTCGCCCAGCGCTTCCTTCAGGCGGAGGGTGATCGCCAGGGCCGGCGACTCGCGCAGATCGTCCACATCGGGCTTGTAGGCCAGGCCCAGGCAGGCCACCACCGGGTCCCGGAACCGGTGGGCCTTCTCGAGGACCCGCTCCACCACCCAGTCGCGCTTGCCGTCGTTGATGGACCGGGCGGTCTGGATGAGGGGGGTGAGCTCGGGGGCGGAGTGGACGACGAACCAGGGGTCCACGGCGATGCAGTGGCCGCCCACGCCGGGCCCGGGGCGCAGGATCTCGACCCGGGGGTGGCGGTTGGCGAGCCGGATGAGCTCCCAGACATTGATGCCCAGCTTGTCGCAGAGCAGGGAGAGCTCGTTGGCGAAGGCGATGTTCACGTCGCGGAAGCTGTTCTCGACGAGCTTGCACATCTCGGCGGTGCGGGCGGTGGTGGCCAGGACCTCGCCGGCGACGAAGCTCCGGTAGAAGGCGCTGGCGGCCTCGGTGGAGGCCAGGTCGATGCCGCCGACGACCCGATCGTTGTCCACCAGCTCCCGGAGGATCCGACCCGGCAGCACGCGCTCGGGGCAGTGGGCCACCCGGACCCGGCCGGCCAGCTCGGGGCGGATCCGGGCCAGGTGCGCCGCCACGCGCTCGGTGGTGCCCACCGGCGAGGTCGACTCGAGGATGACCAGGTTGCCCGCCTCGAGGACCGGGGCCAGGGCCTCGGTGGCGGCGTCCACGTACGAGAGGTCGGGCTCGTGACCCTCGCCGATGAAAGGGGTGGGCACGGCGATGATGAAGACATCGGCCGGGGCGGGCTCGAGGGCGGCCTGGAGGTTGCCCGAGCGGACGGCCGCCCGGACCAGCACGTCCAGGTCGGGCTCCACGATGTGGATGGCGCCGCGGTTGATGGTCTCGACCACCTGGGCGGACACATCGACGCCGTGGACCGTGAAGCCCTTGGTGGCCAGGAGGGAGGCGGTGGGCAGGCCGATGTAGCCGAGCCCGAGGACGCAGATTCGCTGGGCGGTCATGGGCAACCTCGTGGCGCGCGGGCCCGTCGTCGCCGGGGGCCCCTATCCCATCCGGTACGTACCTTGTCGGGACGGCGGCCACTCCATCGGGCAGGGCGGCGGATCCTGTAGACGACCGGCCGGACCCCCCGGGTCGGTCCCGGAATGCTCACGGGCCGAAGTCGGCGACCACCGACCCCGCATCGAGGGGGTCCGCGCCGAGGGGCCGGGTCCGCACCGTGCCGGCGGGCACCGCGCCATCGGCCCAGGAGGCCCAGAGGACCACCTCGAGCGCGTCGGCATCGGCCCCGTCGGGGAGCAGCTCGGGGGCCTCCGGACCGGGGACGGCGGCGACCAGGTGGCCCACGATGTCGTCGATGGGGCCCACCACCCGCAGGCGCCCCCGCAGGGTCCGGTCCAGGCCGGCGTCGGCGGCCTGGAAGCGCAGCCCCCCCGGGATGTCGAGCCCATCGGCGCACCAGCCGGGGGGGGCCGGGTCGGGCTCCACCGAGGGCGCCCCCCACACCAGCGCCTCCAGGCCGGCCGGCCACATGACCGTCAGCGTGGCCTCCACCGGCTCGGGTCCGGTCAGGCGCACGGCGTGGGTGCCCCCGAGCCGCACCCGGGCCTGGTTGGCGGTGGTGCCGAACGGGGTGCGCTGGCCCGGGCGCAGGGTGTCCACGATCTCCTCGCAGGGCGGCACGTCCACCTCGCCGGGGGGGAGGGGGGCGCAGGCGGCGAGGCCCGCGAGGAGCGGGATCGGCGAGGGGCGGGGCACGGGGGGAGGGTGCCGCGGCCCGGCGCGGTCGGCAAGCGGCCTCGGCTATGCTGGGCCCCATGACGGACAAGACCATCGCGGTGGCCGGCAACATCGGCGTCGGCAAGACCACCCTCGTGCGCTACCTGGCCGAGCGCTACGACCTGGTGCCCCTGTACGAGCCCTTCGCCCGCAACCCCTACCTGGACGACTTCTACCAGGACATGGGCGCCTGGGCCTTCCACAGCCAGATGTGGTTCCTGGCCCACAAGTACAGCCTGCACAAGGGGGCCGAGGCCACCGGGGCCCACGGGCGCCCCCGCCTGCTCGACCGCACCCTCTACGAAGACGCCGAGATCTTCGCCGCCCACCTCCACCGCGAGGGCCACATCGACGAGCGGGACTGGGGCACCTACCAGGAGCTCTACCGGGCGCTCCGGGACGCGCTGCGGCCTCCCGATCTGCTCATCCACCTGACCTGCAGCGTCGACCGGATGCGGCAGCGGATCCGCGAGCGGGGCCGGCCGGCCGAGCAGGCCATCCCGCCTCACTACCTCCACGCCCTCGACGACCTCTACCGACGATGGATCCGGGACTGGGACCGCAGCCCGGTGCTCACCTGGGACACGGAGGCGCGGGACTACCTGGAGGACCTGGTGGACCGCATCGACTTCCACAAGGCCATCGAGGCCTGGCTGTGAAGGCCTTCGCGCTGATGGCGGCGGTGGTGCTCGCGGTGGCTGCGCTGCTCGGGCGCGCCCCGCCCGCCCGGGCCCAGGACGGCCCCGAGCCCGCGGTGCCGGTGGTGGCGGTGGTGCCCCTCGATGGCGCCCCCGGCACCTCCTCGCGCGACATGCGGGTGCTGGTCCGCGGCCTCTCCCAGGCCCTCCCCGGCGAGGATCGCCTGCGGGTGGTGTGCTGCGAGGCGCTGGTGGAGCAGCTCACCGCCGGCAAGCAGGCCGAGCTCCAAGAGGCCCGGGACGCCTTCACCGAGGGCCGCCTCATGCTGCGGGAGGGCGATCCGGACATCGGCCTGGCCTTCCTGGCCGAGGCGGTGGCGGCCCACGGCCGGGCCGGCTCGCCGGTGGCCCGGCGCGAGGAGATGGCGGATGCGGCCTTCATCCTCGCCAAGGCCCTGCTGGCCATCGATCGCACCGAGGATGCCCGGGAGGCCCTCACCCGCGCCCTCCAGCTCCTGCCCGACTACCTGGACACCCAGACCGAGGCCGCCGATCCGGAACTCCGGGCCCTGGCCCTCGAGGTCGAGGCGGACCTGGCCGACCGCCCGCCGCGCCGGCTGTCGGCGACGGGCGCCGCCACCCTCGCCGACGACCTCCAGGTCGACGCGGTGGTCCACGGCACCGTCCGCACCGACGGCACCCTGATCCTCACGGTGTACCAGGATGGGACGGCGGCGCACGAGCTCCGTCGCCCCGGGCCCTTCAACGCGCCGCGTCTGGGCGACCGGGCGTACGAGGACCTGGCCGCTCCCCTCCGGGCGGCGGTCCTGGGCGAGCCCCTGCCCGAGCCCCCACCACCGGCGCCGATCCCGGAGCCGATCCCGACGGTCCCCGAGGCGCCCCCCGACCCGACGACGGCCCCGGCGCCCCCGCCGAGCGCCCCCGCGCCCCCGT
>CAZPJM010000269.1:0-7083 GCA_964586865.1 uncultured Enterobacteriaceae bacterium
ACCTGGAGCAGGCGGCCGGGGCCCTGGGGCAGGTGGGGGCGGCCTGCGGGCAGTGCCACGCCCGGGCCCCGGCCGAGCGCTTCCCGCCCACCGGCTTCGAGGGCGGGGATTCGGACGTCCTCGACCGCATGCAGCGCCACTGGTGGGCCACCGAGGCCCTCTGGGTGGGCCTGGTGGCCCCCAGCGAGACCGCGTGGGGGGTGGGGTCCAAGGCCCTCGAGGTCACCGATCTGACGGCCCTGCCCGGCGCGCCCGACAACGACGCCGCCCGCTCCGGCGCCCGCGCGCTCCAGGAGGCGGCCACCGCGGCGGTCCGGGCCGACACCCCCGAGGCCCGCGGCCAGGCCTATGGGCGGATCGTCACCACCTGCGCCGCCTGCCACGTGGCCCTGGCCCGCGGACCCGGCCTGTCGGGGGAGGGCCCGGACCCGCTGGAGTGATGGATCCGCCCCTCCCGAGGCGCCTCCCGGCTCAGAAGTCGTCGATGGGGCGCGCCACGGGGGGGTTGGCCATGTCGATCTCGACGCCTGGGGGGCGCCCCAGCTCGGGGGCGAGCTCCGGGGCCATCTCCTGGGGGTCGAACTCGGGGTCGTCCTCCTCGTCCAGGTACTCCTCGTCCTCGTCCTCGGGGTACTCCTCCTCGTCGTCCTCGGGGCGGCGTGGGCGCTCGGGGGTGCGGTCCCGGTTGGCCCGCTCCTCGGCGATGCGGGCCCGACGCTCGGCCAGGCGCTCGGCCCGGGCCCGCCGCCGCTCGGCTCTACGGGCCGCGGCCTCGGAGGGATCCACCGCCGTGGATGGCCGCGCCGGGTTCACCCGAGCCCGGTCCAGCCCCGACGCGGCCTGGCGCTTGGGCCGGATGCACCGCTGGTCGAAGCGCGAGAGCATGCAGGCCAGCCGATAGTGGTAGTCGCCGTCGTCGCCCTGGGCCTGGCGCATGAAGGGCTCGAAGGTGGCGAGCTGGCCGCCCAGGCTCCCCACCGAGAGCTCGCCCCGCAGCCGGCTGCGCATCAGGTCCTCGTTGAGGGTGAGCATGCCCTCGGCGGTGAGGTTGGCCAGGTCGCTGCGCAGGGTGCCCTTCTTCAGGGTGGCCTTGCCGTCCTTCACGTCGAGCACGATGTCCAGATCGCTGATGGTCATGGGCCCCAGCTCGAAGGGGTCGGAGCCCCCCAGCGGATCGGGCATGGCCAGGGTGGCGGTCAGGCCCTTGCCGCGCAGGGAGAGACGCCCGTCGTGGTCCCCGACGCTGCGGCCCACCTCCAGGTCCAGGTCCACGTCCAGGTCGCCGGTGCCGGTCAGGGCGACGCCGTAGGCCGCCAGCAGCGCGCCCACCGCCTCCACATCGAGGGCCGGCGCCACCGCCTCGATCTCCTGGAGGCGCATGGCACCGCTGTTCTCCCGGTTGAGGAGGGCGTCGACGACGATGTCCTCGCCGGCCAGCGAGATCACGCCGTGGATGGGCACCTCGCTGTTCATCCAGGCGAAGAGGCCGGTGCTGGCCGAGACCCCCTCGGCCTGGAGCGCCCGGCTGGCCTTGCCGGTGCGGGGGTCGACCGTGAAGACCTCCACATCGGTCAGGGAGAGGCCGACCCCCCACGGGCTGGCGCCCCCCGCGCGCACCGCCACGGCCCCGTCGCTGCGGGTCTGGACCTCGTAGGCGACGCGATCGACGATGGCCTGGGAGGGGAAGGTGAGCCACAGCGCGAGCAGGAAGACCAGCCCGCACCACACCAGCCCCATCATGATGCCGAGGATCCACTTGAGCATCATTCCTCCGTCACGAGCTCGTAGGCCACGAGATCGAGCGTCGTGTTCAGCAGGCGGTCGCCCTTGGAGAAGACCGTCTTGATGCTGGCGTTCTCGACCGAGAGGAAGCCGGCGGTCTCCACGTCGTAGAGCAGCTTCATGGTGCCCTCGAGGGGCGCACGGGACAGGCTCACCCGGTAGCGGGTCTCCTGGAGGTTGCCGCGGGTCTCGGAGGTCATCTTCTCGATCCCGCGGAGGCTCTCCCGCACCCCGTGCTGGGTGGCGGCCTTCTCGATGTAGGAGCTCGGGTTCTCCCCGGCGCTCCCACCGAGCCGCTGCTCGGCCTCGCGGATCTGCTGCTCGGCATCCCGGTACTTGACCATCATGACCTGCAGGTTGTTGAGGGTGCGCTGGCGCGAGGCCAGATCGTCGGCCTGGGCCGTGAGGCTCGAGCTGGTCCACCACCACAGCCCGGCCATCCAGACCACGCCGAGCAGGACCAGCAGGACGGCCAACAGGATCCGCGTGCGGCGGGGCTGGGCCTCGATGGCCTGGCGCACGCTCGCCAGGGGCCCCTCGGATGCGGCGCTTCCCATGTCAGCCCTCCCCGCCATCGTCGTCGATGGCGCCGAAGTCGCAGGTCATGTTGAACGAGACCCGGTCCCGGCGCTGCTGCTCGTTGGACTTGGTGCAGGTCTCGAAGCGGTCGGTGGCCTGGAGCGCCCCCTCGACCTGGTCGGCGGCGGCGTAGCTCTGGACCTCGGCCTCGAAGTTGAGCGCCCGCGGCGTGATGCTCATCTGGGTCACGTCGATCTGCACGTCGCCCGGGGGAGGGAGGTGCGTCGAGAGGCCGTGGATGGTGTCGAGGGTCGGCGGGACGCCGTCGTCGCCCAGGGCCGCCGCCCGCTCCTCGGCCTCCTGGATGCGCGCCCGCATCTTGGCCATCACCTGGCTGGTGCGGCGGGTGTTGGCGTCGGGCAGGGCGGTCTCGATGGTGTTCTCGATGCTGGCCTGCACCTCGTCGATCCGGCTGGCCAGCGACCAGCTCTGCCAGACGTACATGACGCCCAGGGCCACGGTGAAGAAGGCCACCAGGGCGCCGCCGTAGGTGACCATGGCCTGGAGGAGGTTGAAGCCGCTGCGCCACCGCAGCGGCCCGGTCCGCAGGTCCACGTAGGAGACCTTGACGCGGCCGGCGGCATCCTCGGCGAGGGCGTCGGCCAGCAGGTACTCGCAGGGGATGGGGGTGCCGTCCCGATCGGCCGCCCACAGCACCGGCACGCCCAGGTCGTTCTGGATGGCCTCGACGAGCCCCTCGAGGCGGGCTCCGCCCCCTCCGAGCCGGACCTGATCGATCTCGAGGCCCAGGCTGTCCTCGAAGCCGATGAGGGTGGAGCGGATCTCGGAGAGGAGCCGGGTGAGGACCCGCTCCACGTCGGCACGGACCGCCGGGGGCAGGTGGGCGATCCCGGGGTCGGGGAGCTGGTCCCACGGGGTGAGGGGGACCTCGGGCAGGGGGCCGCCGGGCTCGGTGTCCTCCTCGTCCGCGGCGTCGGCGGGCTCGGGGGTGGGCTCGGCGGTCTCGGGGGGCGGCAGCGGGTCGGGGTCGGGCTCGGGGGCCTGGCCATGCTTGAGGCGCTCGGCATTCGCCCAGGAGCAGCGCAGGCCGTCCTGGATGGCCCGGGTGACGGCGGCCCCACCGATGTCCATGACCCGGGTGCCCAGCAGCTCGCCGTCCCGGGCCACGGTGGCCACGGTCCGGGTGTGGCCCACGTCGAGGACCGCCACCACCGGCGACCCGGCGACGGCCGAGGTGATACCGTCGCCGTCGCCGTCGCCGTCGTTCTCGCCGAGCGCGCCGAGCCCGGGGGCATCCGCGCCGGCCTCGGGGAGGGCCCAGCGGACCAGGAGCTCCTTGTCGGCCGCGACCCGCCGGGGCTCGACGGAGAGGTCGGTCAGGCCGTCCAGCGCGGCCTGCAGGGCGGCCTGCTCGGAGAGGGCCACCAGCGCCTCGGTGCCCTCGCCCTGGCGCATGACCCGCCAGCCCAGCACCATGTCGTCCAGGTCGAAGGGCACCTCCTCCTCGACGGCGAAGGGCAGCGTCTTCTCGACCTGGCGCTTGTCGGTGAAGGGCAGGGTGATCCGATGGACCGAGACGTGGCGCCCGCCGTAGCTGGCGGCGATGACCGTGCCCGAGGCGGTGAGCTCGCGGTTCTCCTCGATCAGGGCCTCGAGGGCCAGGAGCTGGTGCTCGAGCCGCGGCTCCACCGTCCCGTCCTGGGGCACCGGGTGCAGGAGCCGCTCCACGAAGGTGGCCTTGCGGCCCGTCACCGACCAGACGGTGGCCTTGACGTTCGCGGTGCCGAGATCGAATGCGACGATGCGGGGCATGGGGTCCTCAGTCGATACGCCAGTAGAGGGTGCGGCCCTCGACGCTGTTGGAGAAGTCGAAGACGGCCTCGATGGTCACCTTGACGTCGTTCACCTGGCCCACCGAGCGGACGCGGAACACCTTGGTCGAGGTCGTGATGGCCTGATTCATGGACGGGTTGGGGGTGAGCTGGCAGCGCCCCTGGACGCTCGGCTGGGTCACGCCCTGCATGTTCTGGAAGGAGGGGGGGATCTGGCCGTCCTGGAGGAAGTTGACGAAGGCCTGCTCGCTGCCGAAGGGCACCACGCCGCGGTAGAACTCGATGGCCCGGATGCAGGAGTCGACCTGGGCATCGGCGGGTGGCGGGGTGACCTGGCTCCGGAGCAGGGCCCACAGGACCTCGCACTCGGCGGTGTTCACGTTGACCTTGCCGTCGCCGAACACGGTGAGGCTGTCGCCGAACCGCTCCCACACGTCGTCCCGGTGCCAGCCCTCCACCAGGCGGATCTCCTGGATGCTGTCGAAGGCCGCGTTCTTGGCGCGGTAGGGCTCCTCGAGGCGCTCGTAAAGCCGGTCCTCGTTGCCGCCGGGGAAGGCGATCTGGTTGTCCCGGTCGACCCAGTCGGCCAGGTTGCTCACCAGCTCCATGGGCTCCAGGCCGCGGTCCATGAAGAACTGCATGTTGTCCTGGGTGTCCTCGAAGGTGGCCTGGCGATCGGCCCGAATGGCCGCACAGGTGTTGTTGCCGGTCATGAGCGCCAGGAGCTGGGCGCCCGCCGGGTCGGTCTGGAGCGAGGCCACGTCCTGGCCCTGGATGTTCTTGATGTTGATCCGGCGCGACTCGTCGAAGACCTCGGCCATGAAGTCGCCCTCGAAGGAGAGGAAGCCCGGCTTGCTGCCGAAGCCCTCCATGCTCTCCTCGCGCTGCTCCTCGGTGAGGCCACCCTGCTCCTCGAAGGCGGCGCGGTCCTCCTCGGAGAGCTCGCCCCCCTCGACGAACACCATGCGCAGCAGGTTCGTGTTGATGAAGGGGACCATCTGCCAGAGCATGTCGCCCGAGACGCCGAACTGCTGGAGCATGGGGCCGAACCCCCCCATGGCGCCGCCCTGGGTGCGGCTGTCGAGGGCGTTGGCCGTCACCAGGATGAGCCGGTAGAAGCCCAGCCCCGAGCGGGCCAGGTACTCGGCCCGGACCTCGTCGCGCAGGTTGGCGGCCAGCTTGATGCGCACGCTGGCGGTGTTCGCGATCTCGGTGGCCAGCACCATGAGGACGAGGAAGCAGGTGATCACCACCAGCAGGGCCACCCCGGAGCGGCTCGATCGGCCCACCCGGTAGAAGCGGTGGGTGGTGGGGCCCCGCGGGCGGGTGAGCTCGTGCCAGATGCGACCGAGGAGGCCCCGCTTCCGAGGGGTCCGGTCCGGAGGGGTCCGGTCCCGATTCTCGCGCCAGCGGTCCACGCTCACTGGCCGAACCCCGCGCCGCCCGCCTGCTGCACCATGGGCTGGGCGAACTCGAGGGGGATGGTGGTCTTGAAGGGCTTCTCGATGAACTCGCCCCGGTTCTTCGGGTCCGGTGTCAGCACCACCATGCTGAGCTCCACCGCCCGGGGCAGGATGTTGGGCATGTCGGCGGTGCGCGTGTCCCACTCCTCGCGCCACTCGTTCGTGCGCGGGTCCAGATAGCGCAGGTCGAAGGAGCGCACATTGTAGGCCATGGGGTGGATGACCCCGCCCTCGTCGGGCTCGTGGTCCACCCGGGGCGACTCCCGGTGGTAGAGCACGTAGCCGTCGCTCGGGTAGCCCTCGCGGCGGGGCATGGACTCGGCCCACAGGGTGATCTCGGCCTGGTCGGACTCCCGGGAGTCCCGGTACTTGCGCTGATGGCCGCGGGTGGCGAACCAGAGGCGATCCGGGTCCTCGTTGCGGCCGACGAAGACGGTCTGGTAGCGCTCGGCGGCGGTGATGTCGGGGGTGAGGAAGGCGAGCTGGAGCTCCCGGCGGATCTTCATGAGGGGGCCGCGCAGGGTCATGTCCTGGGCCTTCATCGCCTCGTTGAGGCGGATGGCATTGCGCATGGACACGGCCGTCATGGTGGTGATGACGAGCAGGATGGACACGGTGATGGCCACGTCGAGCAGCGAGAGGCCCCGGCGGAGACGGCGCGTCATGGGCGCCCCCCGCGGCCGCCGCCGCCGCCGCCGAAGCCGCCGCCGAGCGAGGTCCCGAAGCCGCCCCCGCCGCCCTGGCCCATGTTGCCCATGTTGCCCATGCCGGGATTCATGTTGTTGGGGGGCACGCCGCCGCCACCGCCCTGCCCCGGGATGCCGCCCAGGTTCTGGAAGGCGCCGGTGGGGCTTATGATGTGGGTGGTCACCACCACCTCGCGGCCCTTCTCCTCGGCATCCCGCTCGTCGCCCCACCACACCCGGACCCGGACCCGCCGGATGAACTGGCCGAGCTGCTGGCTGAGCTGGTCGGGGCCGAAGCCCAGGGCGGCCATCGCCTGCTGGGCCATGTCGTTTTCGGCCAGGCCCCCGGCCCCCGCGCCCCCCATGCCGCCGCCGCCGCCGGCGCCGTCCTCGCCGCCGCCCATCATGCCGAGCATCCCCATGGCGTCGCCGGAGAGCTGGAACTCGATCTCCTCGACGTGGTACTCCCAGCGGTAGTCGTCCAGGCTGCGGTCGAAGTCCAGCCGGGCGTCGTCGCCGTGGTTGCGGAAGTCGCCGCGCTCGCGCACATCGGTGGTGCCCACCCCCTCGGCCTCGATGAGGATGAGGACCTCGGCGATCTTCTCCTGGGCCAGGTCGGTGGCGACGACGACGCGCTGGGCGCGCAGGGCACCCTGGACGGCGGTGGCCTGGATCCGCGTGATGACGGCCAGGCTGAAGACGAGGATCGCGGCGGCGATCATCACCTCGAGCAGGCTGAAGGCACGGCGGTGTCGGCGGATCACGCTCAATCCAGGTCGG
>CAZPJM010000270.1:0-7036 GCA_964586865.1 uncultured Enterobacteriaceae bacterium
GGTGCCGGTCCGGGTGTCGCCGCCGGAAGAGCCTCGCGCCGCCGAGGCCAGGGGCCGCCCAGGACCCGAGCAGCACCGCGGCCAGGACCGCGCTGCCGACCCCCGCGATCAGCAGCCCGGTCGTCCGCCCCACCCCGCGCGGCCTCGGCGCCGGCGTCGGTGGGGCCTCGGTCCCGGTGCCGGTCCGGGTGTCGCCGCCGGAAGAGCCTCGCGCCGCCGAGGCCAGGGGCGTCTCGGGCAGCCCATCCACCACCGCGGCCAGGCGGGCCGCCAGATCCGCCGGCGAGGCGGGGCGACGCGCCGGGTCGAGGGCACAGGCGGCCTGCAGGACGGGGCGGAGCGCCTCGGGCAGGTCCGCCCACCGCGGCGAGGCGGCGGCCGCATGACACAGATCCACCGGCGAGCCCCCCGTCACCAGGTGGTAGAGCGTGGCCCCGGCCGCGTAGACATCGGCCGCCGGCCCCACTTCGTGGGCATCCATGCGCTGCTCCGGAGCCATGTAGGCGAAGGTCCCCATGGCCGCCCCGGTCCGGGTGAGGCGGTCGTCCCGGTCGTCGAGCCGCGCGATCCCCCAGTCGGCCAGCAACGGGGCGCCCTCGGCGTCCAGCAGGATGTTGTGGGGCTTGAGGTCCCGGTGGAGCACGCCGGCGTCGTGGGCCGCCTGGAGCGCCTCCAACACCGGCAGGAGGAGCCGGACGGCCTCGGCCGGGGCGAGCGGTCCCTCCCGGGCGAGACGATCGTCAAGGCTGCCCCCCGGGGCGAGCGCCATGACCACGTACTGCCAGCCCCGGTCCCACCCCACGTCGAAGACCGGCAGCACGTGGCGGTGGGAGACCCGCGCCATGACCCGGGCCTCGTCCACCAGCCGCTGGACCCCGTCGGCGTCCCGGTTCTCGGGCGCGACCCGGCGCAGCTTGATGGCGCGCTCGGCCTCCAGCTCCCGGTCGAGGCATCGGTGCACGGTGGCGGCACCGCCCGAGCCGAGCGGCTCGAAGACCGCGTACCGGCCGGCACACAGCTCGTAGAGGGGCTCCGATGATGGCGTGGACACGGGCGCTCCGCGGGGGCCGCCGCGAATCATGCCACGGCGTTGCAAGTCTGCGGCCACACGCCCGCTAGGGTCCGGCGTCCCCCGCTGGGCGATTCCTGCCCCCCGTCCTGGAGGCCGCATGATGTCCGTGTTGCTGTCCCTGCTCGCCCTCGCGCAGGAACCCGAGTTCGCCGAGACCGACAAGGAGGGCGCCGAGGTCGAGAAGCCCAAGCGCAGCCTGGGCGCCGAGCTCGGGGGTGCCCTGTCGGCCGGAAACTCCCAGGCCTTCAGCGTCAACTCCGGCATCACCGGCGAGTACCGGTGGACCGCCAACAAGTTCAGCGGCAACCTGGGCGCCCTGTTCGGCCAGAGCGTGGTCGACGCCGATGGTAACGGCATCCTCTCCGAAGCCGAGCGCGACGCCGGCTACGTGACCAACCAGCAGCAGGTGGTGCTGGACCTGCGCTACGACCGGTACCTCAGCAAGAAGAACTCCCTGTACGTGCTCGTCGGCCTCCTCCACGACCGCTTCGCCGGCTTCGAGACCCGCTCCCACCAGCAGATCGGCTACAGCCGCCTGCTGGTCGACAGCGACACGACCGAGCTCGTCGCCGAGCTGGGCTTCGACTGGGCCCAGGAGAACTACTACGAGGATCAGGACCCGGCCTACCAGAACGTCTTCGCCGCCCGCGTCATGCTCGGCTTCTCGCACACGTTCAACGAGTCGGTCACCTTCCGCGACACCTTCGAGGTCTACCCCAACGTGGTGGTGTTCGAGGACGTGCGCATCCTGAACACCGCCTCCCTGACGGCCAAGCTCTCCGACAAGCTGGGCTTCAAGACCGCCTACAACCTCCGCTTCGACAACCAGCCCGTCGAGGGCTTCCGTCGTGCCGACCACGCCATCACGGCGAGCCTGGTCGTCACCCTGCTCTGAGTCCCCCCGCGGCCTGGCCGCACCGCCCCGGAGAACCCCATGGACCCCACCGATACCGGCGCCATCGTCGCCGAGACGAACGCCTGGGTCACCTTCGCCATCGACATGATCCTCCAGTACAGCCTCCCGGTCCTGGGAGCGATCGTCATCCTGCTCATCGGCTGGATCATCTCCGGCTGGGTGAACAAGCTGGTGATCCGGGCCGGCGAACGCGGTGGGATCGGCGTCGCACTGTCCCGCTTCCTGGGCCAGATGTCCCGCTGGGCCGTCCTGGTCATGACCCTCATCGCCACCCTGGCGACGGTGGGCATCGAGACGACCTCCTTCGTGGCGGTGCTGGCCTCGGCGGGCTTCGCCGTGGGCCTCGCGCTGCAGGGCACCCTGGGCCACTTCGCCAGCGGCGTCCTGCTCATGGTCTTCCAGCCCATCCGGGTGGGGGAGTACGTGAGCATCTCGGGCTTCGACGGGACGGTCGACGACATCGGCCTGTTCGCGACCCGCCTGCTCATGCTCGACAACCGGACGATCATCATCTCGAACGGCACCGTCACCGGCAGCACCATCATCAACTACTCCCGGCAGGGCACCCGGCGCGCCACCATCGACGTGGGCGTGGCCTACGGCTCGGACCTCCGCGAGGTGGAGCAGGTCTGCCGGCGCGTGGCCGAGGGCTGCTCCATGAAGATCGAGGACAAGCCCGTCGAGTTCGCCTTCACCGAGATGGCCTCCAGCAGCCTCAACTTCGAGCTGCGGGTCTGGTGCAACGCCAGCGACTACCTGGCCGTGCTCCACGAGGTGCGCAGCGGGGTCTACGACGCCCTCAACGAGGCCGGCATCGAGATCCCCTTCCCGCAGGTGGTGGTCCACCGCGCCGACGAGGACGATGGGGACACGGGCGGGGCCGCCGCCGCCAAGTGATCCCGAAAGGCCCCGACCGGCGCCCCCAAAACGGGCGCCGGCGGCCGGACGGGCGCGCCACGCCCATCCGCTCCATTCGCCACCCCCCATTCGGGGTGGCCCGTCAGCCCACCGGCAGGTCCGGATCCACCGTCCGGGCCCACCCCTCGAGCCCGTCCTCCAGCTCCACCAGCCGCGACGCGGGGACCCCGGCGTCCAGCAGCGCGCGGCAGGCCCGGGCCGAGCGCCCCCCGGCCCGGCAGTAGAGCAGGACCTCCCCCCCGGCGGGCAGGTCACCGACACCGACGGCCTCGTGGGGGACGCGGAGGGCGGTGCCGGGCAGCTCGGAGACCCGGGCCTCTCGGGCGGTGCGCACGTCGAGGACGAACGGCGCCCACCCCGCGTCGAGACGCCGCGCCACCTCGCGGGCCGGAAGCCTCCGCCAGGGGGTGTCGGCGCACACCGCGGCGACCGCCTCGACCGAGGCCGGCGGCGACCGCGCCGGGTCCCGCTGCAGGCGGAGCTCGTCCATCCGCATGGACAGGGCGTCGTAGACCAGCAGGCGGCCCGAGAGCGGGGTCCCGACGCCCAGGAGCACCTTGAGGACCTCGGTGGCCTGGAGGGTGCCGATGACGCCGGGCAGGACGCCCAGGACCCCCGCCTCGGCGCAGCTCGGGGCGAGCTCCGGGGGCGGGGGATCGGGGAAGAGATCGCGGTAGCCCGGGCCCCCGTCGAGGTGGAAGACCGAGACCTGCCCCTCGAAGCGCTGGATGGCCCCGTAGACCAGCGGGGTCCCCAGGATCTCGCAGGCGGCGTCGACCACGTAGCGGGTGGCGAAGTTGTCGGTGCCGTCCACCACCACGTCCCAGCCTCGCACCCGGTCCAGGGCGTTCTCGGCGGTGAGGCGCTCCGGGAAGAGCTGCAGGCGGACCTCCGGGTTCAGATCCCCGAGCCGCTCCCGGGCGCTCTCGACCTTGGGGGCCCCGAGGCGCGCGGTGCCGTGCAGGATCTGGCGCTGCAGGTTGCTCACCTCGACCTGATCGTCGTCGACGATCCCGAGTCGGCCCACGCCGGCGGCGGCCAGGTAGAGCAGGCACGGCGATCCGAGCCCGCCGGCGCCCACCACCAGCACCGAGCAGCTGGCCAGGCGCTCCTGGCCGGACTCACCCACGGCAGCGAGGCTCAGGTGGCGGGCGTAGCGGGCGCGCTGGGCATCGGACAGGGCCACGGGCTCCTCCCTCTGGGACGAGAGATAGGCCCGACGACGCGACCCGCCAGGGGGACACCCGCCGCCGGCTCCAGGCCCGGCGCGCACCCATCGGAGGTGGCTACACCGTCAGGCGCAGGGCCTCGTGGAGGGTCTGTCGGGCCTGGGCCAGGACCAGCGCATCGGGCTCGGCATCGAGCACCTCCCACGCCAGGTGGAGGGCGGCGATCCGATCCAGTCGCGGCTCGGACCGATCGGGGACGAGGCGCGCGGGCGCCTCGTGGCGGGCATCGGGGGTCTTCATGGCAGCTCCGGGGGGGCGAGGGCACCGGGGGGTGCGGGCCAGCGGGGGGATGGCCCTCGTCACGGAGGACGGACGCGCCGGCGGGCGCCATTACGAGGGCGGGTCGGGTCTCCCGAGACCAAGGGTCTCCCGCTGGATCCGACGCCAGGAAACCCCGACGGACAGCACCCCGGCCCACCGGGGATCCACCCCCGGGGTGGCGGCGGAGGCCCCGGGGGGTCACACTGCCCGCGTCCCCCGGAGGCCCATGGGAATCGGTCGACTGCTCGTCCTGTCGCTCTGCCTGGGGTGCATCGAGACCCAGGTGAGCCGCGATCCCGACGCCGTCGATGTGGACGACACCGACCCCGGCGACGGCGGGGTCCGTGATGGCGAGCTGTGCAACGGCCGGGACGACGACGGGGATGGCGAGGTCGACGAGGGCTGGCCCGACAGCGACGGCGACGGGCTGGCGGACTGCCTGGAGCGGGACTGCACGGTGGATCTGCCCCCCCGGGCGGAGATCCGCATCGACCCCACCTGCCTGGACGATCCCTGGTTCCCGCCCGCCGATCCCTGGGACGTGGTGACCGCCTGGCGCGCCGAGACCGGCGGCACGGGCGTGGTGGTCATGCCGGCGGTGGGCAACCTGACCGATGACAACGGGGATGGCTTCGTGGACGACCGCGACGTCCCCGAGGTGGTGGTGCCCGTCATGGGCCGCAACGTCCTGCAGGTGCGCTCGGGCGACACGGGCGCCCTCCGCTTCGAGGTGCCCGACATCCTGGGCACGGCCGGGGTGGCCATCGCCGACGTGGATCGGGATGGCGACAATGAGATCATCGCCGTCCGCCCCGGCGGCGGCTTCTCGCCCCAGGTGGTGGCCCTCGAAGCCGACGGGAGCACGGCCTGGGAGAGCCGGGGCCACCCCGAGATGATGATCTACGCGGTGCCCGTGGTGGGCGACCTCGATGGGGACGGCGGCGTGGACGTGGTGGTGGATCGGGTGGTGGTGGACGGCGCCACCGGCCTCCAGCGCGCCCTCCTCCAGCCCGAGACGGGCCGCCTGCCCATCCGCTCCGCCGTCCTGGGAGACGTGGATCTGGACGGCACGACGGAGATCTTCCTCGGCCCCCACCGCTTCGGCCCCGACGGCGAGGAGGAGTGGTTCAACCGCGCCGCCGACCCCTCCTCGGTCCACACCGCCATCGCCGATGTGGACGGCGATCCGGAGGGCGAGATCCTGATGCTCTCGGGGCGTGTCCTGGAGGTCTACGACCCCGATGGTCGGCGGGTCTCCGTCGCCTCCCTGCCCTCCGACAACGCGGGCCCGCCCTGCGTGGCCGACTTCGACGGGGACGGGCAGGTCGAGCTGGGCCTGGGCATCGGCGACCACGTGGGGGTCTACGAGCTCGACGGGACCCGGCTGTGGGAGCGGCGGAGCGTGGACGTCACCGCCGCCCACGCCGGGTGCTCGGGCTACGACTTCGACGGCGACGGCACCTACGAGCTCCTCCACGCCGACCAGCACGCCTTCTACCTCTTCGACGGACCCACCGGGGCGCTGCGGCACACCGAGACCACCCACACCTCGACCACCGTGTTCGAGTACCCCGTGGTGGCCGATGTGGACGGCGATGGCGCCGCCGAGATCGTCTACGGCTCCAACCCGGGGGAGGACCGGCCGGGCTTCGCCGGCGTCACCGTGCTGGAGCACCGCGACGACGGCTGGGCCCGCTCGGGGGCCACGTGGGGGATCCACGACTTCGCCGTCACCAACCTGGGCGGCGACGGCTCGGTGCCCACCGGGGGGGACCCGCCCTGGCTGGTGCACAACGTCTTCCGCGCCCGCCCCACCGTCGACTCCCCCGCCCTGCCCGACCTGACCGTCGAGCTCCTCGACCTCTGTGTGGGCACCTGCGAGGGCGGCCCGGTCCGGGTGTCGTGGGCCGCCTCGAACCTGGGCGGCGCGCCCGTGCGCCCCGGCACCCGGGTCACCGTGTTCCGCCTGGACGGCTTCTCCCGGACCCCGGTCCACACCGAGCTCCTCCCGGCCATCCCACCGGGCACCCGCCTGCCGGCCGGCGAGCTGGTCTTCGAGCCCTGGGAGCTGGGCGATGCCCTCCTCATCGAGATCGACACCGGCGGCCCCGACGCGGGCGGCTGGGTCCGGGAGTGCGACGAGGAGAACAACCTGGCGGTGCTGGAGCGCAATCCCTGCCCCGGTGCCCGGCCGCCCGGCGACCGGTGAGCCCTGGCCGTCTGTGACGCAAACTCCCGTCGCCCGGCCCGCCCGCCGGCTTCTCAGCCGTTGTCCCGTCGTCGGTCACTTGGCCAGCCAAGCTCCCTCCTAGCTCCTGGCCCGCATCCCTCATGACGCGCTCTGCTGCGCCGGCGATCTGCCTGTTGCGCGCTGCCCTCTCTGTCGCTCCCTCGGTCGACGTGCCTCGGCACGCCTTCCCTCGGTCGCTCGTCGAGAACCGCGCTCACGACGGCATCTCGCCGGCTCGCGACGAGCTGTCATGACGGATGCGGGCTAGCTGCGAAACCGGCGTCCTGGACCGGACTCGGTCCCTTTGCATCACAGCCTGCTAGCCCCGACGCGACCCGGCGGATCCTTCGGGGCGGATGCACTAGGGAGGCGGAACGCTGCCAGGAGTCCGCCCGATGGACGTGTGGTCC
>CAZPJM010000271.1:0-6932 GCA_964586865.1 uncultured Enterobacteriaceae bacterium
ACGAGATCGTTTCACGTGACTGGAGTTCAGACGTGTGCTCTTCCGATCTGGGTAGCGGCCGCCGGGGGCGTAGCAGCCCGCCCGGGCCACGGGGGCCAGCCGCACCCCGGCCCGCCCGGCGGGGACGGCCAGGGCCGTGTCGTGCAGGTCGCGGCGCCGGGCCTCGGCGAAGGCCCGGATGCGGCCGGCCACGCGCTCGAGCACCCCCACCGTCTCGGGATCGGTGGCGCGCAGGGCCCGCAGGGCGTCCTGGAGGCCCGCGCGATCCACCACCAGCGGCTCACCGGGCTGCAGGTCGCCGAAGCGCTCGGCGTAGCGGCGCAGGGCCGGCACGCCCCCCGCGCGCACCTCGGCCACGATGGCACCCGCCCCGGCCAGGGTCGCATCGTCCACCGGGTCGTGCCGGGACGTGGGCAGGGTCTCCGGGGTGAGCCGCCGCAGGAGCGGGGCGTCGGTCGCGGCGGGCCCGGGCAGGGCCCCGGGCTTGGCGTCCCCCTTGCGCCGGCGGACGCGGCGGGCCCGGCGGTCCAGCTCGCGGGAGACGTCCTCCAGGCGGACGCCCGCCCGGGCGGCGGCCACCAGGGCGAAGTAGACGACGTCGGCGGCCTCGTGGGCCACCGCATCCGTGCCCCGGGCCTCGAGGAGCTCGTCGGCCTCCTCGCGGAGCTTGGCCGCCAGGAGGTCGGGGTCGTCCAGGAGGCGGCGGGTGTAGGAGCCCGTCGGCGCCTCGGCCACCCGGGCGGCCAGGGTCCGGTCCAGGCGGGGCAGCCCCCCGTCCGGCCCCCAGCAGGTACGGGTGTCCAGGTGGCAGAAGCCCGGCCCCGACTGCCGCACCGTGAAGCGCAGGGCGTCCCGGTCGCAGTCGGCGTCGATGCGGACCAGCTCCTGGGTGGCGCCGCTGGTGGCGCCCTTCTCCCACAGGGCGCCTCGCGAGCGGGACCAGTACACGCCTCGGCCGGTGCGCAGCGCCTCGGCGAGGCTCTCGCGGCTGCTCCAGGCCAGCCCGAGGGCCACCCCGTGCTCATCGGTGATCACGGTGGCCACCAGCCCGTCCTCCCGGTCGGTCCGCAGCGGTGCCCACACCGCATCCGCCAGGGCCATGCGGCCGGTGTAGAGGGCCATGCCGACCTGGGCGTCGGCGCCCAGCCGGTCCAGCGTCGCCACCTCGTCCGGCGTGGTGATCCCCCCGGCCACGGTGAGCCGGGCCTGGCCGGCGGCCTCGACCAGCTCCTCGACCCGGTCCAGGGCGGTGCCCCCGAGCCGCCCCTCGCGCTCGACGAAGGTGACGAGGAAGCCGCCCACGTACGGGGCCAGCTCGCGGACGGTCTCGAGCATGGGGCGGCCGGTGCGGGTGGCCCAGCCCTCGACCACCACCTCGCCGTCCACCGCATCGACTGCGGCGATCACCCGCTCCCGGGGGAGCTGCTCCAGGATCTCGGGCCGGGCCGCGGTGCCCAGGATGACCTGCTCGGCGCCGGCGTCGAGCCAGTCGAGGGCCGCCCCGACCGAGCGGATCCCCCCGCCCACCCGGCAGCGGTGGCGCCGACAGAGGGCGCGGATCAGGGCCCGGTTGTCGCCCCGGCCCATGGCCGCGTCCAGGTCGATGACCGCCAGCGGCCCCACCCGCCCCCAGTCGGCGGCGATGGGGTGGGGATCGCCCGCGTCGAGGGCCTTGTCCTGCCCGCCCACGAGCTGGACGGCGCTGCCGGACTGGAGGTCGATGCTGGGCACGATCATGCGGGCTCCCTCCCGCCCCGACCCCGGGGCGGCCTGGTCCCTATCGCGCCCGATGGCTGGGGACGGGCTCCGCGACAGGGGGTTGCGCTACTGCGGGTGGGCCTCCATCCACTCCGCCGAGCCCACGTCGCGACCCCGCTGCACGGCGGGCCGGGCGGCGAAGCGCTCGGTCCAGGCGTGGACCCGCGCGAAGCGCTCGTAGCCCACGCGCTCCTTGCCCTCGTAGAAGTCGAGGCCCCAGATCCAGGGGACGATCATGATGTCGGCCAGGGTGAAGGGCCCGAGGAGCCACTCCCGGCCCTCGAGGGCCTGATCCAGCACGCCCAGGAGGCGGGTGACCTCCTTGGCGTACCGCTCCTCGCCGTAGCCATCCGTCTTGTCCCTCGCGAACTTGTAGAAGTGGCCGAACTGACCGAACATGGGACCCACGTGGCCCACCTGGAAGAACATCCACTGCAGGGTCTCCACCTCGCCGGTGGGTCCGGGGAGCAGCAGCTGGCCGCCGGCCTTCCGCGCCAGGTGGAGCAGGATGGCGCCGGACTCCATGAGGGCGAGGGGGGCGCCGTCCCGACCGGTGGGGTCGACCAGGGCCGGAATCTTGCCATTGGGACTGATGACCCGGTACTGCTCCGAGTCCTGGTCCCCGGACATGATGTCGATGCGGTGGACCTCGTAGGGAAGGCCGAGCTCCTCGAGGGCGATGGAGGCCTTCTGCCCGTTGGGCGTGGGCATGGTGTAGAGCTGCAGGCGCTCCGGGTGGCGCGGCGCCAGCGGACCGGTGGGCAGGGCGGTGAGGGTCATGGACGGCTCCGGGGGCGAGAGGCCGGCCTTCGCGGCCGGACCCCTCCCCCGTAGGAGCCACGAGCCAGCCCGCACGGAAACGGACCGTCCCATGGACGGCACGAAACCGGCCTGGAGCTACTCGGTCGCCCCGCCGCCGGCCTCGGTGCCCTCGGCGGCGCCCTTCAGGGGAGCGGCCTCCTCCTCGACCCGGGCGGAAGCGGCCGCGGGGCCCCCGTCGGTCCCGGCGTGGCAGGCGCCGCAGGTCCCGACGAAGTCGGCGTAGAGGGCGGCCTTCTTGGCCGGCTCACCGGGCTCCAGCCCCTCCGCGCCGAGGCTGGTGATGGTCTTGGCGAAGGCGGCCACCTCGGGGGGCGCCTCGGAGCCATCCACCTTGGTGACGCCCTCGAGCGGCACGGTCTTCATGGCCATCGCGCCCGCCTTCCAGGCGGCGTCGTCGCGACCCACCAGGCCCTCCCACATGCGGTCGGCGGCCCAGTGGTAGCGCTGCATCTGCACCTGGATGTCCTCCCCCTCGGGCGGGGTGCCCGGCTCGTAGGCAGGGCCCTTTCCGGTGGACTGGTGGCAGGCACCGCACTGGACCGCCACGTCGGCCACGGCGCCGGCGGCATTGACCAGATCCTCCGCCTCGGCCCCGCGCTTCGCGGCCGCCTGCATGGCCTCGGCGTAGGGGATGGCGTCCTTCGGCAGCTGGTCCCGCGGGATGTCGTGACCGGCCAGCCAGGTCAGGGGCTCCCGGGTCCCGGCCAGATCGCTGTTGACCAGCGCATCCCGCGCCGCGGTCACCTTCTCGAAGTGCTCCTTCATGTGCTCGTGGATGGCCTCGGGCGCGGGCGCCTCGGCCTCCGCGGTGGCCTCGGCCCCGTCGGCCGGGGCGGTCTCCGGCGAGGGGGTGGGGGCCGTCTGCTGACAGGCGGCCAGGAGCAGGAGCAGGTAGAGCGGGCGCATGGGAGCCTCCGGAGCGTGCCTCGTAGGGAGGGCCACACTACCAGGGTGGCGCCCTTGCACGAAGCGGATCGGGTCGCACCGCCCGAAACCCAGCGAGGGGCCCGCAGGATCGGCGGGTGGGCCCGGTCCGGGTTCAGGGGCGGACGTCCAGCCCCCGACGTGCCAGCTCGGCCTTCACGTCGCCCACGGTGGTATCGCCATCGTGGAAGATGGAGGCGGCCAGGACTGCGTCGGCGCCGGCCTCCACCGCCTCGGCCAGGTGACCGGCGTGGTCGGCCCCGCCGCTGGCCACCACGGGCACGTTCACGGCGGCGCGCACCGCCCGGAGCAGCTCCAGGTCGTAGCCCTCGCGGGTGCCGTCGCGGTCCCAGGAGGTCAGCAGGATCTCGCCCGCCCCCAGCTCGGCCGCCCGGGCGCACCAGGCCACCGCGTCGAGGGGCGCGGCCTCGGTCCCGGAGCGCACCACCACCTCCCAGCCCGGCCCGCGGCGCCGGGCGTCGCAGGCGAGCACGATGCACTGGACCCCGAAGCGGTCGGCCAGCTCGGTGAGCAGGGCCGGCCGGGCCACGGCGGCGGTGTTGACGGCCACCTTGTCGGCCCCGGCCTCGAGGAGGCGGACGGCGTCGGCCACGGCCCGGATCCCCCCACCCACCGTGAGGGGGATGGGCAGGACCGCGCGCACCGCGGCCACCGTGTCGACGGCGTGGGCCCGGCCCTGGGGGGTGGCCGAGACATCGAGGAGGACGAGCTCGTCGGCGCCCTGCCCGGCGTAGGCCGCCGCCCGCTCGGCCGGGTCGCCCGCATCGCGGAGGCCCTGGAAGCGCACGCCCTTGACCACGCGGCCGTCGCGCACGTCCAGGCAGGGGAGGATCCGGAGGGTCGGCACGTCAGGCCTCCTCGGCGGCGGCGAGCCAACGGGCCAGGACCCGGGAGCCCCACGCACCGGAGAGCTCGGGGTGGAGCTGGCAGGCCAGGACGTGCCCCCGCTCGAGGGCGGCCACGAAGGGCCCCCCGTGATCCGCCCACCCCACCGTCCAGCCCGGTGGGGCGTCGACCAGGCGGTAGCTGTGGGCAAAGCTCGCGTAGCCGGCCTCGAGGAAGCGGGCCGGGCCCTCCACGTGCACCGGCGTCCAGCCCAGGTGGGGGCAGCGGGTGGTGGCGTCGAAGCGGGTCGCCACCCCGGGGATCACACCCAGCCCCGGCACGCCGGGGGCCTCCTCGCTGCCCTCGAGCAGGACCTGCAGCCCGAGGCAGATGGCCAGGAGGGGCCGGTCGGTTTGCACCCGGAGCCGAAGCGCCTCCTCGAGGCCGTCCAGGGATCGCATCGCGGCCTGGAAGTGCCCCACCCCCGGCAGGACCACCACCCGCGAGGTGGCCACGTCGTCCGGGCCCTCGGCCAGGCGGGGCTCGGCCCCGGCGCGGCGCAGGGCCGCCAGGACGCTGGCCAGGTTGGCGGTGCCGGTGGGCACGACGACGGCGCTCACCCGAGCACCCCCTTGGTGCTGGGCACATCGTCCCCATCGCGGCTGACCGCCGCCCGCAGGGCCAGGGCCGTCGCCTTGAAGGCGGCCTCGGCCTTGTGGTGGTCGTTGGCGCCGCGCACCACGTCCACGTGGAGGTTGCACCGGGCCGCCATGGCCAGGGACTGGAGCACGTGAACGATGTTCTCGCAGGCCAGATCGCCGAGCCGCTCCCGGCGCAGGTCCAGGTGGATCTCGGGCCAGGGCCGCCCGGAGAGATCCACCACCGCCCGGGCCAGGGCCTCGTCCAGGGGGGCCCAGGCGTGCCCGAAGCGTCGGATCCCCCGGCGCTCGCCCAGGGCCCGCTCCAGGGCCTGACCCAGCACCAGGGCGCAGTCCTCGGCCGTGTGGTGGTCGTCGATCCACAGATCGCCCTCGCAGGACAGGTCCAGGTCGAGGCGAGCGTGCCGCGCGAGGGCGGTGAGCAGGTGATCGAGCATGCCGAGCCCGGTCTTCACCGAGGAGCGACCGGTGCCGTCCAGGGAGAGGGTGCAGGTGATGCGGGTCTCGCCGGTGACGCGCTCGACGGTGGCGCTGCGGGGGGCCATGGCACCTCCGTGGGAGCCCGGGGCCTAGCCCGGACCCGGGGCGGGGGCGACCCTCCCGACCGCGCCGCCCGGGGGCGGGTGCGCCCAGATGCAACCGGGATACGTGTGGCGGCCGCGCGGAGGACGACGGTGAATGCGCAGCCGCTCTGGCAGCTCCTGGCCTCGGCGGGGTGGACCATGGCCCCCCTGTACGCCTGCTCGGTCCTGGCGCTGACCCTGATCCTCTTCCTCGCCTTCGTCGACCTCCGCGACGGCGTGGGTCGCCGGGCCCTCCTCCACGAGCTGGAGCCGGCGCTGGCCCGCGGCGATCTGGACGAGGTCCACCGCCTCGCCCGGCGGGACCGCTCGCCGCTCGGACCCGTGGTGGCCGCGGCCGTCGAGCATGCCCGGGCGTCCGTCGGGCTGGCCGAGGCCGAGGCCCGGCGCCGCGCACAGCTCACCCTGGAGCGCTACAGCCGGGGTCTGCCCTGGCTGGCGGTGCTGGCCCAGGTGGCCCCCCTGTTCGGCCTGCTGGGCACGGTCATCGGCATGGTGGAGCTGTTCAGCAGCATGGAGCTGGCCGGGGCCGCCGTCTCCACCCAGCACCTGTCGGGCGGCATCTGGAAGGCGCTGCTCACCACCGCCGCCGGGCTGCTCATCGCCATCCCCACGGTGGCTGCCCACGTGTGGTTCAGCCGAAGGCTGGCTCGCCTCCAGACCACCCTCGAGCACGGGGCGGGTCGGGTGCTCGACCACCTCCGGCTGGCCGGCGACGAGGGCCCATGAAGCTCGACCATCCCATCCCCGAGCCTCCGAGCATCACCCTCTCGCCCCTCATCGACGTGGTGTTCATCCTGCTCATCTTCGTGGTGCTGGTCGCCCGCTTCGTGGACCAGGAGCGGCTGGACATCGCCTTGCCCACGGCGGCGGCGGGCCGGCCGGCCGAGGTCCAGGCCCTGCGGATCGAGCTCGATGGCGACGGGACCATCCTGGTGGAGGGCCGTCCGGTGTCGGTCGGGGACCTGGAGGTCCACCTGGCGGGGCTGACGGGCCGCTACAGCCGGGTGGTGCTCCTCGCCGACCGTCACGTGGACGTCCAGGACGCGGTTCGCGTCGTCTCCGAGGCCCGCCTGGCGGGCTTCTCCGCCATCGCCCTGGCCACCACGCCCCCCCCATGAGCGCACCGCGGGACGGCGCGCTGGTGGGCCTCAGCGGCCTGGTGGCGGTGGCGCTGCACGCCGCCGCGGCCTGGCTCCCGGTGGTCCAGGCCTCGCCGGAGCCCCTCGAGAACGTGCCCGTCGAGGTCGTGGCCGCCCCCGACCGCCCGGCCCCCATCCCCGCGCTGGACGGCGCGCTGGTGGGCCTCAGCGGCCTGGTGGCGGTGGCGCTGCACGCCGCC
>CAZPJM010000272.1:0-6886 GCA_964586865.1 uncultured Enterobacteriaceae bacterium
CCCACCGGGCTCGCCAACCCCAGCGCCCAGGGCTGCGCCGCCTGCCACGTCCAGGCCCACGAGAGCTGGGCCCGGAGCGCCCACGCCCGCCCCCCGAGCGAGGCCCTGCGCGAGGCCGCCGCCGCGGCCGCCGACCCGGCCTGCCTCTCCTGCCACCTGCCCCTGCGGGCCCAGCATGCCGTGACCTGGGCGGATGATCCCGCCACCGATGCCGTGATCACCGCCCCCAACCCGGGTTGGTCCCCCACCCTGTCCACCGAGGGCGTGACCTGCGCGGCCTGCCACCTCCACGACGGCCATGTGGTGGGGCCCCACGCCGACGCCCGGGGCCCCCACGCCGGCCGCTGGGCCGACACCCTGCGCGACCCCGAGGCCTGCGCCACCTGCCACCAGCTCACCTGGCCCGGCGCCGACACGCCCCTCTACGACACGGTGGGGGAGTGGCGGCGCAGCGGCTGGGCCCGCGCCGGGGTGGGCTGCGTGGACTGCCACGGCGGTGCGGGCGTGGCGGCCGGCAGCGGATCCCACGACGTGGGGGTGCCGGCGGCCCGGGCGGTGAGCCTGCTCCTCGAGGCCCCGGCCGAGGGCCTGGTCCGGGGCGGCGAGCCCGGCGACTTCGCCGTCATCCTCCAGAACACGGGGGCCGGCCACGCCTTTCCGACCGGCTCGCCCTTCCGCGGGGTGCGGGTGCGCCTCGCGCTGCTGGCCCCCCCCGACGCGGAAGGGTCCCGAGAGCCCGTGGGCGAGGTCCTCGAGGCCGACCTGGCCCGCACCCTCTCCGACGGCCCGCCCTGGACCACCCTCGAAGACACCCGCCTGCCCGCCGGTGGCCAGCGGCGCCTGCCCCATGCCCTCGGGCTGCCCGTCACGGCCCCCTCGGGGGACTACCTCCTGCAGGCCCGGCTCCTGCCCACCCGGGCCGGTCAGGTGGTGGGCCCGCCCCTCGTCGAGCAGGTGATCCCCCTGCGCGTGGACTGAGGCCCCCCGGACCCTCCACCGCCGCGGGACCCGATGGCGCGAACCGGACCGACGAGGCTCGTGGGTTCTGCTACGTTGCCGGGAGCCGGGCGATCCCCCGCCCGCCGGACCCCCACCCCGGATGGGCCATGATCCGCTTCCACGCGCGCACCGACGTCGGACGCAAGCGCAAGAACAACGAGGACAGCCTGCTGGCCGCCGAGGAGTGTGGCCTCTTCGTGGTCGCCGACGGGGTGGGGGGCCGGAAGGCTGGCGAGCTGGCCAGCGCCATCACCGTCAACACCTTCCAGAAGTACGGCCCGACCCTCGACCAGGCGGTGAAGGCCTTCTCGAAGGAGCCCAGCCGCGAGCGGCGGGCCCAGGTGCTGCGCCTGCTGGACGAGGCGGCCAACACCTCCTCCAAGCGGGTCTACGAGGCCGCCTCCAGCACCGGCCGGCAGGGCATGACCACCACCGTCGTGGCGGGCCTGGTGGGCGGCGGCGCGGCCTTCCTGGTGCACGTGGGCGACAGCCGGGCCTACCTGCTGCGGGACGGCGAGCTCCGCCAGCTCACCGAAGACCACTCCATGGTCAACCAGCTCCTGCGACAAGGCTCCATCACCCCCGAAGAGGCCCGAAAGAGCCGGTATCGGAACGTCATCACCCGGGCCGTGGGCCTCTACCCCTCGGTCCAGGCCGACACCCTCTTCGTGGAGCTGGTCGACGGGGATCGGATCATGCTGTGCAGCGACGGGTGCAGCGACCTGGTGCCGCCCCCGCTCATGGCCGAGCTCATCGGCCAGGGCAGCGTCACCGACGCCACCGACGCTCTGATCGACGCCTCCCTCGAGGCGGGGGGCAAGGACAACGTCACGGTCATCGTGGTCGAGCCCGAGGCCACCCTCGAGGCCGAGGCCGTGGCGGCCCGGGCCCGGGCCCTCGAGCAGCTCTTCCTGTTCAGCGAGCTGCCCTTCCACGCCCGGCTGCGGGTGGGGCGCATCGTCAGCGAGCGGGTGGTCCAGCCCGGCGAGGTGGTCGTCCGGCAGGGCGACCGGGGCGACACCATGTACACGGTGGTCCAGGGCAAGGTGGCGGTGATGGTGGACGCCCGCGAGGTCGCCACCCTGGGCCCGGGCGAGCACTTCGGCGAGCTGGCCCTGGTGGACGAGCTCCCGCGCAGCGCGGACATCGTGGCCAAGGCCCCCTCGCGGTTGCTGGCCATCGAGCGGTCGGCGCTGCGCGAGTTCTGCATGCTCGAGCCGGCGCTGGGCAACCAGGTCCTCTGGAAGCTCGCCACCACCCTCGGCGATCGCCTTCGTTCCACCAATCGGCTCCTCGCCCGGACCTGATGACGGTCCACGCGGCGCCCGGGGGCGTGCCCACCGGGGCGCCCGGTCCCCCATGCCCGTGGTACACAGGCCCGTCCCCTCCGCCTCGGAGCCTCCATGGGCCTGCTCTCCGCGGACCGCTTCTCGCCCACCCTCTTCCTCGGCCTCGGCGGCGCCGGCTCCCGCGTGGTGGACCTGCTGGCCGGCAAGCTCAAGGGCCACCCCCACTGGGACCGGCTGTCCGACCTGGTCCACTTCGTCGTGGTGGACACGAACAAGGATGATCTGGCCCGAAACACCCACGTGGAGTCGGACGGCCGCTTCCTCATCTCGGCCTTCGACCGCCGGGCCTATGTGCGGCGCAAGCGCGGCCAGGCCGAGCTGGACGCCGATCCCATGGTCACCGGCTGGGTGCACCCGGACTACGACTTCCGCGAGGCCCGCGGGGCCGGGGCGGGTCAGATCCGGGTCGAGTCGCGGCTCGGGCTGTTCTACAACCTCGAGAACGACCGGGCCGGGCTGCGGCGGCGCCTGGGGGCCATGCTGGACCGGGCCACCCGCCGGGAGAACCCGTGGCGGGACAACGAGGACCGGGTCATCAACGTGGTCATGCTCGCCTCGGTGGCCGGCGGCACCGGCTCGGGCGGCTTCCTCCCCCTGGCCTACCTGGTCAAGGACCTGATCCGGGACCACGGCTGGGGCCGGCCCAACCTGGTGGCCACCCTCTCCCTGCCCTCCACCTTCCTGGATCGGGTCGAGCCCCAGCTCCACGACGACATCCGCGCCAATGGCTACGCCGCCCTGAAGGAGCTCGAGTTCCTCACCAAGCTCGGCTACCAGGGCCAGCCCGACCACCACACCTTCCACTACGACCCGGACCGCCCCGATCGGACCGTGGTGGACGAGCGGCCCTTCAGCCTGGTCTACCTGGTCGACAAGCCCGCCGAGATCAGCCTGGAGCGGTACGAGCACGCCATCGCCGACGCCGCCTTCCTCCAGATCTTCAGCCCCCTGCTGGGGGCCCAGGACGGGGAGTACGACAACTACGATAAGCACCAGAAGACCCTGGCCCTCGGGCACTTCGCGGTGCACTACGGGGCCTACGGCACGGCGCTGCTCCAGCTCCCCCGTCGGGACATCCTGCGCTATGCGGCGCTCCGCTACGTGGCCCGGGCCCTCCAGGCCTACCTGGTCTTCGGCGCCGACGATCCCCGCTTCCGGGTGCCCTACGGCGATCCGGCCTTCGAGCGGCTCGACCGGCAGGAGCAGGACCGTGTCGCCGACGACCGCTTCGTCGAGTGGGTGGCCTGGCAGGCCGGGCAGGAGGAGGCGGCCGACGAGAAGGGCCTGTTCCGCGCGGTCCACGCCCAGCAGGACCGCCAGGGCCGCCCCCTCGCCGAGACCTTCCAGCGCCGGCTCACCGAGATCTTCGATCGCCTGGACGAGCGGATCGACATCGCCCCCATCCAGCCCGGGGACATCACCACCGGCAACCCGGGCCTGTCCCGGCAGCTCGAGGGGCTGCGCCGCGACACGGCGGACAGCCGCGGCCGGGTGATGGGCGAGTACCTGCCCGCCGTCCTCACCGAGCTCAAGACCGACCGCTTCCTGGGCGCCTTCTTCAAGGAGGCCGAGGTCAACCCGCTCGCCCAGCGCCTCTTCCTGGTCCACCAGGCCCGCCGGGACTTCCTGGGGCCGTTCCCCGACCCCGAGGAATCGGCCTGGCTGCGCGAGGAGGGGGGGAACCCGTCGGATCTGGACAGCGACACCGTGGCCGCCGAGGTGGCCGACGCGGAGGAGCGGCTTCGGGCCACCGCCGAGCCCGGTCTGGTGGGCCGGATGCTCGGGCGGGAGAACAAGGAGTTCCACCGCGCCAAGCGACGGGCGGTCCAGCTCTTCGACCGGCTGGCGGCCGATCAGCGCGACTACCTCAAGCGGGCCTTCTGGCGGGCCCTGGAGGCCGAGCTGCGCCAGGCCATCGAGGCCCGTCTGGCGGCCTTCCGACGGGTGGCCGAGATCGCCGACGAGCAGGCCCGGCTCGCTGCCGACGAGGCGGAGCGGTTCCGGCGGGACCCGGCCGCCTTCGAGGGCAGCGATGTGGGCCGCTACACCCTGGACGCCGAGGTCCTGCGCGACGACCGGCGCCGGGAGCGGATGTGGGACGTGCTCTACACCCACCTGCTCGACCGGGGCGCCTTCTTCGTGCCCGAGACCATCTTCGGTCACGTCACCGAGGCCTTCGCGCCGGTGCGGGATCGCGACGGGCGCCTGCGCGGCCGCGACGCCGGCGAGATCGTCCGGGCGGTCAAGGAGGCCCTCGAGTCCGACGCCATGGACCTGTACCGCCGGGCCCTGCAGGACGCGGGGCTGGACCTCCAGCGCGCCCTCGAGCTCGAGGCCCGCTACCTCCACCTGCGCGACGCCGGCCGGGATCTGGAGGCCCTCCGTGCCGAGGGGGCCCTGGACGACGCCGTGCGAGACGTGCCCGACGAGGCGGTCCGCCGTGGCCTCCTCGACAAGCTCCAGCGGGTGGTGGACGAGTGCGTCATCCTCTCCCACCTGGACCAGAGCCGGCTGGACGACCCCTCGGTCGTGCCCGCCTGGATCGGCTACGCCGGCCTGGCACCGCGGTACCGCACCGATGAGCCCCACAGCCTCGGGAGCCTGCTCCGGGAGGTCGCCAGCGGCTTCGACGTGGTGGAGGGCTGGGACGAGGAGGACGCCCTGGTGCTGTACCGGGCGGTCCTGGGCGTGCCGGTCTACTTCTTCCGCCGGGTGACCGAGGAGCTCTCGCTCGCCTACCGCACCGTGAAGGCCCGCTCCGACCGCGGCTACCCGCTGCACATCGACCGGGCCTTCGAGGACGACGTGGACCTTCCCGATCTGGACCCGCTGGCGCTCAAGCGCGCCCGCGAGCGCCAGGCCGCCGAGGCCGAGGCCCGCGCCGCCGCCGAGGCCCGCCGGGAGGCGCTGCGGGACTTCATCCTGTGCACCCTCGCCGGGAGCGTGGTGCACGGCGAGGACGGCTGGTCCTGGTCCATGAAGGGCTTCGGACGCCCCCTCGCCCCCCGCCGCGGAGAGGCCTTCCAGGCCTTCCAGGCCCTCGAGGTCGGCGTCCGCGAGGACATGGTCCGGGACGCCCGGCGGGGCTTCGGACGCCGCGGGGTGGACCGCGGGGACCGGGAGGCCCTGGGCGACGATCTCGCCCGCCACGGGGAGCGCCTGTCCACCCGCTACTACGAGGCCGTGAGCGAGGGCTGGGACCGGGAGGCCCGCCACCTCGACGAAGAGCGCAGCCTGGTCGAGGCCCTCCAGGCCGAGCTGGACCGGGGCTGACGGCCGTGATGCCCACCCGCCCACGCCCGCCGTGCGCCCACCCCCGCCGGGGCCGCCGCCGGTGATCGCCTGGCCGCTCCTGGTCGTCGGGGTAGGCCCCGTGGGCCGTCGGGTGGCCCGCGAGGTGGTGGACACGGTCGAGGCGCTCGCCCCCGGCTCCCCGGTGGCGGCGCTCCCGTGGGGGGGTGGCGACCGGGCGGCGCCGCGGCTGGCCCGGGCGGCCTCGGGGGCCCTCGAGCGCTTCCTGGAGCCCGGACGCTCGGGGCGCGGGGCCCTGGACGTGCTGATCCTGGCCGAGGCCACCGAGATCCGCCCCGATGGGCCGGCCCGGGTGCTCGACGTGCTGGGCACGGTGCTGAAGGACGACTGGCCGGTCCTCTTCCCGGCCTCGGCCCCCCCGCTCGAGCGCACCGCCCAAGCCGCGGTGGCGGTGGTCCTGCCGCCCATGCGGGGGACGGCCGCCACCCCGGGCCTGGCGGTCCTCCACGCCCTCGACGAGCACCGTGCCCGGGCCCCCCACCCCCTGCACGCCCGCACCCTCCTCCTCCCCCGGCAGACCACGGCGGGGCGGTTGTCGGAGAGCGGGGTCGAGGCGAGCCTGCGGGGCCTGGCGCTGGCGCTGTACGTGAGCGGGGTCCGCACCGACCCGGCGGTGGCCGAGCTCCTGGCCCACCGCCCCGACGGCCGCACCCTGGTCGAGGTCTCGGCGGCCACGGCCGACCTGCCGGTGGCGCGGCTGCGACGGTACGCCCGGTGGCGGGTGGCGTGGGACGGGCTCGACCAGCTCGTGGCCCGCGCGGAGCGTCCCACGGGCGATCCGGCCCGGGCCGAGGCCCTGGTGGCCCGGCTGGCCATCGAGGCCCTCACCGAGCCCTTCCGCGAGGGCGAGGCCGCCCAGCGCCTGCGCCGTCACGCCGCCTCCCTCTCCGGGGCTGCCGACCGCCTCCCCGATGACCTGTCGGTGCCGCTGCTCCCCCGGGAGGCCGACCTGCGGAGCCGCTTCCGCACCCTGCTGGGCCCGGCCGCCAAGCCGCCCCCGGATCGGGCGACGGACCATCCCGAGCACGCCGAGATCCTGCGCCTGCTGGACCGGGAGGAGTCCTTCGCGGTGGCGGATCTGGAGCGGCGGCTGGAGCGGCTGCTGGCCACCGAGCTGGGCCCCGAGTCGGCGCTCACGGTCCTGCCCCACCTCGAGGCCGCCCTCGAGCGAGTGGCCCACGACCTGCGGGCCCCTGCGGCGGTGCCCCCCGAACCCCTGCCCGAGC
>CAZPJM010000273.1:0-6877 GCA_964586865.1 uncultured Enterobacteriaceae bacterium
TAGGTGATCCGATCCCCGTCGGCGAGGGTGGCGTCGTCGGTGTCACCCAGGTCGAGCATCACGAAGTAGTCGCCGAGCAGGCCGGTGGCCTTGAGCTCGGCGGTGGAGTCGACGGGCAGCTCGTAGCGCTCGTCGATGATGAGCTGGATCTCGGCGGCGCCGCCGCTCACCTTGATGTCGCCGACGCTGCCGACCTCGACGCCGGCGAGCTTGACCGCCGTGCCCTCGTTCAGGCCGTCGGCCCGCGGGGCCCGCAGGGTGAGGGTGTAGGTGCCGGCCCCTTGGAACAGGCCGTCCTTTGTCCAGAAATAGAGGCCGACGATCCCCGCTGCCACGAGGACGACGAAGAGACCGACCTGGAATTCATTGCTGAAGCGACTGGCCATGACGGGCGGAGGGTAACGCAGATGCCCCCAACGAGGGGGTCCAGACCCGACGAGGGGATCCGGACCGGCGGCGAGGCCCCGGAATCAGACCTGCATGGGCCCTTCGAGGCTGCCGGTGACGAACTGCTGGACCAGCGGGTCCTCGCTGGACCGGAAGTAGTCGGCGTCGCCCTGGTGCATCACCACGCCGTCGACCAGCATGCAGATCTTGTCGGCGGTGCGGAGGACGGCGGGCATGTCGTGGGAGATCACCACGCTCGTGATCTCGGGCCGGGCCTCCTGGGTGTCCACCAGGAGCTGGTCCATGGCGGCGGCCAGGATGGGATCCAGGCCGGTGGTGGGCTCATCGTAGAGGAGGAACTCCGGATCCCGGACCAGCGCCCGGGCGAGCCCGACCCGCTTGCGCATGCCGCCCGACAGCTCGCTCGGGGTCTTCTCGTCCGAGCCGGCCAGGCCCACCTGGGCCAGGAGCTTCTGCACCTTCTCCCGGGTCTCGCTGCTGGAGAGCTTCTCGTGCTCGACCAGCGGGAAGGCCACGTTGTCGAAGACGTTCATGCTGTCGAACAGGGCGGCGTTCTGGAACACGACCCCGAAGCGCTCCCGCACGGTCCGCAGGCGCCGGGAGGACATGCTGGTGAGCTCGTCCTCGCCGACCCAGATCCGGCCCTTGTCGGGCCGGAGCAGGCCCATGACGTGCTTGATGGTCACCGACTTGCCCGTGCCCGACCGGCCGATGATGGCCGTGATCCGCCCCCGTGGGATGCACAGGTCCAGGCCCCGCAGGACCTGGAAGTTGCCGAAGGCCTTGTAGACGCCGGCGTAGCGGATGGCGATGGGCTGGCCGGTGACCGCGCAGGTCAGCCCGTCGACACCCTCGTGGTCCGAGGGCGCCTCGCACACCCCCCCACCCTCCTCGACGAAGCGGCTCTTCCCGCCCTGGCTGGGCGGGCGGTCGTCGTGGGCGACCCCTTGACCGGTCATCGGCGGCTCAAGGCAGCACGGCCGACATGAAGTAGTTGATGACCAGGATGGTCACCGACGAGACGACCACGCTGGAGGTGGTGGCGCGCCCCACGCCGGCGGCGCCACCGGAGGTGTAGTAGCCCTTGTAGCAGGCCACCACGGCGATGATGCAGCCGAATACGCACCCCTTGAGCAGGCCCCCCCAGATGTCGGGCCAGTCCACCCAGTCCTGGAGGCGCACCGCGAAGGTGGGCCAGTCCATGTCGAGGACGAAGGTGGCGACGGTCCAGCTCCCGACGATGCCCACGATGTCGAAGATGGCCGTGAGCAGGGGCGTGACGATCATGGCCGCCAGCAGGCGGGGCTTCACCAGGTAGTTCATGGGGTCGACCGCCATGGCGTCCAGGGCGTCGATCTGCTCGCTGACCCGCATGGAGCCGATCTCGGCGGCCATGGCCGAGCCGGCGCGGCCGGCGACGAGCAGGCCGGTCAGGGTGGGCCCGAGCTCCTTGGCCAGGCTGATCCCGACGGTCCCGCCGACGTAGCCCTCGGCGCCGAACAGGGCGAAGGCGCGGAAGGACTGGAGGGTGAAGACGGCCCCGGTGAAGAAGGCGGTCAGCGCGATGATGGGCACGCTCTGCACGCCGATGAAGGCCATCTCCCGCAGCGTGATGCCCACCCGCAGCGGCGGCAGCACGATGTTGAGGAACCCGAGGGCGGTCACGCGGGAGACCCGCCCCAGCTCCTCGACGAGGCGGAGGGTGTTTCGCCCGAGCGCGGTGATGGGATTCGCCATCAGATCCGGAACTGCACACCACCCACCACGGTCAAGGTGTAGCGGGCCGGGGTGGCCACCACCGAGATCGAGGGGGCATTGGAGGGGGTGGCGATGCCGGTGGGCGAGACGGCCTCGGCACGGACGCCGCTGTGATAAGCGCCGCCGCCCTCGAGGAAGAAGCCGAAGATGGGACTGGGATCGACGAGGAGTCCGGCCCCGCCGGAGGGCCCCGCCACGGCACCGCCCGGAGGCTCGGCGTAGGCGACGTTCTCGACGGGGGTGATCCGCCATCGGTCGAAGAGCCGCACCTGCACGCCCCCATAGAGGTAGGGCTTCACGGGGCCCATCCGGACCGGCAGGAAGCGGATCCGGGGCTCCACGTCGAACTGGACGGCCTGCACGCTGTCGGTGGAGGCGCTGCCCACCATGTTCCCGTCGGTCCAGGCCGAGTCGAGGATGCGCTCCCCATACTGCAGGCCGAGCAGGACCCCGACGTCGACCCAGGCCGACGGGGCATAGCCCACGAACAGCCCGGCGCGGACCCGCTGGCCCTGGGCCGGGCCCTCCCGGAACCACTCGACCGCATTGGCGCCCGCCAGCTCGGTGCGCACGTAGGCCACACGGTCCACATCGCCGATGCCGATGCCGCCGCGCACCTCGACGATGACCCGCCCGCCGTGGGGAGCCTGGGTGGCCATCCAGGGGCGGATGTCGTCGTCCTGGGCCAGGAAGGCATCACGGACCCCCACCAGGTGGCGCGGCGCGTAGTCCGTCTCGTCGAAGGCCCGCTGGAGGCGAGCCTGGTCCAGCTCGGCCCCGCTGGCCGGCGGATCCGGCTCGGGCTCGTCGGGCTCGTCGGGCTCGTCGGGCTCCGGCTCGTCCGGCGCATCGGGCTGGCCCTCGCCGTCCCGTCCCCCCTCGGCGTCGGCCTCACGCTCCTCGTGGGCCGTGATGAGCCGGGCGGCGGCGATGAGGCTGCCCGCATCCGCCGGGCCCATGACCGAGGCCAGCTCGTCGATGCGATCCACCACGCGGATCCCGAAGGCATCCTCGTTGCCGGGCTCGATGGGCACCTTCAGCGACTCGACCGGCTCGGCGCCGCTCTGCTCGTAGATGTCCACCATCGCTTCGACATCGTCCCCGTCGCGGCGGACCAGCACCACCACCCCGAAGCGGGCCGGGAGCTCGCCCAGCGCCTCCTGGGGGCAGGTGGGGGTGTCCGCACAGGCGTCCAGGTCCCCGCCGACCACCGGCTCCACCACCTCGGCGGTGAGGACCACGTGGCCCGCCCGGGCAAGGGCCTGCTCCACGTTGTCCTGCAGAAGACCGGCCAGGCCGAACTCGCTGGTGGTGGCGGGCGTGAAGTCGGGCAGCAGCACGGGCTCGCCGGCCGCGGCGGGTACGGCCCCGAGGAGGCCGAGGAAGACGGTGGCGAGGGCTCGGGTCACGGGCCCCGGTGTACCACCGCCCGCCCGGGGGGGCCAGCACGCGGCTTGCGCCCGGCCACCCCGCGCGTGAGGCCCCCCCATGCGCCTGCCCTCCCCCGTCCTCGCCCTGTGGCTGGGCTTCACGGCCTGCGCGGGCCCGGTGCCCGACGCCTGCCTCGCCATGTGTCGGGCCGCCGTCCCCCTCCAGCAGGCCTGCCTCGAGGAGGACGGCCTCGGCTGGGACGCCACCGTATGGGGGGATCGGGAGGGGTTCCGGGAGAGCTGCGAGACCTGGGCCTGGACCGCCGTGCGCCTCGAGGCCGACGCCCGACGCCGGGGCGGTGACGCCACCCGAGGCTCCACCGACGCCGCCTGCCGCGAGCGACTCCGCGCCTTCTCGGACCAGGACGCCTCGTGTGCCACCTACGAGGCCGTGGACTGGGATGCGCCGCCGGGTGGGGCGCCGGGGGAGGACGGATAGGGAGGGTCCGCACCCCTGCCCTGGAGGCCCCATGGCCATCCGCACCATCCTCGAGCTGGGAGATCCGGAGCTGCGCCGGATCGCCGAGCCCCTGGCCCTGGACGAGCTGGCTCGCCCGGACTGGCAGGCCTTCATCGACGATCTGGTGGCCACGATGCGTCACGCGAACGGCGCGGGGCTGGCCGCCACCCAGGTGGGCGTCCATCGCCGGATCGTGGCCCTCGAGGTGGGAGACAACCCGCGCTACCCCTACAAGCCGCGCATTCCCCTCACCATCGCCATCAATCCCGAGCTGGAGCCCCTCGGGGAGGAGACCTTCGACAACTACGAGGGCTGCCTGTCGGTCCCCGGCCTGCGCGGGAAGGTGCGACGACACCGGCGCCTGCGGGTCCGATGGCTGGACCGCCGCGGCGAGCGCCACGAGCAGGTGATGGAGGGCCTCACCGCCGGCACCTGGCAGCACGAGTGCGACCACCTGGACGGCGTCCTCTTCGTGGACCGCGTGACGGACCCCCACACCCTCACGACCTGGGAGAACTTCGGCCGCTTCCACCGCGACGCCTTCGTGGCGTCCCTGGGCGAGCTGGCCCGGAAGGAGGGATGACGTCCCCACCGGCAAGACGGGCCGACCCCCGGAGTCGGGGGCCGGCCCGTCGAAGTGGAGCCGAGAATGGGAGTTGAACCCACGACCTGCTGATTACGAATCAGCTGCTCTACCACTGAGCTATCTCGGCGACGCCGCGTCCCTTATCCCATCTCCGAGGCGCGTCAACGGGCTGGCGAGCCCGTCGGTGGGGGCCCCGGCGCGGGGGCACCGCGCCAGCCCCCTCCGGTCCGCGACCCTCAGCCGAGCAGATCGCCCGCGTAGCTGACGCCCACCACCCCCCGGCGACCGTCGACCTGGCGCGCGGCGTCCACCAGGGAGTCGGCGAGGACGAAGGCGACCTCGTCGCCCTGGAGGGCCACCCGGTAGACGGCCTGCCCCGCGGCGGGCGGAGCCTTCGCGGCGGCTGGGATCTCGGCGCGCGCGACGGTCGAGACCTCCTCGACCGGGGCCTCCTCGGCCACCCGGTCCCGGTGGCTCTTGATCCCCCGTCGCCGACGGTAGGCGGCCACCGCGTTGGTGCTCACGTTGGCCTTCCGAGCGATCTCGCCATCGGGGACCATGCCGACAAGGTGCTCGTAGGGATCGATCTTGCTGGGCTTGCCCGGCTTCTTGCGCTTCTTGGTGCTGGCCTTGGTGGTCTTGCCACCGCTGGCCTTCCGTCGCGCCTTCGCCGACATTTCGGAGGCATCGGCCCCGCCATCACCCTTCTCGGGGCCCTTCTCGGGCCCCTTCTCGGGCGGGAGGGTGCCCTTGGTGCCGCGCCGCTTGCCCCGCACCCGCACCTTGCGAGGCTTGCGACCGCCCCCTTCCTTCTTGCTGCCGCCGGCCCGGTCCCACTCGGCGCTGATGGCGTGACGCAGCCGGAAGGCGGCCACCGTGCGCGGGCTGACCCCGGCCCGCTTGGCGATCTCGGTGTCCCGGACCTTGCCCAGGTCGTCCGCGTGGGCGGCGATGTCGGCGTCCTTGGTGCCGGGACGGCAGGCGAGGCCGTTGACGTCGACCGGATCGTTCTGGAAGTCCTTGGGCGAGGGACCCGAGGGTCGCCGCTGGGGGCGGGGCGCGCCCTCGGCGGGCACCGGCTGACGCCGGATCCCCGCCCGCTTCAGGGCGGCGGTGATCTGCCCGGGCCGAACCCCGTACTGCTCGGCGACCACCTTGAGGTTGTGTTCCTTGGACGCTTCGACGATGCGCGGCCAGTCCGGACGCTCTTCCAACACGGACCCTCCATTTCTGCTGACCGGACATAACACCTTCTTCAGCCACGTCGTCGCAATCGTTGGGCGAACGTGCGCCCGGTCGTCCACCCAACACTGACCGATCGGGGAACTGGGCCCATTGCCGCCACCCGATCGACGGTGAGCAGACCAATCCTTGACAGGCCGTGCGCACGCCAGCGGTACACTTCCGTCACCGGAGGTCGCCATGTCCCGTCTGTTGCTCGCCCTGCCCCTCGCTGTCTTCGCCTGCAGCAGCTCCGACACGGATCTCGACTCGGACGCCGAGGCGGACCCGTACGGCGGTTGCCACCCCAACGTGGCGGAGTACCTGATCGAGCAGGGCCTGGACCCGCTCGACCCCACCGAGAACAGCCTGTGTGACCGGTTCAACACCGACACCCCCTGCACCCGCCGCAACGGCAGCCCCGGCAGTCGGGTCTACCGCATCTCCGAGAACGGTCAGGCCGACGCGAACGGCAACTTCACCGCGACCGAGCGCTGGTGGTGGTTCTACGGCGACCCGGACAACTACGAGCAGGATGCGGTGGACACCCTGACCTACTCCGGTAGCCTCCAGGAGAACTTCAGCGACCCGCAGATCTGCGTGGGGTGCGAGGAGTTCTACATCCTGGACCGCACCGAGACCGACAACCAGACCGGCACCCCGTACGCCCAGCGGATCATGTTCGCGATGGACAACCTCAACGAGTTCAACGACGGCCTGCAGGAAGACAACAACATGTTCGTCTTCTACGCCCGCTTCAACGCCGAGCGGAACCGCTGGACCGACCTGAACGACGAGTACGCCCGCGGCAAGTACTACCCGGAGGGCGACGTCCCCGGCGCCCTCCCCGCCGAGTACACCTGGGGCCCCTACAACGCCTCGGGCGCCTGCCTCTGACGGCAGCCACCCTCCCCCGGACCCGGGCGGACGGCGCAGGCTGCCCTGCAGGACAGGCGGCGCGGGCTAGGTGAGGGGCATGAGCGACGCCCCCCCGAAGGACACCCTACGACGCCG
>CAZPJM010000274.1:0-6854 GCA_964586865.1 uncultured Enterobacteriaceae bacterium
GATGGGGGCCGGTCGGCTGGACGCCGCCCGCGAGGCCTATGCGCGCGTGGTGGCCTTCGACCCCTACGACGCCGAGGTCCACGAGCTGCTCGTGTCCCTCTTCGGCCCGGTGGACCCCGAGCGGGCCCGCCGTCACGCCGAGCAGCTCTCCATCCTGCGGCGGGGCGGGAAGAGCTGAGGGGGGAGCCCCTGCGGGCGTCGCCGATACCCGCGGGGGGCGTCAGCCGCGGAGGCCGCGCAGGGCCCGGGGGGTCCATCGGGCCGGCGGGTGGGCCATGAACGGCCGCAGGTGCCGCCAGGCCGGGCGGAAGGCCACCGGCACCAGCCCGTGGACCACGAAGCCCGGCATGCGGTCGGTGAACACGGCCCGCTGTGCCTCGTCGAGGTTGTAGAGCAGCAGGGGCAGGAGCCGGGCCTCGGGCTGGAGGCCGGCCCGGTTGTGCGCCGCGACCTCCTTGCCGAAGGCCCGGGCCTGCTCCTCGGTGAAGAGCTCGCGCCAGAAGGCCTCGGTCAGCTCGGCTTCCTCCAGGGCGAAGTGGCCGGGCAGCAGGTCCACGATGGCCTCGAGGGCCGGCTCCAGATCCGAGCCGTCGGCGGGTCCGTCCTCGGGGGCGGCGTCGAGGACGTCCAGGTGATCCCGGAGCGCCACGTGCTCCGTCTCGACCCGCTGCCACGGCCCGTCGACCTCCTCTTCTCGGAGGCGGGGGAGGAGGACCTCCTCTTCGTAGGCGTGGTGGGCGCGCAGGGCGGTGGTGGCGGCGCGGATCCCCTGCAGGAGCCGACGGCGCGGCAGGTCGCGGGACCGGACCCGGAGCAGGCAGGTGCGGAAGAGGGTCTCGAGGGCGCGGTGGACGCTCTCGTTGTGGCCGACCAGGGTGTGGAAGGGCATGGGGCCTCCGGAGGGGAGGACGTAGCGGTCGGCCCGGAGCCCGTCCACGGCCGCCCGCCCGGGTGGGCTCCGGTTACACCCCGGGCCTCGCCGCACCGGATGGCCCATGACCCCGATTCTCGCCGAGCTCGTCGATCTGCTGGCCCTCGAGCGCCTCGAGGAGGACCTCTTCCGCGGTCGCTCCCAGGATCTCGGGTGGGGCACGGTCTACGGGGGGCAGGTCCTGGGCCAGGCCCTTTCCGCGGCCAGCCAGACCGTCCCGGCCGAGCGGGTGGTGCACAGCCTGCACAGCTACTTCCTGCGTCCCGGCGCGGTGGACCGGCCCATCGTCTACGAGGTGGATCGGATCCGCGATGGCCGCAGCTTCACCACCCGGCGGGTGGTGGCGATCCAGAAGGGGCGCGCCATCTTCAACCTCTCGGCCTCCTTCCAGATCCAGGAGCCGGGCTTCGAGCACCGGGATCCCATGCCCGAGGTGCCCGGCCCCGAGGGGCTGCTGCCCGAGCACGAGCTGGCCCGGCGGGTGGCCGATCGGATCCCGGAGCGCCTGCGGGCCCAGGCCCTGGCCGAGCGCCCCATCGAGGTCCGGGCCAACGGGGACCTGCCCGACGACCCCGCGCTCCACCGCTACCTGCTGGCCTACGCCTCCGACAGCCACTTCATCGGCACCGCCATGCAGCCCCACGCCGTCTCCTGGGTGGTGCCGGGCCTGCAGGTGGCCAGCCTGGACCACGCCATGTGGTTCCACCGGCCCTTCCGCATCGACGACTGGCTGCTGCACGTCATCGAGAGCCCCTCGGCCAGCGGGGCGCGGGGCCTGGTGCGGGGGCGGTGGTACACCCGCGACGGCCGCCTGGTGGTGAGCGACGTCCAGGAGGGCCTCATGCGCGACCGGCGGGGCCAGGCCGGCGCCACCACCCGTCGACCCGGGCCCTGACGACCCCGAAGGCCCCCGGGCCCGCCCTCGGGATGCGCCCTTCCCCGGTTCAGAACGCGGTCATCAGCTCCTTCAGGGCGGTGGCCAGGCCCTCGAGCCGCTCGGACGCCCGCTCCCCCTGCTCGGCGGCCTGCCGGGTCGCCTCGGCGGCCTCGGCCACCTCGCCCACGTTGTAGGCGATCTGGGTGCTGGTCAGGGACGCCTCGTGGATGTCCCGGGTGATCCGCTGGGTCGCATCCTGCTGCTCCACCATGGCCTTGGCGATCCGCTCCTGGATCTCGGCCATGGCGTGGATCACCTCGCCGATGTCGTGGATGGCCTCCCCGCTGGCCCCGGCATCCTTTCGGATGGCCTCGATGCGGTGCGCGATGTCCTGGGTGGCCCGGTCGGTCTCCCGGGCGAGCTCCTTCACCTCGGAGGCCACCACCGCGAAGCCCTTGCCCGCCTCGCCGGCGCGGGCCGCCTCGATGGTGGCGTTGAGCGCCAGCAGGTTGGTCTGTCGGGCCACCGTGCTGATCAGGCCCAGGACCGTGCCGATCTCGGAGCTGCTCTCGCCCAGCCGCTCGATGAGGGTCCGGGTGCGCCCGCCGGTCTCCTCGCCGCGCCGGCCGGCCTCGCTGGCGGTGTCGGTGAGCTGGCGGATGGTGGCGATCTGGCCCTCCATGGTCTGGGCCGCCCGCGCCACGGACTGGACCCGGCCGTCCACCTGCTCGGAGACGGACACCACCACCTGGGCCCGATCGGCGGTGAGCATGGCCTGCTCGCGCAGGCCCTTGCCCATCTGGAGCAGGGACTCGGAGGCCTCGGTGAGCTGCCGCGCGGTCTCCACCAGCGAGGCCCGGGCCGCCTCGCGCCGGCTCACGTCCACGGCGAACTTGACGACCGTGTCCACCTCGCCGTCCTCGTTCACCAGGGGCGCGTAGATGGCGTGCAGGAAGAGGGGCGAGCCGTCCTTCCGGCGCCGCTCCACCACCCCCGAGAAGGGGATGCCCGCGGCCAGGCGGTCCCACATCTCGCGATAGGCGGCGTCGTCGGCCCGGTCGGGGGGCATGAGGATCCGGTGGTGCGCGCCCACGATCTCGTCCAGGCGGTAGCCGGTGGCCTCGAGGAAGCGCGCGTTGGCCCGGAGGACGATCCCGTCCGGGGCGAAGGCGATGACCGCCTGGCTGGCCTCGATGGCCTCGAGCATGCGTCGGAGCTCGTGGGCGTCCAGGCTGTCCCCGAACGAGGTGGCGTCCTGGGAGAGGTGCAGGGAATGCAGGGAGCGACGGCTCATGGGACCCCCGAGGTGCCCACGGCTCATCGGATCCCACCGCCTCCCCTGTAGGGGGCCTCCCCCGAAAGGAGGGTGGGTCCCGTGGGCGCCCTCACGGGCGGCCCGTCCTCCCCCCTTGACCGTCGGCGACCGGTGCAGACACCTCCGCACGTCCCGGGGCCGGTCTGCGCCGGCCCGCCCGTCCTGGCGACGATACGCAGCCGGACCGGCCCCGCCACCCCACGCCCCACCCGGGAGCCCATCCGTGGACGACGTGCAGCTCTTCGAGTCCCTCGCCCCCACCCACGATTCCCTGGTCGAGGCCATCGGCGAGGTGGTGGTGGGCCAGCGCCGGGTGGTGGAGCTCATGCTCACCGCCCTGTTCAGCGATGGGCACTGCCTCTTCATCGGGGTGCCGGGCCTGGCCAAGACCCTGCTCGTCCGCACCGTCGCCGAGACCCTCGGGGTGGACTTCGGCCGCATCCAGTTCACGCCCGACCTGATGCCGTCCGACATCACCGGCACCGACGTCCTCGAGGAGGACCGCGAGACGGGGGCCCGCCGGCTGCGCTTCGTCCGGGGGCCGGTCTTCACGAACCTGCTGCTCGCCGACGAGATCAACCGGACCCCGCCCAAGACCCAGGCGGCCCTGCTCCAGGCCATGCAGGAGCGGGCCGTGACCGCCTCGGGGCACACCATGCGCCTCGACCGGCCCTTTCTGGTCTTCGCGACCCAGAACCCCATCGAGCAGGAGGGCACCTACCCCCTCCCCGAGGCGCAGCAGGACCGCTTCATGTTCAGCGTGAACGTGGGCTACCCCGACCCGCAGGAAGAGGAGGAGATCGTCCGCCGCACCACCGTCGGCGAGCTCCCCGCGGCCCGGCGGGTCCTGGATCGGGAGCAGCTCCTGGCGTACCAGCGGCTCCTTCGCTCCCTGCCCATCTCGGGCGACGTGGTCTCCTTCGCGGTCCGCCTCGCCGGCGCGACCCGGCCCGGCTCCCCCGCCGACGCCGCCCGCTGGATCCGGTGGGGCGCCGGCCCCCGCGCGAGCCAGTACCTGGCGGTGGGCGCGCGCACCTGGGCGGCGCTCCACGGCCGCGAGGTCCCCACCCCTGCCGATGTCCGGGCGGTCGCTCCGGCCGTGCTGGCCCACCGGATCGTGCTCTCCTTCGAGGCCGAGGCCGCCGGCAAGACCCCCCTCGAGGTGGTCGACGCCCTGGTCGCGGAGCTCTCCTAGGTGGCCGAGCCCGCCCAGCCCTGGGATGCCGAGGTCCTGGCCCGGGTCCGCGCCCTGCACCTGGAGGCCCGGGTCCTCACCGAGGCCCTCCTCCAGGGCGAGCACCGCAGCCGTCGGGTGGGGCAGGCCATCGAGTTCGCCGACTACCAGGAGTACCTGCCGGGCATGGACCTGCGGCACCTGGACTGGCGGGTGTGGGGCCGCTCGGACCGCTACGTCATCAAGCACTTCGAGACCGAGACCGAGCTGCCCGTGACCGTGGTGCTCGACCTGTCGGCCGACCTGGCCACCGGGGCCCCGGGCGGCGAGGGGGGCGGGCTGCTCTCCCGCCTCGCCAGGCTGCCGCGGTCCGCCCGGGCCACCACCACGGTCCCCCTCCCCGATCTGCAGGACAGCAAGGCCGGCTTCGCCATCCGCCTCGCTGCCACGCTGCTCTACCTGTTCCACCTCCACCGGGAGCCGGTGGGCCTCGAGCTGGTGGCCGGCGAGGGCAGCCCCTTCACCTCGCTGGCGCCCCGCAGCGACCGCAGCCACCTCCAGGCCCTGTTCCTGGCCCTGGCCGCGGCCCGCCCCGGCGGCGAGGCCCGGCTGGACAGCGCCCTGGCCACCGTGGGCGACCGGACCCGCCGCCGGAGCCTGGTCCTGCTGGTGACCGATGGCATGGAGGAGCCCTCGACCTGGCTGCCCTCGGTGGGCGCCTTCGCCCGGCGGCGCACCGACCTGCGCCTGCTGCACCTCTACGACCGCCGGGAGTGGGGCCTGGACCTGGACCGGCCCGCCCGCTTCTACAGCCCCGAGGGCGGCGAGGAGCTGGCGGTGGATCCGGCCGCCGCCCGCCAGGCCCTCCGCGAGGTGGCCACCGAGTACGTCGAGGAGGTGCGCCAGGGCGTGTCCCGCTGGGGCGGCATCTACGTCCCCGTTCCCACCGACGGTGACCTCGAGGCGGCCCTGCGCGCCGTCGTCCGGGGTCGTCCCGCCGCCCCCGACCCCGATCCCTTCGGCCTCGTCGACCCGGCCGGGGGGCGCGGATGAGCCTCTCCTTGCTGGCCCCCCTCGCCCTGGCCCTGGGCGCCCTGGCCGCCCTGCCCATCCTGGCCCACATCGCCCGGCAGAAGCCCCGGGAGCGGGTGCCGTTCGGGGCCATGCTCCTGCTCCGGCGGGTGGTGAAGCGCCTGCGTCGCCGCCGTCGGATCCGCGATCCCCTGCTGCTGCTGCTCCGCCTGCTGGCGGTGGCCCTGGTGGTGATGGCGGTCTCGGGCCTCCGCCTGTCCTGGGCCGGCGGCACCCCCGACTTCGGCGGGACGGGCCGGGTCGTGCTGGTCCTCGACCGCTCCCTCTCCATGTCCCTCACCGAGGGCGGCAGCACCCTGCTGGCGCGGGCCCGGGCCGATGCCCTCACCGTCCTGGACGGGTTGCCCGCCGGCACCCTGATCGGCGCGGTGGTCTTCGACGACGAGGCCATGGCCCTCACCGACGGCCTGGTCACCGATCCGGGCCTGGTGCGCGCCCGCATCGAGGCCCAGAAGCCGTCTCCGGGGGGCTCCAACCTGCGCGACGCCCTCCTCGAGGCCCGGCGCCTGCTCGAGGGCGAGCCCGGCGAGGTGCTGCTCTTCAGCGACGAGGCAGGTCCCGACATGGTCCCCGAGGCCAAGGAGGAGCTGCGGCGCCTGACCGACCAGGGGAGCGCCGTCCTGCCTCGGCCGGTCCACGCCGAGCCCCCACGCAACGTGGCCGTCACCGGGGCGCAGTACGGCGAGGGCATCGAGGGGGGCACCGTCGAGGTGCGGGTGACCAACTTCGGCCCCGACCCCATCGAGGTGCCGTGCGAGGTCCGCCTGCCCGATGGCCAGGTGATCCCCATCTTCGCCGAGCTGCCCGCCGAGGGCGAGGTCCTGGAGCGGATCACCGTCCCCCGCGAGGCCCTGGGCGGGGTGGGGGAGGCCGCCTGCGAGGATCCGGACCTGCCCCTCGACGATCGGCGCTACTTCCACCTGCCGCGGGTGGGGGCCAGCCGGGTGCTGGTGGTGGACGGCGATCCCGGTGACACCCCCATCCGGAGCGAGGTCTACTTCCTCGAGCGGGCCCTGGCGCCCTGGGGGGGCACCCGCACCGGCGTCGAGCCCGACGTGGTCACGCCCCTGGGCCTGCTCGACCTCGACGCCGAGGACACCCAGGTGGTCTTTCTGGCCAACGTGGCCGACCCCCGCCCCTTCGCCCCCAAGCTCTCCGAGTTCGTCCGGCAGGGGGGCTCGGTGGTGGTCTCGGCCGGCGAGAACGTCGATCCGGACCGCTACATCGCGGCCCTCGGCGGCCTGCTGCCCGCCACCCCCGACAAGGTCGAGGACATCGCCTCCCCCGACGAGCCGGGGGTCCCCCTCGACGTGCCCGACGGCTCGGTCGAGCTGTTCGAGCCCTTCGCCCGCAGCGGCCGCAGCGCCTTCCGCGAGGTGCGCAGCCGCCGGGTCCTGCTCCTCGAGCCCTACGCCGAGACCCGCGAGGTGCGGACCCTGCTGCGCTACGCCACCGGGATCCCCGC
>CAZPJM010000275.1:0-6837 GCA_964586865.1 uncultured Enterobacteriaceae bacterium
GGCGGGGAGGCGGGGGCGGCGGGCGCATCGGTGTCGCGGGCCGTGCGACCGGCGGGCCCGCCGTCGAGGAGCTGGTGGCAGGTGGCGCAGGTGGTGTACAGCGCCCCCACCGCCCGACCGCGGGCCAGGGCGTCGGGGGTGCGGGCGGCCTTGGCCGCGCGATCGTGCACCTGGACCGCCAGCTCGGTGGCCAGCGGGGGCAGGGGGGATCCGACCTGGGTCCCCGAGGGGACCAGTGGGGCGGCCTGCAGCGCGCCCAGGGCGTCACCGACGGCGTCGCGGCGGCCGGTGACCAGCCCGTCCCAGGCCTTCCTGGCGGCCCACTGGTGCAGCGCCATCTGGGTGGCCAGATCGGCGTCGGCGTCCGGGCGGGGGCCGGCCCGGCCGGGGAGGTTCACCCCGCGGGCCTGGTGGCACGCCCCGCAGGCGGCGGCGGCCTCGCCCACGGACGCGGCCACGTCGTCCAGATCCTCGGCCAGGACCCCGCGCCCCACCGCCTGGACCAGCGGCTTCTGGGGCCCCTCGGGGAGGCCGGCGAGGGGCAGCCGGGTGGAGAGGGCGCGGAGCGCGGCCCGGGCTTCCGCGAGCTGCCCGGCGACCACCGCGTCGCGGGCCTGGGAGAGGCCCTCGTGGTGGGCCTCCATGTCGTCGCGGGTGATCTCCTCCTGGAGGGCGATGCGGGTCTCGGTGCCCCAGCAGCCTGCGAGCAGGGCCAGCGAGGCGGCGACGAGGGCGGGCGTGGGGCGTCGGGTCACAGGGTCACACAGGTGCGGAGGTCGGAACAGGCCTGGCCGGGATCGTCGGCCAGCTTGAGGCAGGGGTCCTCATCCAGATCGGCGACGCAGGCGCGCCAGTCTCCCACGGTGGCCTCGCAGCCCAGGCCCACCGTGCCGACCCCGCGCACCGCGGCGCACTGCTCGGGCCCATCGGTGGTCACCTCGACCGAGGAGGCCTCGGTCTCGCACTGGACCGTCCGGCCCCGGGGCACGTCCTCGCACAGGGACTGCCAGTCGTCGGCGTCCAGCTCGGAGAGCGGCACCCCGTCGCCGAGTCCACACCCGGCGATGACCAGCGCGGGCAGCAGTCGGAGCGGGGTCATGACGGCCTCCTGGGAGGGGACAAGCCCGTCGGCTCCGGTTAGCCCGGTGGCTCCGCCGGCGCCCCCACCCGGCGCCCGCCGGGCCCGCACGGCCCCTCCGAGGACCCCATGTACGACGACGTGAAGAGCCAGCTCAAGCCCCTCGCCGAGCGCATCGACGCGCTCTGGGGGCATCTTTGACGTCGAGGGCAAGCAGGCCCGCATCGCCGATCTCGACGCCCAGGCCTCCATGCCCGCCTTCTGGGAGGACCAGGCCCGCGCCCAGCAGGTCCTGAAGGAGAAGGGGCTCATCGAGCGGATCGTCAAGGACTACGAAGCCCTCTCCGAGCTCCGCGACGACATCGCCACCCTGCTCGAGCTCGCCGAGGAGATGGGCGACGACGACACCGCCGACGAGGCACGCGGCAAGCTGCCCACCCTCGAGGCCCGCGTCCGCGAGATGGAGACCCGCCGCCTCCTCTCCGAGGAGCAGGACGGCATGGACGCCATCGTCGAGTTCAACCCCGGTGCTGGCGGGGTCGACGCCGCCGACTGGGCCGAGATGCTCTTCCGCATGGTCACCCGGTGGGCCGAGTCCCATGGCTACGAGGTCGAGATCCTCGACGTCACCCCTGGCGACGAGGCCGGGATCAAGTCGGCCTCGGTCGCCGTCCGCGGGCCCTTCGCCTTCGGCTACCTCCAGTCCGAGGTCGGGGTGCACCGCCTCGTCCGGATCTCCCCCTTCGACCAGGCCTCCCGACGGCACACCGCCTTCGCGGCGGTCTCGGCCTACCCCGAGGTCGACGACAGCATCGAGATCGACATCAACCCGGCCGATGTGCGCATGGAGACCATGCGCGCCGGTGGCGCCGGCGGCCAGCACGTCAACACCACCGACTCGGCGGTCCGGCTCATCCACGAGCCCTCCGGCATCGTGGTCAAGTGCTCGGCCGAGCGCAGCCAGCACAAGAACCGCGAGAAGGCCATGAAGATGCTCCGGGCGCGCCTCTACCAGGCCGAGCTGGAGCGTCGCATGGCCGCCCAGGCCGAGCTGAACGCCCAGAAGAAGGACATCGACTTCGGGAGCCAGATCCGGAGCTATGTCCTCCAGCCCTACCAGCAGGTGAAGGATCTGCGGACGGGCGAGACCACCAGTGGGGTCGACAAGGTGCTCGACGGCGCCATCGACCCGTTCATGGAGGCCTGGCTCGCCGCCCGCGCCGAGGGACGGCTCGGCCAGGTCGCGGCCGAGGGGTGAGGCCCCCCGATCCCCGAACCCACGGGGGCTGCCCGCTCCGCCCCGACCTGTTACCCGCAACCGTCTCGGGTGCTCGGCCAGGGAGGATGGAGGTGACCATGCGCGCTCGTTTCCCGCTCGCCCTCGGCCTCGGTCTCCTCGCGGCGGGCTGCGCCGGGTCCGAAGAGGTCCCCGAGCCCATCACCTCGGGCACCGTCACCGAGGACGCCACGGGCCGGAGCGCCCAGGCCGAGACCTTCCACGCCTTCGCCTACGCCACCGGCGGCTCGGCCCTGCTCTTCTTGTCGAGCCACCCGGACGCCACCTGCGATTCCATCGTCGAGTCCCTCAACGCCGACGTCTTCGACCCCTCCGAGGCCGTCAACACCGCCAACCGGTGCAACCTGATCTTCAAGTTCCGCTACGAGGAGAGCGAGGGCTTCGAGGGCCTCTCCTTCGACGACTCGGAGCTCGGTCCCATCTGGAACATCAACTGCGCCATGGGCGAGGGCTCCTGGACCCTCCAGGGCGAGGGCCGGGAGCGCGACTGGCGCTTCACCCCCGACGACGTGGGCGGCTGGTGGCAGGGCGGCGCCGGGACCTGGACCGCCTCCGTCACCCAGGGCGTCGACGGCAACACCCCCGATGTCTCCTTCGAGCTCGGCCCCGACCTGCGCGGCCAGTTCATCTACGAGGACACCGAGCCCGACCCGGCCACCGGCACCATCACGGGCGACATCACGTCGGAGCGGTGCCGGCCCCTGGCCCAGACGCCCATCTTCGGCGGGTAGCGCGTGGAGCAACCCAGCGGCCCCGTGTCCAGGCTGCGGTGGTACCCCGACCGCGGCTTCGAGCTCGACCTCAGCGCCTCCCAGGACGATATCATCCTCATGATGGTGGCGGTGCCGATCCCGGTGGACGGCACCACCGGTCTGCGGGCCGAGCCCGTGTCCCTGGACACCCTCGAGATCCTCTTCAAGGCCCAGGTCGACGTGGCCGGCTCGCCCGGCCAGCTCACCGAGGCCACCGTCCACGTCACCCGGTCCGAGCGCGTGGCCCCCGACGGCGAGGTCATCGCCCTCACCGCCACCGTCGAGGACGCCGAGTCGGGGGAGCGCCGGGCCCTGGAGCTGGCCGTGCCGGTGCAGGTCCCCGCCGACGCCCCCTCCGAGGGCGGCCCCACCCCCGTCGCCGCCGACGAGGCCGACCTGGACTGGGAAGACGACGACACCTTCGAGGCCATGTTCAAGGACCCCCTCACCCAGGAGGATCCCCTGCCCATGGCCGGCCGCCCGGCCCGCGGCGATGGGGACGACCCGGAAGACGACGGCCCGGACGGCCTGGGGCGTCCCGACACCGCCACCCGCAAGCGCGTCGGTCTGAACAAGCTCATCGAGGCCCTCGTCGCCACCGACGACGACGACGATCTCCCCCCCACCGACGAGTCCTCGGAGGTCGCCGCCGGGCCGGACCCCGCCCCGGACGACGACGACCCGGGCCTGAGCGCCCTGCTGCGGCTGGTGGCCAAGGACGACCTGGCGGACGAGACCCCCCCGGGCGCGCCGGACCTCACCGGGGATCCGGGCGATGCCCGCGGCCTGCTCCAGTTCCTGGTGGACCGGGAGGAGCTGGAGCTCGAGCCCGGCCATGACGTCGACGAGCTGGTGCCCGGTGCCGCCCCCATCGTGGCCGCCCCCAAGAGCCCGGACGCCCGCGCCCGGGCCCTGTCCGAGTGGCTCTTCGATCAAGACGCCGTGGCCGAGCTCTACATCAGCGACGATGCCCTCTCCGGCCTCCTCGAGCGCTGGTAGTCCGCCGCTCCCCCCCTGGCCCCGACCGCCGGGCCGAGGGCGCGACCCCGGGTGTTACAAGCCCGGCCCCGCGGCCCCCCGAGGGCCCCTCCCTCCACGCCCGGACGTTGCATGTACCCGTTCGACGAGAAGTTCCTGGCCAAGCTCGCCGAGCTCCGCGAGGCCGGGGTGCAGCCCTACCCCACCGCCGGCGACCTGCCGGTCTCCCACGTCTCCACCGAGCTGCACCGGCGCTACAACGGCGGCGCCGACCCCGCCGACGACCCCGACGCGGGCCCGGTCTCCGTCGGTGGGCGGGTCCTGTTCCGCAACCGCATGGGCAAGCTCATGTTCCTGCGGATCCAGGACCGCGGCGAGCCCACCGTGGCCGCGGTCGACGCCGAGGGCCAGCCCGTCCTGGACGAGGAGGGCCGGCCTGTCCACCTGGGCGGGCGGCTCCAGATCATGATCCGCAAGAACGACGTGGGGGCCGAGGCCTATGAGCAGCTCAAGAAGATCGACATCGGCGACATCCTGTGGGTCCGCGGCCAGCTCATGCGCACCCGCACCGGCGAGCTCACCCTGAAGGCCGCCGAGGCGCGGCTGGCCAGCAAGATCCTGGCCCCCTTCCCGGATCGCTGGCATGGGCTGGGCGACCAGGAGACCCGCCATCGGCAGCGCTACGTCGACCTGTTCATGAACGAGGAGGTGCGGCGCACCTTCCGGCTTCGGTCCAGGGTGATCCGGTACATCCGCGACTTCTTCGAGGCGCGCGACTTCCTCGAGGTCGAGACCCCCATGATGCAGACCCTGGCCGGCGGCGCCGCGGCCCGGCCGTTCATCACCCACCACAAGGCCCTCGACCTGGACCTCTACCTGCGGGTCGCTCCCGAGCTCTTCCTCAAGCGCCTCGTGGTGGGGGGCTTCGAGCGGGTCTTCGAGATCAACCGGAACTTCAGGAACGAGGGGATCAGCCTCAAGCACAACCCCGAGTTCACCATGCTGGAGTTCTACCTGGCCTGGGCCACGGTGGACGACCTCATGGACCTGACCGAGGAGCTGCTCACCGGCCTCGCCCGGGATGTGGTGGGCACCGACACGGTGCAGCTCGGCGAGCACGTCATCCGCTTCGCGGGGCCCTACCGGCGGGCGCCCATGGGCGATCTCATCGCCGAGCACACCGGCCTCGACCCGGCGGTCCTCCGCGACGCCGGCGCCCTCGAGGCGTTCTGGCGAGAGCACCACGAGGTCGCCGAGGGCGAGGCCCTCCCCCGGACCTGGGCCCGCTGGTGGGAGCTCCTCTTCGACGCCTACGTGGAGGATGAGCTCGTCGACCCCACCTTCGTCACCGCCTTCCCGGCCGAGATCAGCCCCCTGGCCCGGCGGAGCGACGCCGATCCCGAGCTGACCGACCGCTTCGAGCTCATCGTGGCCACCTGGGAGATCGCCAACGCCTTCACCGAGCTGAACGACCCGGTCGATCAGGCCGGGCGCTTCGAGGCCCAGGCCCGGGCCAAGGCCGAAGGCGACGACGAGGCGATGTTCTTCGACCACGACTACGTGCGGGCCCTCACCTACGCCATGCCCCCGGCGGCGGGGCAGGGGATCGGCATCGATCGCCTGGTGATGCTGTTGACCGGCAACGTGAGCATCCGCGAGGTGATCCTGTTCCCGACGCTGCGGCCGGAGCGGTGGGGAGCCGCGTCCGAGGCCGATCCCGACGCCACCGCCGACGACGGGGCGTGACCCTTTCCGACAGCGGCCAGGGCCGTATGGACGTCACCCTCCGACGGCGCGGTCGACCCGAGGGATCGGCGCGTTAGGGAGCCCCGTCCCACCACGGCGCCGCGGGCGCGCCCAGGACGCGTCAGGGAGCATGGATGGACCCGGATCGTCGCCAGGAACCCTCACCGCCGGGCCCCCGGGCCGCCCTGGGTGACGCCGTCACCTTCGAGGGCCTGCCCGGGGTGCGGCCGGGCTCCCCCCTCCTGGCCGAGCTCTGGATCGCCCTCCGCCACCTGATGAGCAAGAAGAGCGACGTGATGATCAGCATCGTCGCGGTGCTGGCGGTGCTGGGCGTGGTGGGCTCGGTGGCCCTGGTGAACGTCGTCACCTCGGTCATGACCGGCTTCGAGGTCGACCTGCGCAGCAAGATCCTCGGGGCCAACGCCCACGTGGTCGTGCTCGGGGTCGGCGGCCAGCTCCGCGACGTGGACGGCGTGATGGAGCAGGTCGAGAAGACACCCGGGGTGAAGGGCGCGGCCCCCTTCGTCTACACCGAGATGGTCCTGCGCAGCGGCTCCAAGCACGCCGGCGTCATCCTCAAGGGCATCGACCCCGAGCGGACCGACACGGTCACGAGCCTCATGGACGACCTGAAGGTGGGTCCGGCCGGCGCCCTCGAGACCGAGCAGGCCCGCGCCGACCTGTTCCGCGGCATGGCCGAGGCCACGCCGGGGCCGACCGTCCCCGACGTGGTGGCGCTTCGCATGCTCGACGGGGGCGACGACCTGCTCTTTCCCACCGGCGCCCTGGCGCCGGAGGAGCCGCTCGGGACCGACCCGGACGAGCCGGGCCTCGAGGGCCTGGAGCGTGACCCCTCCGGTGGGGACGGCGCCCCCGACCCGGCACTCGGCGACGCGGGGGACGGTGCGGCCGACGCCGATCCCCAGGCCGCCGCCCCCCCCGATGCCGAGCCGCTGCCGGGCATCCTCATCGGCGAGGAGCTGGCC
>CAZPJM010000276.1:0-6808 GCA_964586865.1 uncultured Enterobacteriaceae bacterium
CGAAACCGGCGTCCTGGACCGGACTCGGTCCCTTTGCATCACAGCCTGCTAGCAGCCCGGGCGTCGAAGGCGGTCGCCCGTCGCCCGCCGGGCTCGACGGCCCGTCTCGCGCCACACGGGCTGCCAGGCGTGCTTAGGCAAGGGTCGAGCTGCCCGGGACCGCCATCTTCAAGAAACTCGCCGATCGCATGAAGGAGAGCCACTGGCCCAGCCTGGGGCTCTTCATCGCCTCCATCCTCGAGGCCAGCTTCGTCCCCATCCCGGTCGAGGTGGTGCTGCTGCCCATCATGATGGCGGACCGCAAGCGGGTGTTCCTCCACGGCCTGGCCGTGACCCTGGGCAACCTGGTGGGGGCCCTCATCGTCTACGGCCTGGCCTGGTGGTGGGCCAACGACGGCAGCTCGGGCCTCGAGGACTGGGTGGGCGCGGGGGCGCTCGAGGAGTTCCGCCGGCTGTTCGAGGAGTATGGCTTCTGGGCCATCGTCTTCGTGGGCGTGAGCCCCATCCCCCTGCAGGCGGCGTTGGTGGTGGCCGGGGCCGCCGCCTACCCCGTGGGGCTGTTCACCCTGGCCGTCGGGCTGGGGCGGGGGATCCGCTACTTCACCTTCTCGGGCCTGGTGGCCCTGTTCGGCGACGAGGCGGCGGCGCTGTGGGAGCGCCAAAAGGTGGCGGCCGTGGCGGCCATGACCGGGGTGGTGCTGGTGCTGTGGGGGATCTCGCTCGGGATCCGCTGGGCCGTCACTGGCGACATGCCCTTCGCCTCCCTGCTGGGCGCCTGAGCGGGCCGGCTCGCCGGCCGGGCCCGGTGCGGCTAGAACCGTCCCGTTCCCGGCGTGTCCCTGGAGGCCCTCGTGCGCGACCGCTTCGCCCTCCGCTTCGCCGTGGCCGCCGGCCGTCCCCGCTTCGACGAGGTGCGCCCCCTCTGGGAGGCCCCCCTCGAGGTCCGGCGCGACGAGGACGGGGTCCTGACGCTGGCCATCGACGGCGCCCCCGTGGCCACGGTCGACCTGCTGCCCGCCGAGGACCCCCGCGGCCGGGCGGTCCTGTCCGGACTGCGGGACCGCCTCCCATCCGACGACGAGGCCGCCGACGGCGTCCGCTTCGTGCTCGAGGGGGCCACGGCGGTGGTGGTGGCCCGACCCCTCCCGGGGCCGGACGGCCAGGCCGAGGCCGGGCTCGCGGCCCTCGATCGGCTGTGGGATCACCTCTTCGAGGCCCATGGCGGCGTCCTCCAGGTCGATGGCGAGGGCTTCCTCGACGAGGACGGGCCGGTGGTGGAGGTCGGGTGAGCCCGCGCTGGCCCGTGGTCCTCGTCCTGGCCCTGCTCGCGGGCTGTGCCACGCCGGCCGCCTCGACCCGCTCGGTGCCGGCGCCCCCGCCGACGCCCGCCTGGCCCCTGCCCGCCGAGAGCCTCCTCGAGCACGGCCTCGAGGTGGAGACCCTGTGGCTCGGTGGAGCCCGTCCCGGGGATCCGGTCCCCACCATCGTCGCCCTGCACGGCCTGGGCGACCGCCCCGACCGCTTCGCATGGGTCTTCGACGGCTACCCGCACCCGGCGCGGGTGCTGCTCCCGCGCGCCCCGGTGGACTTCGGGGAGGGGGGCGCCTGGATGACCGTGCGGGTGGCCGAGGGCCGGGCCGGGGATCTGGCCATGGAGACGGCCTGGTCGGCGGCGCGGGTGGCGGCCCTGTGCGATGGCATCGCCGCCGAGGGCACGCCGCCGGTGGTGACCGGCTTCTCGCAGGGGGGGATGCTCGCCTACGCCGTGGCGGCGCGCCATCCCGACAGCATCGCCGCCGCGGTGCCGGTGGCGGGCATGCTGCCGGCCCCGCTCCACCCGCCCGCGGGCGCCCCGGTGGCCCCCGTCGATGCCCTGCACGGCGAGGCGGACAGCCTGGTCCCGCTGACCCTCGCCGTCGAGACGGTGACGGCCCTCGAGGGGCACGGGACGCCGGTGAGCCTGCGGATCTTCCCCGGGGTGGACCACCGGGTGCCCGCTCCGCTCCGCACCGCCTGGCACCAGCTCCTGGCCCGCCACACCGGGGCCGCCCCATGACCGCGCCCCCCGCCGGCTGGGAGGTGGTGCCCTCGGCGTTGCCCGGGGTGGACGTGTGGCGAGCCATCCCCGACGATCCGCGCACCCGCGAGGCGCCCGAGGGGGGCTACCGGTGCCCGGGCTGCGGGGCCACCGTGTCCTGGGACGTGGCCCACGGTGGGCTGGCCTGCGAGCACTGCGGCACCGTCGTGGGCGTGGAGGGCCGCCGGGTGGGCCGGGAGGCGCGCGCCGACGCCTTCACCGAGGAGGCGGTGGCCCGGGCCAGCGCGAGCTGGAGGCTGGATCGCCCCGAGCTGCACTGCGACGGCTGTGGGGTGGATCTGGCGGTGGAGCCCGGGGATCTCTCCACCTCCTGCGCCTTCTGCGGCTCCACCCGGGTCCTGCTCCGCGAGGGCGTGACCCATGCCCTGCGGCCCACGGCCCTCGTGCCCTTCGCCGTCCCCCGGGACGTCCTGCAGGACAAGGTGCGGGCCTGGCTGGGCACGGGCTGGATCCACCCCTCCGATCTGGCCAGCGGGGCCGTGCTGGACCGCTTCGCGGGGGTCTACCTGCCCTACTGGACCTTCGACGCCCGCTCCCGCACCGCGTGGCGGGCCGAGGTCGGCACCCGCAAGACCCGCCGGGTCTACCGCAACGGCGAGTGGAAGACCGAGAGCTACATCGACTGGACGTGGCGCGAGGGGCGGCTCGGGGTGCCGCTCACCGATGTGCTCGTCCCCGGCACCGATCGGGTCCATGCCGGGTTGCTGGGCCAGGTCGCGGACTACCGGCTGGACGATCTGGTGGACTACCGCCCCGACTTCCTGGCCGGGTGGCGGGCCCAGGCCTTCGACGTGGGCCTCGAGACCGCCTGGGACGAGGGGCGGGCCACCATGCGGCAGCGGGTCCGGGCCGCGGTGCGCAGCGACATCGGCAGCCCCCACGTGCGCAACCTCTCGGTCGAGGCCGATCTCACCGACGAGCGCTGGCGCTATGTGCTCCTGCCGGCCCACCTGTGCGCCTACACCTTCGAGGGCACCGTCTACCGGGTCATCGTCAACGGGCAGACCGGGGCGCTGGCCGGCCAGCGGCCGGTGGTGTGGCCCCGGGTGTGGGCGGTGGTGGCGCTGATGTTCCTGCCCGGGGTGCTGACCGGGCTGGTGGGGCTCCCGCTGCTGGTGTTGGGCGTCGGGGTCGTCGTGCTGGTGGTGGCGCTGGTCCTGCTCGCCCTGGCCGTGGTGGGGGCGGTCCTGCTGGTCCGCCACGCCTCCCACGCCGAGGACCCCACATGAGCGCGCCCGACGCCCTGATCGAGTTGGACGGCGAAGGGGCCGCCTGGGGCGCTGGCCTGTGGCCGGTGGCCTGCGCGGGCTGTGGGGACGGCTGGCTGGTCCCGGAGGCCCACCGATCCGCGCCCTGCCCCTGCGGGCGCGGCACCCTCGGCCCGGCGCCGGCCCGGCTGCCCACGGCGCCCCCCGAGGATCACGTGCCGCTGCAGGTGGATCGGGCCGCGCTGGCCCGCGCCCTGGCCCGCCACCTGGGCACGCCATGGTTCCGCCTCGAGGACCCCGAGGGTCTGGCCCGCCGGGCGCGCCTGATCTGGTGGCCCCGCTGGCTGGTGGACGCCGATGTGACGGGCCCCTGGACCGCCGAGGTCGGCTTCGACTACCAGGCCCGGTCCTCGGTGGAGCGCCTGGTCGGGAGCCAGTGGACCCGCCAGCACGAGATCGAGACCCGGGTGCGGTGGGAGCCGCGGATGGGGAGGCTCTCCCGCCGCTACGACAACGTGGTGGTGCCCGGGCGCCGCAGCGCGCCCCCCACCGCCCACGATCCGGGCCACGCGCCGACACCGCGGCCCGGGCTTCCCGCCGATCCCGACGGTCCCTGGGTGCAGCTCCCCGACCTGGCGCCGGGGGAGGTGGTGGAGCTGGCCGACGGCCCCTTCCGGGCCCGGGCCGCCGCCGACATCGCCGCCGCCTGCGCCGGGCAGCACGTCCGCGACGTCCACCTGACGCCCACCTACGCCGGGCGAACCTGGACCCTTCGCCTCCAGCCCACCTGGGTCGTGGCGTGCACCACCCTCGAGGGGAGCCCCTACACCCTGCAGGTCGACGGGGTCACCGGCCGCTACTGGGCCCCGGTCCTGGTCTCCACCGCCCGGGCGTGGCGCTGGACCGGGGGGCTCGCCGCGGCCGGGGCGCTGGTCCTCGTGCTCACCGCGGTGCTCGGGGCGGTGGGGCTGCTGCTCCCGCCCCTGCTGGTGCTGGTGGCGATCGTGGGTCTCCTCGGCCTGGGCCTGATGGTGGCCAGCGTCGTCCCCATCGCCCAGGCGTGGCGCCACGACCGGGACCAGCGCCGACGGTACGGGCTCGACGGGCGCCGCGCCGCGCCCGCCGCGCGATAGGGGAGGCCCCTCCCGCCTCCCGGAGGGCCTCGTGCCCGCGTGGCTGACCCGCCTCCTCGACGCCGTGAACCTCGATGGCCTCCTCGAGGAGCGGGTGGTGGCGACCCTCGGGACCCTGGTGGTCCTCTGGCTGGCCCGGTGGATCGTCCTCACCTTCGTCCAGCCCCGCCTCTCCCGACCGCGCACCCGCTATGTCTGGCGCAAGACCGCGACCTACCTGGCCATCGGCCTCTCGGTCCTGCTGGTGGGGCGCATCTGGTTCTCCGGCTTCTCCGACGTGGCCACCTTCCTCGGCCTGCTCTCGGCGGGCGTGGCGGTGGCCCTCCGGGACTGGATCGCCAACTTCTTCGGCTGGGTCTACCTCATCACCTGGCGCCCCTTCTCGGTGGGCGACCGCATCGAGATCGGCGAGGTCGCGGGCGATGTGATCGACATCGGCCTCTTCGCCACGAGCCTGCTCGAGATCGGCAACTGGGTGCAGGCGGATCAGAGCACGGGGCGGGTCGTGCAGGTGCCCAATGGCAAGGTGATGGTCGAGCCGGTCGCCAACTACACCGCCGGTCTCCACTACGTCTGGCACGAGCTGCCGGTCATGGTCACCTTCGAGTCGGACTGGAAGGCGGCCAAGGCCATCCTGCTCGAGCTGGCCACCGAGGCCTCGAAGGAGACCGTCGCCGAGGCGGAGCGGGACCTGCGCGAGACCAGCAAGAAGTGGCTCATCACCTACCGGACCCTCACGCCCATCGTGTACACCCGGGTGGCCGACTCGGGGGTGGTGCTGACCATCCGCTACCTGACCCCGCCGCGCCGGCGCCGTGGCACCGAGGAGGCCCTGTGGGAGGCCATCCTCGAGGCCTTCGGGGCCCGGGACGACCTGGACTTCGCCTACCCGACCCGGCGGCTCTACGACCACGCCCTCGAGGGGCCCGGCGGGCCGGACGGGGTCAGGTCGCGGCGAAGCCCCGATCGCGCATGAGGGCGCCCACGTCGGGGTCGCGGCCCCGGAAGGCGCGGAAGGCCTCGGCGGCGTCCACCGTGTTGCCCACCGACAGGATGGTCTCGCGGAGGCGGTCGGCGGTGACGCGGTCGTACAGGGAGCCCGCCTCGTGGAAGGCCTCGGCCGCGTCGGCCACGAGGGTGTCGGCCCACAGGTAGCTGTAGTAGCCGGCCGAGTACCCGTCGCCCGCGAAGAGGTGCATGAAGTGGGGCAGGCGGTGGCGCATGACCACCTCGGCGGGCATGCCCAGCCGGTCGAGGGCCTCGCGCTCGAAGGCGCCCAGATCGGTGGGCGGCGTCGCGGCCAGGTGGGCCTCCAGGTCGAGCAGCGCGCAGGCCAGGTACTCGACCGTCCGGAAGCCCTCGCCGAAGGTGGCGGCGGCCTCGAGCCGCTCGATGATCTCCTCGGGAAGGGGCTCGTCCGTATCGCGGTGCCGCGCGAAGCGCTCCAGGACCGGACGGGTGGCGAGCCAGCGCTCGTTGAGCTGGCTCGGGAGCTCGACGAAGTCCCGCGCCACCGCGGTGCCGGCCAGGGTCGGGTAGTCCACGTCCGAGAGGAGCCCGTGCAGGGCGTGGCCGAACTCGTGGAACAGGGTCCGGGCGTCGGACCAGGACAGGAGGGTGGGCTCGCCGTCCGCGCCCTTCACGAAGTTGCAGGTGTTGGTGATGATGGGCAGCACCTCGCCGCGGAAGCGGGACTGGCTGCGCCAGGCCACCATCCAGGCGCCGCTGCGCTTGCCCGACCGGGCGTAGGGGTCGAGGACGAAGGTGCCCACCGTGGCGCCGGCCTGCCGCCGGACCGTCCAGGCCCGGGCGTCGGGATGGTGCAGGGGCGCGTCGAGGGGCTCGAAGCGGAGCCCGTGGAGCTCGCCGGCCACCCAGAACAGCCCGTCGCGGAGCCGATCGAGCTGGAGGTAGGGCTTGATGACGTCATCATCGAGGTCGAACCGCGCCTTGCGGACCTCCTCCTGGTAGAAGCGGACGTCCCAGGGGGCGAGGGCATGGCCGGCCCGGTCGGCCAGGATCCGTTGATCGGCGAGCTCGTCGTCGAGGCGTGCCACCGCCGCCTCCCACACCGTCCGCAAGAGCGCCAGGGCGGCCTCGGGCGTCCGGGCCATGCTGTCGGCGAGCCGCCAGTGGGCGTGGCTCTCGTAGCCGAGCAGGTCCGCCCGCTCGCGCCGCAGGGCGAGGATCCGGGTGATGATGGCGTTGTTGTCGTTCTCGTCACCGTTGTCGCCCCGGCTTGCGAAGCGGCGCCACACGGCCTCGCGCAGGTCGCGGCGCGGGCTGCGGGTCAGGAAGGGCTCGACCATGGAGCGGGTGTTGAGGATGACGCCGCCGGACAGGTCGCGCTCCCGGGCCGCGGCGCGGGC
>CAZPJM010000277.1:0-6807 GCA_964586865.1 uncultured Enterobacteriaceae bacterium
GAGCGAGTAATCATCGTAAGCCCCCTTGAACGCAGTGTCGTCATCAGCCGCCCCGGCCGCCTGTTGGAGCCTGGGACCACGGTGAAGGTACGAAGCGTTCTTGCGCATGTCAATCCCAAAAACAGGCTTCTCCGTCTACTCCTCTACGACCGAGTCCCTATCGGATTGTGTCGGTTTCCGTTCGAGAGGTCGTCTTGCACGAGGGATCCTCGTGTTCATCGTCATGGACGGACGCCCGTCGGCGCAACGCCGGATCGGCCGGGGTGAGGTGTCAGGTATTGCCCCTTGCCACTTTGCCACGGAAGTGCCTGGGGCGGCGGCGCCCGATGGGCGAGTGGCCGTAGCTGAACCCTTGGGTCTACCCCACCACCCCCACCGGGCAGCTCACCCCGTTGAACGAGGAACGATGCAGTCGACGTCCTTGGTCGGCCGAAACTGGGAACGGCCGAAGTCATCGAGGAACAACCCGATGGTCGCCCCTCCGACGAAGACCGGCTCTGGCTCGACCCAGGAGAGATCGGCGGCGACCCGATCCACGATGCGCTCGAGCTCGCTCACCCGATCTCCAGGACCTCGTCCAGGCGACGTGTCGCAAGGACTCGTTCTCGAACCCTGCCCACCCGGAGCACGTCGACGAGCGCCATCAGCTCATGAAAAGCCGGGCGACCGCGTGCCGCGGCCGGAACGCAGGGATGGAGTGGCTCGACGGATGGACCCTGCGCATCCCCCTCGTCCGTAGGCCAGACCGGCCCACCCGAGGCATGGATGTGCTCGGCGATCGAAGGGTGCGCCCACGCCGTCGGGATCCCGCGGGCCGAAGCGCCGATGACCGTCGGGTAGACGTGCCGAACCGCGTACACGACGACGTCCCGGAACGGTCGGTCATCCTGGCCCAGCAGGGCGGAGGCCTCCAGCTGGTGGAGCGCTCGATGCACACTGGACTGCGAGATGCCAAGACCTGAAGCAATCTGCACCTGGGTCCACGGTGCGTCCCGATGGACAGAGCGGAGGTAGGCAAGGACGGTCAGGTCGATGGGCTTGAGCATATCCAATATCCCGATTTCGGATATTGGATATCGGGCCGTACGGGGAAGAGCAACCCTTCGTCGAACCAGTGCCTACCCCAACACCCCCACCGGGCAGCTCACCCCGTTGAACCCATGGGCGCAGTACCCGTTCGGGTTCTTCGACGGTGCCAGGTACTGCTGGTGGTAGTCCTCGGCGTGGTAGAACGGGGGGGCGTCGAGGATCTCGGTGGTGATCCCGTCGAAGCCCTTCTCGCGGAGCCTCGGCTCGTAGGCGGCCTTCATGGCATGGGCGGTCTCGGCCTGGGCCTGGGTGGTGGTGTAGATGCCGCTCCGGTACTGGGTGCCGACGTCATTGCCCTGGCGCATGCCCTGGGTCGGGTCGTGGTTCTCGAAGAAGGTCTTCACGAGGGTCTCGTAGGAGACCTGACGGGGGTCGTAGATGACCCGCACCACCTCGTTGTGGCCGGTCCGGCCGCTGCAGACCTCCTGGTAGGTGGGGTGCGGGGTGTGGCCGCCGGCGTAGCCGACCTGGGTGCTGTACACCCCGTCGAGCTTCCAGAAGAACCGCTCGGCACCCCAGAAGCAGCCCATGCCGAAGATGGCGACCTCGTGGCCTTCGGGCCAGGGGCCGAACATGGGGGTGCCGAGCACGGCGTGGGTGTCGGAGACGGCGAAGGGCCGCTCGTCGCGCCCGGGCAGGGCCTCGGCGGGGGTGGGCAGGGTGGTCTTGTGCTTGGGGATGAAGAGTCCGAACACGGGCGCCTCCGGGCAGATGCCCTTGTGTGCACCCCGCGGACCGGGCCGGCAAGGGGCGGGGCTCACCGAGGGGCGCGGGGCGGGTCAGGAGGAGGCGAAGAGGCGGGCCGGGTCGCGCATGGCCTTGAGCTCGACGGCGTTGCCGCTGGGATCGCGCAGGAAGAGGGTGGCCTGCTCGCCGGGACGACCCGGGAAGCGGATGGTGGGGGCCACGAGGAAGTCCGCCCCGGCGGCCTCGAGCCGATCGCGCTCGCGGTGCCAGGCCTCCCACCCGAGCACGAGGCCGAAGTGGGGTACGGGGATGTCCTCGCCATCGACGGGGTTGGTGGGCGGCTCCACCGCCTGGAGGGCGTCGACGAGGTGGGCGGTGATCTGGTGCCCCCGAAGGTCGAAGTCGACCCAGCGCGGGTCGCTCCGCCCCTCGGTCGCGCCGAGCAGACCCACGTAGAAGGCCCGAGCGGCGTCGAGATCGTGGACGGGGAAGGCCAGGTGGAAGGGGGGCTGGGACATGGGACCTCCACCGCCGAGACTGCCACGACCGGCCCCGCGATGGCATCCTGCCGAGGCCCCGGAGGCCCATGCCCGACGACGCCCCCTCCCCCACCCTCGCCGCGGCCACGCTGGTGGCCCGGCTGGGCAGCGCTCCTCCCCCCTCCCCGACGGGGGATCTGCGCAAGGATCTGGCCGCGGTGCGGGCCCACGCCGCACGGACGCGCTGGGAGGCGCTGCCACCGCTCCCCGACCCCCTCTCGTGGCGGCGCGGGGCGGGGCCCCCGGGGCGGCGGGTGGGCCTGGCCTTCCCCACGCCCGACGGCTTCTGGCTGCCCCATCCCGAGCCGGGCGAGGTGTCGGCCACGGTGGGACGGGACCTGCGCGAGGTGGGCGCCTGGGTGGCGGCGCTGCACGGCGCCTGGACGGAGGGCGCGGCCCGCCTCGAGGTGATGGGCGAGCCCTTCGGACTGCGCCGCATGGAGGGCGCCCTGGTGGTGACGGCCCGGGACGTGGACGGCTCGGTGCTGGACCGTCACGCGCTGGATGCCGCCAGCCTGGCCAGGGCCCTGGCCCGGACGGTGGCGGTGGTGGATGGGCTGGTGGACCTGGTGGAGGGCGCTCTCCCCGGGGCCGACGGGCTCTCCCCGGCCCTCGCCCGCACCGCGGATGCGCTGGCGGTCCCGCCGCCCAACCCGTGAGCGGCCCGGTCAGGCCTCGCCGAGGAAGCGGTCGGCCCAGCGGGGCTCCGGCATGCGGCACGAGTCCCGACGCCCGAAGACCTTGAAGCGGATCCTGGCGAAGGCCTTGTAGAAGAGGTCGCGCAGGGGCCGGGGGACGATGCGGGCCGCCGCCAGCCACGACCAGGGCGCCTCGAGGCGGCCCGCGATGCGGAGGATGGCGGTGCTGTGGGTCCAGGCCTTCTCGGAGCCGTCGGGACGGACCTCGACGAGGATGATGCTGTCCAGGTCGTCCGGCAGCTCGGGGTGCCGGGAGAGCACCTCCTGGGCCACGTCGCTCTGCAGGGGGGCGAAGTGGAACTGGCCGTCGGGGTCGTGATCCAGGACCCACTGGACCGTGGCGTCGCACACGGCGCACAGCCCGTCGAAGAGGACGAGGCGCTGAAAGGCGGGTTCGCGGACGGTCGGGGCGGCGGTGCTCATGCGGGGAAGGTACACACCGGGGACCGGCGCGCCCACCCCGCGGCGAGGGCGAGCCGCGCCCGCGTTAGGCCCGACCCGGAGGTCCCATGCCCCGCCGTCCCCAGGTCGCCGTGATCGGCGCCAGCGCCGCCCCCGTCGGGGCCCTCACCGCCGCCGAGGCCCTGGGCACGGCCCTGGTCGACGCGGGCTACCGGATCGTCTGCGGCGGCCGCGATGGGGTGATGGCGGCGGTCTGCCGTGGCGCCCATCACAGCGCGGCCCACTGGGACGGGGCCACCGTGGGCATCCTCCCCTCGACCAACCCGGCCGACGCCAATGCCTGGGTGGACGTCATCCTGCCCACCGGTCTGGGCCTGGCCCGCAACGCGGTGGTGGTCCACGCCGCCGATGCGGTCGTGGTGGTGGACGGCGGCGCCGGCACCCTCTCCGAGATCGCCCTGGCCTGGCAGCTCGGCAAGCCCCTCTGCGCCCTCGACACCGGCACCGGCTGGGCCCATCGGCTGGCCGGCGAGGCGGTGGACCCCCGCCCGCGAGCCCCCGTCCACCGGGCCACCGACCCGGCCGAGGTGGTGGACTGGCTGGGCGAGGTGGTCCGCCTCCTGCCCCGTGCTCCCCGCGACGAGGACGTCTGAGGCCCGATGCGCGACCCCGGCGAGCCCCGCGACCCGCGCTCCGACCCGCCCGAGGCGGACTCGGACCGTTCCGACCCGTCCCGCTCGGAAGGCCTCCCCGAGGGCCGGACCGGCCCACCGCCCCGCTGGTACTTCTCGTGGTGGGGGCGGGCGCGGCACTTCGTCTACCACAACATCCTCCACGCCGACGACTCCCCCCACCGACTGGCCCTGGGAGTGGGGATCGGCATGTGGATCGCCCTGCTCCCCCTGGTCGGCGTGCAGATGGTGGTCTCGGCCATCCTCTGCCACCCGGTCAAGGGCAACAAGGTGGTGGCCATGGCCATGGCCTGGGTGAGCAACCCCATCACCCTCGTGCCCATCTTCCTGCCCTGCTACTGGCTCGGCTGCTGGATCCTGGGCCTGGACGCCATCCCCTACGAGGACTTCGTGGCCATCTTCTTCCCGCCCGAGGGCGGCGGCTGGATGGCGCGCGTCCAGGCGACCTGGTCGGCCATGATGGGGATCTTCGGCCCCCTCTGGCTCGGCTGCCTCATCGTGGCGACGGCGGTGGCCATCCCCACCTACTTCGTCGCCGAGCGCGGCATCACCTGGTACAGGCTGCGACGCTACGGCACGACCGACCTGACCACGCTCTCGGGGGAAGGCGCGGGGGGGTGAGGATCGACGCCGGCCGATCCGATGGAGCTTCCGTGGCGCCCGGCATGCAGCCCGGGCCCGGGAGGCGAGCATGCGGGCACTCGTGGTGGACGACTCGAAGATCATGCGCCTGATGGTGCGCAAGCAGCTTCACGGCTGCGGAATCGCCGACACCGACATCGTCGAGGCCGAGGATGGCCGGCAGGCCCTCGAGCACGTCCGCGCCGCCGCTCCCGACATCGTCCTCTCGGACGTGAACATGCCGGTGATGGACGGTGAGCAGCTCCTGTACGGACTGCACGACGACGCCTTCTTCGACCGCGGCCGCTGCGTGATGGTGACCTCCCGCTACGAGCGTCGCCTGTTCCGCCGACTCTTCGACCACGGGGCCAGCGCCATCATCCGCAAGCCCTTCACGGCCGAGGCCTTCCGCCGCCAGCTCGAGCCCGTCCTCCAGGAGATCTCCGACGCGCGTGGCGGCAACGCGACCCTGCGCAGCCTCCCCCTCTCCCGTCCTCCCGAGGACCCGGAGGCGCCCAGCCGCGCCCCCATCACCGTCGAGCCGGGCGACGATCCCACGACCGTGGCGGCCAAGTCGACCGGTCAGGTCCTGCGGACGCTGGGGCTTCCCGCCACCCTGGAGCCCCTCGAGGCGCCCGTCGGCGAGCTGGCCCTTTCCGAGATCGTCATCCACGGCCCCCCCGAGCAGCACCTGGTGCTCTACGGCGACCCGGCGGCCTGCAGCGCCTTCAGCCTGCACACCATCGGCCTGCCCGCCGACACCCACGAGTCCCGCGCCGACGTGATGGGCGAGGTCGCCAACATCGTCGCCGGCCACTGGCTCGCCACCATCCGCCCCCACGGGGTCCAGGGCTTCGACCCGCCGCGCACCGGCCAGGTCGAGGCCGCGGATGTGGTCTGGGAGGGCCTGGCCGCCGTCCGCCTGGGCGAGGGCCACCTCTTCGTGGGCCTGCACTGACCGGGTGGTCCGGCCGCGGCGCGCCGCGCTAGCCCTCCCGCTCGGGAGGCGCGATGGGACGCGGACGGCTGGTGGTGATCGGGGCGGGGGATCTGGGCGGTGCGGTGGCTGCCCGCTGGGTGGCGTCCGGCGGGACCGCCCTCGGGATCACCGCCTCGCCCGACAAGCACGAGGCGCTGCGGGCCGCCGGGGTCCAGGCCGTGACCGCCGACGAGCGGGACCCGGCGCTGGCCCTCGAGCCCGAGGATCACGTGGTCCTCTCCATCGGCGGGAGCACCGGCCAGCGGGACATGGCCCGGCACCTGGGCGGGGGCGCCCCGCGGGTCCGGCGCGCGGTCTTCACCGGCACCACCGGGGTGTACGGAAGCCGCACCGGCACGCTGGGGCCCGAGACCCCGCCGGGCGAGGAGGAGCGCGCCCAGACCGCCGCCCAGGCCGAGGCCGCCTTCCTGGAGTGGGCGCCCACCGGGGTGGTGATCCGCTTCGGGGGGCTCTATCGGGCAGGCCGCGGGCCGGTGGGCTTCTACCTGCGCCGGGGCAGCCTCCCCCCGGGGCCCGAGCACCGCCCCATCCCCCTCGTCCACCGGGACGACGCCGCCACCGCCATCCTGGCCGCCCTGGAGCACCCCGAGCCCGACCGCATCTACGTGGGCGCCGTGCCCCCGCTGCCCACCCGGGGGGACTTCTACCGCGAGGCGGCGCGGCTCCACGACCGGCCCGCGCCGAGCTTCGATCCGGACGTCACCACCGGCGTGCCCCGCGCCTTCGACGCCGCGCGCTTCCTCCGGGATCTGCTGCCCGAGCCGGCCCACCCCGACTGGCGCGACGCGGTCCGGGGCTAGCAGTCCTGCAGCGCGCAACCGGCAGATCGCCGGCGCAGCACAGAGCGGGAAGAGGGATGCGGGCCAGGCCTCAGCCGTCGGCGGGCTCGGCGAGCAGCCCGGCCAGGCCCAGCAACACGCCGATCCCGAACCCGGTGCCCCGGCCGCTCGCCTTGCTCGGGCCCGCCAGATCCACGTGGAGCCACCGGCCCTCGTAGTCCTGCAGGTGCTCCAGCAGGAACTGGCCGGCGCACGAGGACTGGGCATTGGCACGGTCCTTCACCGAGTTGCGCAGATCGG
>CAZPJM010000278.1:0-6796 GCA_964586865.1 uncultured Enterobacteriaceae bacterium
CCCCAAGCCCGCCGCCGCCCGGGCCGCACTTGGCGGCGAGGAGGACGGCAAGGGGCGCGGCGGCGCCGACGTGGCCAAGAAGTCCGACAACATCCGGGTGGACGTCTCGCTGCTCGACAAGCTCATGAACCTGGTGGGCGAGCTGGTCCTGGCGCGCAACCAGGTCCTCCAGTTCGCCAACGACACCTGGCAGGACGCCGCCTTCGTGGCCACCTCCCAGCGGCTCAACCTGATCACGATGGAGCTGCAGGAGGGGGTCATGAAGACCCGCATGCAGCCCATCAACAACATCTGGGGCAAGTTCCCCCGGATGGTCCGGCACCTGGCCAGCGTGTGCGACAAGAAGGTCCGGATGGAGATGGAGGGTCAGGACACCGAGCTCGACCGGACCATCCTGGAGGCCATCAAGGATCCGCTGACCCACATCATCCGCAACTCGGTGGACCACGGCATCGAGACCCCGGCGGTGCGCCAGGCGGCCGGCAAGCCGGCCGAGGGCACCCTCTTCCTGCGCGCCTACCACGAGAGCGGCCAGGTCAACATGGAGATCACCGACGACGGCGCCGGCATCGACGTGGAGAAGGTGCGCAACCGGGCGGTGGACCGCGGGCTCGTCACCAGCACGGACGCCGCCAAGATGGGCGATCGCGAGGTCATGCAGCTCATCTTCGCGCCCGGCTTCTCGACCGCCGCCCAGGTGACCAACGTCTCGGGCCGCGGGGTCGGCATGGACGTGGTCAAGACCAACATCGAGCGGATCGGCGGCACCGTCGACATCCAGTCGGTGCACGGCAAGGGCACCACCCTGAAGATCAAGATCCCCCTCACCCTCGCCATCATCCCGACCCTCATCGTCGAGTCGGCCCAGGAGCGCTTCGCGGTGCCCCAGGTGAGCCTGGTGGAGCTGGTGCGCCTGGACGGGCCCCGCTCGCTGCAGAAGATCGAGCACATCCACGGCGCCCCGGTCTACCGGCTCCGGGGCAACCTGCTCCCGTTGGTCTACCTGAACGACGTGCTCGGCCTCGACGGGGTCACGAGCCGCTCCCGCGTGCTGGAGGCGGCGCGTGACGAGGAGGAGCTGACCATCAACATCGTCGTCCTGCAGGCCTACGACCGCCAGTTCGGGCTGGTGGTGGACGGCATCCAGGACACGGCCGAGATCGTGGTCAAGCCGCTGGGCACCCTCCTCAAGAACATCGATGTCTTCGCCGGGGCGACCATCCTGGGGGACGGCAAGGTCGCGCTCATCCTGGATGTGCTCGGCATGGCCACCGCCTCGAAGGTCCTCTCGGAGCACCGCGGCAATGGCCGGGCCCAGGACCAGGACCAGGATCGCCACGGCGGGGAGACGACCCAGCTCCTCCTGTTCCGCTGCGGGCAGAACCGACGCCTGGCCGTGCCCCTCGACGACATCAGCCGGCTCGAGGAGTTCGCGGACGAGAAGCTGGAGATCGCCGGCAGCCAGGAGGTCATCCAGTACCGCGGCTCGATCCTGCCGCTGGTGCGCATGACCCGCGCCCTCGGTGTCTCGGCCGCCCCGCGGGACCCGAGCGACCCGCTGCAGGTGCTGGTCTACACCCACGACGGCTCCCAGGTCGGCATCATCGTGGACGAGATCGTCGACGTGATCGAGGAGAACCTGGTGATCCACCGCCGGCGCGGACACTCCGGGGTCATCACCGGCAGCGCCGTCATCGGCGGGCAGGTCACCGACATCGTCGACATCCCGGCCGTCGTGGACGGCTCGGGGGTCACCCTCTTCGAATCCGCCCTGGCCACAGCCTGATGGCAGGAGGACCCATGCTCGCCGAGAACCAGTACTGCACCTTCTTCGTGGACGGCCTCTTCCTCGGCGTCGAGGTGGTCCAGGTCCAGGAGGTCCTCCGCTTCCAGGAGATGACCCACGTGCCCCAGGCTCCGGCCGCGGTGCACGGGCTCATCAACCTGCGCGGCCAGATCGTGCCGGCCATCGACCTCCGCACCTGCCTGGGCCTGCCCCGCCGGGCCGAGGGCAGCCAGGCGATGAACGTGGTGATCCGCATGGAGGAGGGCGCCTGCAGCCTGCAGGTGGACGAGATCGGCGACGTGGTGGAGGTGGACGTGACCACCTTCGAGGCCCCGCCGGAGAACCTGAACGCCAATGCCCGCGGCCTGGTGCGCGGGGTCTACAAGCTCGAGGGCAGCCTGCTGCTCATCCTCGACGTCGAGGCGGCGCTCGCCCTCGACGTCGTCGCTGCCTAGGGGCGTCATGTCCATCCGTGTCCTGGTGGTCGACGATTCGGCCGTCGTGCGTCGTCTGCTCGGCCGCTTCCTCGACGAGGAAGACGACTTCGAGGTCGTGGGCAAGGCCCGCAATGGGGAGCACGCCCTGGCGCGTGTGGCCGAGCTGAAGCCCGATGTGGTGACGATGGATGTGGAGATGCCCGTCCTGGACGGGGTCGAGGCGGTTCGCCGCCTGCGGGTCGACCACCCGCGCCTGCCCATCGTCATGGTGTCGAGCCACACCGAGCGCGGCAGCAAGGCTGCGCTCGAGGCCCTGATGGCCGGGGCCACCGCCTACGTCTCCAAGCGCAGCGAGGAGGGCGAGGGGCTGAAGGGCATCGTCCACGGCGAGCTCGCCCCCCGGCTGCGGGAGGCCTGGCGGGCGGTCCGGGGCCTGTCCATGCCCGAGCCCGTCTCGCAGGTCTCCCACGGCCCCCGCCTCGTGGCGCCCACCATCCTGGAGCAGGCCCCCTGGCGCCAGCGCGGCCCTCGCGGCAGACGGATCGACGCGGTGCTCATCGGCAGCTCCACCGGCGGGCCCAATGCGCTGGCCCAGGTGCTGCCCGATCTACCCGGCGATCTGGGTGTCCCCGTCCTCATCGTGCAGCACATGCCTCCGCGGTTCACCCGCCTGCTCGCCGACCGGCTCGACGGCTCGGTGCCGCTGCACGTCCGGGAGGGCCAGGCCGGGGATCCGGTCGAGCCCGGCCTCGTCTACATCGCGCCGGGTGGCTACCACATGCGGGTCCGCCGGGCCGGGGACCGGGTCTCCCTCACCCTCGACCGGGAGCCGCCGGTGCACTCGTGCCGCCCAGCGGTGGACTGCCTCTTCGGCTCGGCGGTCGATGTGTGGGGCGGGCGGCTCCTGGCCTGCGTGCTCACCGGCATGGGGGCCGACGGTCGCGACGGCGCTCGCCGGATCCACGGCGCCGGCGGGTACGTCATCGCCCAGGACGAGGCCACCTCGGTGGTCTGGGGCATGCCCCGGGCGGTCCACGAGGCGGGCGTCGCGGACGAGGTCCTTCCCCTCGAGGCCGTCGCCGAGGCCATCTCCCGGCGGGTCTGGCTCGCCAACCGGCCCCGCGCGGCCGGGGAGGGCTGATGCGCCGCGCCGACTTCGAGTTCGTCCGAACCCTCGTCCGCGACGAGGCGGCCATCGTCCTGGACGAGAGCAAGGAGTACCTGGTCGAGTCCCGGCTGCGGCCCCTGGCCCGCCGCCACGGCTTCAAGGGCCTCGAGGAGCTGCTCTTCGCGGTGCGCTCCGGCCACCGGCGCGAGCTCTCCCTCGAGATCGTCGACGCCATGACCACCAACGAGACCTCCTTCTTCCGCGACGATCTGCCCTGGCAGGCCCTTCGGGAGGACGTGCTCCCCGAGCTCGTCGAGCGCCGCAAGGCCCGCCGTCGCCTCCGGGTGTGGTCGGCGGCCTGCTCCACCGGCCAGGAGCCCTTCACCCTGGCCATGATGATCCACGACCACTTCCCCTCCCTGCTCGACTGGGACCTGGAGATCCGGGCCACCGACATCAGCCCCACGGTGCTGGAGCGGGCGCGCGAGGGTCGCTTCCAGCGGGTGGAGCTGGATCGTGGGGTCCCCGCTCACCTTCGGAGCCGCTGGTTCCGATCCGACGGGGAGGGAGGGTTCCGGATCGACCGTCGCGCGGTCGAGCTCGTCACCTTCCAGCGCCTGAACCTGGCCGGTCCCTGGCCGGCCCTGCCGACCTTCGACCTCATCTTCGTGAGGAACGTCCTCATCTACTTCGACACCGGTACCAAGCGCGAGATCCTGGCGCGCATGGAGCGGCATCTGGCCAGCGACGGCTACCTGCTGCTGGGCAGCGGGGAGACCACGCTGAACCTGGGGCTGGGGCTCCGCCGTCGTCAGCATCGGCGGTCGTGGTTCTACCAGCACGGCTGAGCCGGATCCCTTGGGAGGGAATCATGGAGTTCGACACCGACCAGATCGTCCGCATCACCAGCGATGCCTGCGCCATGTTCGGCCTGGACATCCTCGCCGCCGGCGAGAATTCCAGCACCTCGGACCACGAGCTGGCCGGGGTGATCCGCATCGACGGGGGCTGGCGTGGCTCGGTCGAGATGGGGTGCAGCGAGGAGTTCGCGCGCCGCCTCGCCAGCATCATGTTCGAGATGGACGAGGCCGAGATGAGCGCCGAGGAGGTCCACGACGCCTTCGGCGAGCTGGTCAACGTGACCACCGGCAACATCAAGGCCCTCCTGCCCGGGAGCTGCTCCATGGGCACCCCGGAGGTCCTCCCCGGCTTCCGCCTGATCCGCGGCGGCGAGGCCCGGGTCTCCCGATGGGGCTTCGCCGCCGAGGGTGACAGCCTCACCGTCGTCATCCGAGAGGCGGCCTGACCTTCAGGGCCCCCGGGCCCGATCCGATGACCCTTGCGAGCAACCCCCCGAAGAGGGAGCCCGACATGAAGATCCTCGTGGTCGACGACAGCCGTGCGATGCGGATGATCGTGAAGCGGACCCTGCGCCAGGCAGGCTTCAACAACCTCGATGTCTCCGAGGCGGACAACGGCAAGACGGCCCTGCAGGCCATCCAGGCCGACCCCCCCTCGCTCGTCCTGTGCGACTGGAACATGCCCGAGATGAACGGCATCGAGCTGCTGCGCACCCTCCGGGGCGACGGCAACAACGTCAACTTCGGCTTCGTCACGTCCGAGGCGTCCCCGGAGATGAAGAACACCGCCTCGGCCGCCGGCGCGCAGTTCCTCATCACCAAGCCCTTCACGGCGGACACCTTCAAGGACGTCCTGACGCGCTTCATCCGCTAGGAGGTCCCATGTCCCGCCGACCCCGCTTCGCCCCCCGCAAGCCGGGTCAGCCCTCGGTGGGCCGTCGCCGGTCCCACGCCGAGGCGCCCAAGGTGAGCAGCAAGGTCCCCGATGGGCTGTGCAGCGAGGACGAGCTGGCGGAGCTGATCGGCTCGCTCACCGGCAAGGAGGTGGCGGTGACCAAGGGCTCGCCCCTGGTGCCCGGCCCGAGCCTGCCGGTGGTGGCCGCCACCTATACCGACGACGACGGGGTCCTCGGCGCGCTCCTGCTGGCCGACATCGGGGCGGCGGCGGGCATGGCGGCGGCGCTGACGCTCATGTCGGCGGGCACGGTCACCGAGGCCATGCGCGATGGCGCCCTCGACGAGGCCCTCCTGGAGAACTTCAACGAGATCGCCAACATCTGCACCCAGGTGGTGCGGCTGCCGGGCTTCCCGCGGTTCTCGCTCACCGGGGCGGTCCAGTCGAGCAGCGGGCTCGGCGCCGACGTGGAGGCCCTGCTGGACAAGGCCGCCTACCGCGCCGGCTGGACGCTGCAGGTGCCCCAGTTCTCCTCCGGTCGCCTGGCCGTGGTGCTCCACCGCGAGGAGTAGGAGCCGCAGGCGGCGGTCGCCGTCGGTCAACCTCCGTCATCTCCCCTTCCCCGGGCGCCGGTGGGGCCCAGGGAGAGCGGCGAGGGAGGTCCTGTGCGAATCGCGACCATCTCGGGCGTGCCCATCCGGCTCCACTGGAGCTTCCTGGCCCTGGTCGGCGGCCTGCTGGCCTTCACCGGCCTGACCAGCGGTGTGGGCGCGGCGGCCAGTGCGGCCGTGCTGGGGGTGGTGCTGTTCGTCTCGGTGGTGCTCCACGAGCTGGGTCATGCCACCATGGCCCGCTTCTTCGGCGTGCGGACGGCCCACATCACGCTCTACCCCTTCGGCGGGGTGGCCGCGATGACCTCCATGCCCCGCGAGCCCCGCCAAGAGGCGCTCATCGCGGTGGCCGGACCGGCGGTCAACGGCGTGCTCGCGGTGGGCTTCGGGCTGGCCTGGGCCGTGATCGGGGGCTGGTGGCTCGCCGCGTTCGCGGCCATGAACCTTCTGATGGGCGTCTTCAACCTGGTGCCGGCCTTCCCGATGGACGGCGGGCGGGTGTTCCGGGCCCTGTTGACCCCCCTGCTGGGCTGGACCCGGGCCAGCCGCCTCGCCATCGCGGTCGGGCGCGGGTTCGCGGCGCTCTTCCTGGTGGCCAGCGTGGCCCTCGGCCAGCTCTCGCTGGCCCTGGTGGGTGGGTTCCTCTTCCTCGCCACCTGGGTCGAGGCCCGCAACGTCGACCGGCTCGCCCCGACCGAGCCGCCCCGCTCCCCCCGGGGCGGCTGGGATGGCCGCGGTCCCTACCGGGTGCGGTTCCGCCTGGATCCATGAGCGAGAGGCCCGGTCGCGCGGGCCAGCGAGGGCGCGGCGTGGTCAGCCGAACTCGGGCAGCGGGTTCACGCCCAGGATCCGCGCCACCCACAGCCCCATGTACGGGACGAGCAGCCAGAACATGGCCCACAGGAACAGGGCCAGCCACGGGGGCCGGAGGGCCCGGGCGCGACCGGTGACGAGGCGCACCGCGCCGACGAAGCCGCCTGTGACGATCCAGAGCAGCAGGAGGGCCCCGGCGGCGTTGTAGCGGAAGGCCTCGAAGATGTTGCCGCGGACCAGGTGCACCCAGGATCGGGTCATGCCGCACTGGGGGCAGGGGATCCCC
>CAZPJM010000279.1:0-6786 GCA_964586865.1 uncultured Enterobacteriaceae bacterium
GGTCCCCCGCGAGGCCCCCCTCCCCCCCGGCCGCAAGGACGACGGCACCGTCCGGATCGCCCTCGACGCCGATCTCTCCGTCGAGGTCGCTGCCGACGGCGAGGCGGTCGAGGTCACCCTGGAGGGACGCCCCGAGCGCACCCGGGAGCTGGAGGATCTGGGCCCGGCCCTCGAGCGCTCCCTGGCCGAGGGGGGCTTCGACCTGCGGCGCTTCCGCAGCCGCCAGCACCGTCGCGACGACGGGCGCACCCACCACGAGGGGCCGCGCGCCGCCACCGCCACCGACGCCACCGAGGCCCCGGCCCGGCGCCTGCGCCGCGGCAGCCTCGTCGACCTCATCGCCTGATCCCGGGAGGGACCATGTCCGACCTGACCATCAACCAGCTCGCCGGGGTGGCGGCCCAGCCCGGGCCCACCAACCAGGCGCCGGCCGACATGGCCGACCGCGACACCTTCCTGAAGCTGCTGACCACCCAGCTCCAGAACCAGGACCCGTCCTCGCCCATGGACAATGAGCAGTTCCTGTCCCAGCTCGCCCAGTTCTCGAGCCTGGAGCAGCTCATGGGCGTGCAGGAGACCATGTCGGCGGTGGCCCAGGGCATCCAGGCCATGAACAGCGCCAGCATGGCCAACCTCCTGGGCACCACGGTGGTGGCGCGGGGCAACACGGTGGCCCTGCAGGAGGGCGGCTCCGCCGAGCTCGGCTGGAGCGCCCCGACCGCCCTGTCCGAGGCGACCCTCACCATCACCGACGAGACCGGCCGGGTGGTGCGCACGGTGGACCTGGGCACCGCCGAGGCCGAGGGGAGCTTCACCTGGGATGGCCTCGACAGCGACGGCAATGCCGTCCCCGCGGGCCGCTATTCCTTCAAGGTGACCGGCTCGGACGCCGATGGGAACGCCGTCATCGCTGATGGCCGCGTCACCGGCGTGGTCGACGGCATGGACTACGCGACCGGCACCCCCCAGCCGTCCGTCGACGGCATGCCGGTCGATCTCGGAGACATCCTCACCCTGCGCGTCGACGCCGGGGAGCCCGACGCCGGCTGAGCCGGCCCCACCCCCCTCCGGGCGCCTCGCGCGCCCGGCCGCCACCCCCCACGGATCCCCCGTCCAGGAGGAACCCCCCCCTGAGCCTGTTCAACACCATCAAGACCGGCGCCAGCGGCCTCGGGGCCAGCGGTAGCGCCATGGCCGTCATCGGCGACAACATCGCCAACCTCGGCACCCGCGGCTTCAAGAAGGGCCGCATCTCCTTCGCCGACATGGTCCCCCGTACGGTGGGCTCGGTGAACGGCCTCAGCCAGGTGGGCCTGGGCGCCACCACCGGTGATGTCCACGTCCTGCACCAGCAGGGTGGCTTCCAGTCCAGCGGCTCGGCCCTGGACCTGGCCATCGGCGGCAACGGCTTCTTCCAGGTCACCGACGGCCAGAAGAACTTCTACACCCGCGACGGCAGCTTCCGGGTGGACAACGAGAACTACGTGACCACCCTCTCGGGCCTGCGGCTCATGGGCTACCCCGCCGACAACGGCCAGGTGAGCGGCCAGCCCGGCCCCCTGCGCCTCGACACGAAGCCCCTGCCCCCCTCCGAGACCACCACCCTCACCCTGAACGCGGTCCTCGACCCTTCGGCCGACAACAGCGCCACCCCCCTGGCCGGCCTGGCCGCCGCCGCCGACGGCACCGCCGCCGCCCCCTCCATCGCCGAGATGACCGGGGCCGCCGACTTCCACACCTCCACCACCGTCTACGACAGCCTGGGCCGCAAGCACGACGTGACCGTGATGTTCGAGCGGACCACCACCGGCTGGACCTACCACGCCGTGGTGGACGGCTCCGAGATCGACGCGGACGGCGACGGCGCCGTGGACGACCCGGACGGTGGGGCCCTGCAGGTGGCCACCGGCAGCCTCTCCTTCGACACCGACGGCAACCTCACCGGCATCACCCCCGGCACCGGCACCGCCGCCCAGTGGCCCGGTGCGGACGCCTGGACCCCCACCTTCGACTTCGGCCTGGCCCCCGGCGAGGCGGGCAGCCTGGTCCAGAACGGGGACGCCCCCTCCACCGCCATCTCCTTCAGCCAGGACGGCTTCGGCACCGCCTACATGACCTCGCTGGCGGTGGACGAGGAGGGCCAGATCGTCGGTCAGTACGACAATGGGGAGTCCATGGTGCTCGGTCAGGTCGCCCTGGCCACCTTCGGCGCCGACGACGGGCTCATGCGCGCGGGCGGCAACCTCTACGAGGCGACGCTGCAGTCGGGCGAGGCCACCCTGGGCGTGGCCGGCACCGGCGGCCGGGGCGCCGTCAATGGCTACGCCCTCGAGTCCTCCAACGTGGACCTGGAGGACGAGTTCGTGAGCATGATCCAGTCCCAGCGGGCCTACCAGGCCAACGCCAGCACCATCCGGACCAGCGACGAGTCGCTGCAGACCCTCGTGCAGCTCGTCTGAGGCCCGCGGGAGGCCCCTGGGGCGTCGTCCGGAGAGTCCCGGGCGGCGCCCTCGTGATTCGGGCCCCGGGCGACCGGCTCAACTCCTCTGCGGGCGGTCCGACAAGCCGGCTGGACGCCCTTGCCCTCCGGAGGATCCGAGATGGACCTGGCCACGATCCTGGGACTGGTGGCAGCCTTCACGCTGCTCGTCATCTCCATCCTGCTCGGCGGGAGTCTGCTGTCGTTCATCGACATCCCCTCGGTGGTGGTGGTGATCGGCTGCACGACCGCCGCCCTCTTCATCGGCTACCCGGGCGGCGTGGTGCTCAACGCGCTGAAGGCCGCCAAGACCGCCTTCTTCGCGCCCTCCTACGACCCGGGCAAGACCATCGAGCTGCTCGCCGACCTGTCCAACCGGGCCCGTCGCGAAGGGCTGCTCTCCCTGGAGGCCGCCGCCGAGCAGGCCGATGACGACTTCCTCAAGCGGGGCCTGCTCATGATGGCCGACGGCCACGAGGCGAGCACCATCGAGTCGGTCCTGTTCGACGAGATCGGCAAGATCGAGGAGCGCCACCGAGGCAGCGTGGGGGTGTTCGACGCCATGGGCGCCTATGGCCCGGCCATGGGGATGCTGGGCACGCTCATCGGCCTGGTGCTCATGCTCGGCAGCCTCGAGGATCCCTCCACCATCGGCCCCAAGATGGCCATCGCCCTCCTCACCACCTTCTACGGGGCCATCCTGGCCAACCTGGTGGGCATCCCCATCGCCAACAAGCTCAAGGTGCGCTCCGCCCAGGAGATCGCTCACAAGGAGCTCATCGCGGCGGGCCTGCTCTCCATCCTGGCCGGGGAGAACCCGCGCTTCATGGTCGAGCGCCTCAACGCCACCCTGGCGCCCAGCCAGCGCTTCGAGGAGGCGGCGTAGATGCCCCGCAAGCGTCGCGAGCCCGAGCCGCCAGCCGGCGTCCCTCTGTGGATGGCCACCTTCTCCGACCTGGTGACGCTGCTCCTCACCTTCTTCGTCATGCTCATGGCCATGGCGACCTTCGAGGACACCAACCGGGTCACGGCCCTGCTCCGGTCGCTCCACGAGAAGCTCGGGGCGGACGGCTTCGAGCCCTCCCTCATGGGGCCGGGCGAGGGCGAGCACATGTCGCCCACCTTCTCCGCCGACGTCTCCCTGTCCCCCCTGCTGGCCCGGCTGGCCACCGCCTTCCGTCAGCACCTCTCCCAGACCCACGTCACCACCGACCTGCGCGCCGACGAGCTCCGCCTGGACTTCCCCGAGACCAGCTTCTTCCGGCCCGGCTCGGCGACGGTCCACCCCACCGGCTACGCCACGCTCTCTCGCCTGGCCGATCTGCTGGCCACCGAGCCCACCGTCACGGTCGAGGTGCTGGGCGATGCGCGGCCCGGCGAGTCCGACCAGGCCCGCGAGCTGGCCATCGCGCGGGCGGTGGCCGTCATCGGTCGGCTGCGGCGGGGCGTGCCCGGCGAGCACATCGTCGCCGGGGCCTACACCACCCCCCCGGGCGATCCGATGGAGGAGGCGCAGACCTCCGGACCCCGGATCGGACTCATCGTCCGGACGGGCTCGCCCACGGGGCGCGGGGCGCTGCAGGACCTGAAGCACGAGGATCCCGATGCCCGACGTCGATGACGAGCTCGAGGCGCCGAAGCCCTCCATGATGCCCATCGTCCTGGCCGCCGTCGGTGCCCTGGTGGTGGGGGCCGGGGCCGGCTTCGGCGCGGCGATGCTGATCCCGGGGGGCGCCACCTCGGCCGAGGCCGCCGAGGCGGAGGTCCCGGAGGAGCCCCTGGAGGTGGAGGGCCCCGATGGCGAGATGATCGTCATCGAGGACCCCAGCCGGCCGTTCACCCACGATCTGGGCAAGTTCACCCTGAACCTCCGCGGTGGCGGGGGCGGGCGCACCCTCCGCATGCAGGTGCAGGTGGCCACCACCGCCCGCCACCAGCTCGAGCTGGAGGAGCGCAACGCCGCCCTGCGCGACGCGGTGCTGACCCTGGCCAGCGACTACACCTACGGCGATGTGGAGGGGCTCGACGGCAAGCAGCGCCTGAAGGACGACCTGCTGGCCGCGCTCCTCGACCTGGTCGAGCCCGAGGCCATCGACCGCATCTACTTCACCGAGTTCACCGTCAACTGAGGCCGACATGGGTGCGTCCACCGACGACAACCCCCTCGTGGGGCGCTTCGACGACCGCACCCGCGGCCTGCTGATCGAGCTGCTCGGGCAGGCGGCCCGACGCCAGCGCCTGCGCCTGGTGAACCGCGTGGGCACCGACGTGCCCATCCGGGTGGGCGAGACCCGCTACGAGCCACTCGGAAGGCTCCAGGATCGGATGCGCGAGGAGCAGCTCCGCCTGCTGGCCCGGATCCGCCTGCTGCCGGTGGGCCTGCCGGGCCTCGTGGCCCTCGACCTGCCCCTGCTCTACCGGATCACGGGCCTGCTCCTGGGCGAGGATCCGTGGGCCGAGCCCACGCCGGCCGATCCGCGGCCCCTCACCAAGGCCGATCTGCGCCTGGGGGCCCACCTGGTCGCGGATCTGGCGGACGGCCTCTCGGACGTCCTGCCCGGCGATCGGGCCCAGCGGCTGGTGGTGGACGAAGTCAGCGACGATCCGCGCCTGGATGTGGGGCTGCCCCTGTCCTCGGGCATGCTGGGCGCCACTCTCGACTTCGGCGACCCGGAGAGCCCGATGGGCCTGGCGCTGGTGGCGTTGCCCACCGCGGTGGTGCCGGCCCTGTGGCCCGACGTGAAGCCGCCCGACCTCCCCGGCCGCGAGGGCGGCGTCGACCGGGTGCTCCCCCTCCGGGTCGAGGCCGTGGCCGAGCTCGCCCGCCTCCGCCTGCCCCTGTCGAAGGTCCGGGCCCTCGAGGTGGGCGAGGTGCTGGAGCTGGGGGCCCTGCGCCACGTCGAGGTCCGCGTCCGCGGGCGCCAGGCCCTTGTCGGTGAGGCCGGCAGCCGCGACGGGATCCGCTGCATCCGGGTGATCCGCAACGTCCACGACGCCGCCTGACCGGGGGCTCAAGCCCGCGGCGCGGCGTCCGATGCACCGGGGGCGAGGGAGGACCTCATCATGGCCGAGTCCCGCGAGCTGGCGTTCCTGCACGACATCCCCATCGACCTGGTGGTCGAGCTGGGCCGCACCACGCTGTCGGTCCGGGAGCTCTCCCGGCTCGAGAAGGACGATGTCATCGAGCTCGACCGGCTCGTGAACGAGCCCATCGACCTGCTGGCCGGCGACCAGGTCTTCGCCCGCGGCGAGGTGGTGGTGGTGGACGACAAGGTGGGGCTCCGCATCACCGAGCTCGTCCAGCGCGGTGTCGCGGAGAAGGCGGGCTAGCGATCAGGCCGGCACGTCCCCCTCGCGCCCGGCCGGCTCCCCCTCCGACGAGGTCCCTGACCCCCCGCCCTGCGCGTGGGCGCGTCGCGCCGAGGCATCCCACGCCGGCTCGGCATCCTCCGGGGCCCGCTCGTCCCGGTCGAGCCTCAGGATGGCCTCCACCTCGGCGAGCCGCTCCCGGGCGGTGCGCACGAGCATCTGCTGGTCGTTGCGGACCTTCCCCATCTCGACCACCGACCGGTCGTCGTGCTTCCGGAAGGTCAGCGCCGCCCGGTGGGCCCGGTGACCCGGCACCCCGAGCATCCGCAGGGCGTCGGCCCCCACCCGCACGGCCGTGTCGAAGGTCTCCCGGTAGACGTGACCGACCCCCGCCTCGTGGAGGTCGTAGGCCTCGGTGCGGCCCCGGGCCCGGGCCAGGATCTGCAGGTGCGGGAAGTGCTTCTCGGCGGTGTGGACGATCTCGAGGACCTTCTCGGACTCGTCGACAGCCACGATGAGCAGGCGGGCGTGCTCGGCCCCGGCCGCCCGCAGCAGGTCGAGCCGGGAGGCATCGCCGTAGAAGACCTTCTGGCCGAAGCGCCGCAGGATGGCGACCTGGTCCACGTCGATGTCCAGGACGGTGGCGCCCACCCCGTGCGCCCGCAGGAAGCGCCCGGTGATCTGCCCGAATCGCCCGAAGCCGGCGATGATCACCGGGTTGCCCTCGTCGACCATGTCGGGCTCGGGGGTGGCGTCCCGGGGGCCGCCGCGGGCGAGCGCCGGCGCCACCACCCGGTCACCGAGGGCGATGAGGATGGGCGAGAGGGCCATGGACAGGGCGGTGACCGCCACGAGGGGCTGGGCCACGTCCGGGGAGAGCACGCCATTGCCGGCGGCGAAGGCCAGCAGGACGAAGGCGAACTCGCCCACCTGCCCGAGGCCGGTGGCCAGGTGGACCAGGTTGGGGCCCCGGGCGCCGAAGAGGGCGCCCAGGCCCA
>CAZPJM010000280.1:0-6783 GCA_964586865.1 uncultured Enterobacteriaceae bacterium
GATCGTTTCACGTGACTGGAGTTCAGACGTGTGCTCTTCCGATCTAGGGCCTGCCCGCCGCGAGGTCCCCGTGCTGACCCGTCGTGCCGTCCTCTCCCTCCTGGGCACCGCCGCCGCCGCCACCGGGCTGGGGTGCGCCCCGCCGGAGCAGGCCGTCGCCCCCGAGGCCACCCTCACCAAGGGCCCCTTCGTCCAGGTGGTCGATGCCACCACCGTGCGCCTCGTGATCGAGACCCGCGAGGACGTGGAGCTCATCGTGCTCATCACCGGCCCGGACGGCACCGCGGGCCGCACCGCCACCCGGCGCGTGGACCAGGTGGACTGGGCCTACGGGGTGCCCGAGGGGGACCACCCGGTGGACGAGGCGGGGCAGCACGTGCTGCACGAGATCATCATCGAGGATCTCACCCCTGGGGTCCTCTACGCCTGGCAGGTGGACACCCGCCCGCGCGGGCCCGTCGAGGGCACCTTCCTGGCCCCGCCGGCCGCCGCCCAGGACGTGGCCGTGGGCTGGCTGGCCGACACCATGTTCCCCACCAGCGCCGACGTGGCGGCCCGGCTCCTGGCGCTAGAGCCCGACCTGATCGTCCACGGGGGCGACCTCCAGTACACGATCAACCCGGTGGACACCTGGAACGGCCTGTTCCACATCCTGGCGCCGCTCCTCGCCCGGGCCCCCCTCCAGGTGACCCTCGGCAACCACGAGGACGACCTGGAGGGCGAGCGGGCCGGGCTCTTCGAGCGGCTCTTCGTGGGGCAGGGCGGCCGGGACGAGGCCCGCCACCACGACGTGCCCTTCGGTCGCCTGCACCTGGTGATCCTGGACAGCGAGACCGGCGACCTGGACGATCCCGACGGTGCCGAGGCCGCCTTCGCCCGGGCCGCCCTGTCCCGGGCCGAGGACGGCGGCCGCATACCGGTGCTGATCTTCCACCGGCCCACCTGGACCCTCTCCCGCCACTGGCGCCGGGAGACGGCGGTGCGCGACACCGTCCACCAGCTCGCCCGCGGCTTCTCGGTGCCCCTGGTGCTCTCGGGGCACACCCATGGCTATGAGCGCTTCGAGGTGGACGGCGTGACCTACGTGGTCGACGGGGGTGGCGGGGCCCTGCTGTACGACCTCGACGAGAACGTCGAGGCGGCCGAGGCCGCCCGGCCCGGCGAGTCCGACCGCCGGCGGGTGGCCGAGCGCAGCTTCGGCTGCACCCGGATCACCGCCACCGCCGAGGGGCTGACCCTGCTGCGGGTGGCCTCCGATGGTACGACCACCGACGAGATCACGCTACCGACCTGAACATGCCAGGAGGTCGTCGTTGATCCCGCCGGGCGCCTGAGGTAGCGACGAGGTCGGGAGGGCCGCGCGCGGCCTCCCCGGGCGCTGCCCGCCGGAGTCCCCGTGACGCGTCGAGAAGAGCTCCCGCCCCAGCTCTCGCAGGACCGGGCGACCCTGCAGCGGCTCGGGGTCCAGGACCTGAAGGCGGCCTTCCAGCAGTTCCTGGACGAGGGCCACCCGCGCAACGTGGATCGCTTCCTGCTGTGGCTGAAGCGGCGCGGGGTCCTCTCGGTGCGCGACCTGTGCGAGGTCCACACGAGCCGCCCGGTCACCCTGTCGGGCGCCCCCGCCACCACCGCCGAGGGCCGCCCCCCCACCGTGGGCGCCCAGGTCGAGCGCCGCTACGAGGTCCTGACCGAGCTGGGCCGCGGCGGCATGGGGGCCGTCTACCTCGCCCGCGACAAGCACCTGCGGCGGCCGGTGGCCCTCAAGGTGCTGCTCGACGACGCCTCGGACTGGGTCGCCCACCGCTTCGTGGCCGAGGCCAAGATCACCGCCCAGCTCGACCACCCTAACATCGTCCCCTGCTACGCCCTCGACCACACCCGCGGCGGCCAGCCCGCCCTCACCATGAAGGTGGTCCAGGGGCAGAACCTGCACGACCTCATCGGTGAGATCCGCGGCCTCCGCAAGGCCGGGCGCCCCCGCCGCCCCGAGCACAGCCTGGAGGCGCGCCTCGAGGTGTTCACCCGGGTGTGCGAGGGCATGGCCTACGCCCACGAGCGGCGGGTCCTCCACCGCGATCTCAAGCCCGAGAACCTGATGGTGGGCCGCCACGGCGCCGTCTACATCATGGACTGGGGGATCGCCAAGGTCCTGGACGGGGCCGGCGATGTCCCCGAGGGCGAGCGCGACGCCGACCCCTACCTGCTGGAGCACGCCAAGGCGACCCAGACCCAGGCCGGCACGGTGGTGGGCACCCCCGCCTACATGTCCCCCGAGCAGGCCAACGCCGAGCCCCTCACCCCCGCCAGCGACCAGTACGCCCTCGGGCTCGTGCTCTTCGAGCTCGTCACCCTGGACCGGGCCATCGAGGGCACCACCCTCATGGAGACCGTGCTGCGCGCCATGGAGGGCGAGACCCGCAAGCTCGAGCACAGCTTCGGCGATCGCATCCACCCCGACCTGAAGGCCATCATCCGCAAGGCCACCGCGCCCGAGCCCGAGGCCCGCTACGCCGACGTGACCGCCCTCGCCGAGGATGTGCGGCGCTTCCTGCGCCACGAGGAGACCGAGGCACGCCCCGACAGCCTGCTCCGTCGCGCGCGACGGTGGGCCAGCGGTCACCCGGGCCTGCTCGGCGGGGCGCTGGTCCTCGCCCTCGTGACCCTGGTGATCCTGCTCGGCACCGGGATCAGCGCCGTCTCCATCGTCAAGGCCTCGGCCGCGGCCCACGAGGCCTTCGTCACCGCCACCGTCAGCGATGTCGCCCGCCGCTCCCACGACATCGACACCCGCCTGCTCCGGACCCAGGCCGTCCTGGACCGGGTGGGCGCCGCCGCCGAGCAGCTCTGGAACCACGGCAGCCCCCAGGAGGGCCCCCTCTGGCACCGGGCCGACTTCGTGGAGGGGGAGAGCCCGCCCGACTTCCGGGAGCGGCCCTACTACCGCAAGCCCGTCTCCCTCGAGGAGCCCGTCACCCTGGTGCCCGAGACGGTGGACTTCGCCGCCGTGGAGGCGGAGGTGCGCCGGCTTCACCCCCTCCGCACCATCTTCCGCGACGCCATGATCGCCAGCGAGGACGCCGCCCTCCTCGACGCGCCGGCCTCGGCCCAGGAGCGGCTCCTCGGTGCCGAGGGGGCGCCGGCCGGGGTGGTCTACGTGGGCCTCGAGAACGGGATCCTCATCAACTTCCCCGGCTACCCCGACCTCCCCGAGGGCTACGATCCGCGGGCCCGGCCCTGGTACAAGAACACCGAGCACACCCGCGGCTCGTCGTGGGGGGAGCTGTACAAGGCGGCCTCGGGCTTCGCGATCCTGCTGCCCTGCAACCGGGCGCTGTACGACCGTGACGGCCGGATGTTCGGCGTGGTCGGTCTCGACATGACCCTCGACAAGGTGGTCGAGCTGCTGGCCATGGAGGGGGCCCGGGCCGCCCACCTGCTGGACGCCGAGGGACGAATCGTCGTCTCCACCACCCAGGCGGGCCTCACCTCGGAGCGGGGCCTGCACGGCAACCAGGCCCTCGAGCGCAGCCCGCACCCCGAGCCCACCCTGCGCGAGGCCATCCAGGCGGCCCCGTCGGGCCTGCGCAGCCTGGGGGGCACCACCTACGTGTGGAACCGCCTGGGCGCGGTGGAGTGGACCTACGTGGTCGAGCTGGACGAGCCCGGCTGGTTCTGAGGACCTCCCCTGGGGGATACCCCGACACCTGACGGGGGACGGGCCTTACTCCGGCATGAAGAAGCACGTCTCCGGCTTGCCGATGGCCCCCGGGTTCGATACCCGTTCCCCGTAAGTACACCGTGGATCTGCACGGAGGAGCCCATGCGTCCCACCCTCGGCGCGGCCCTGCTGGCCGTCAGCGCCCTCGTCCCGACCCTCGCGCACGCCCAGAGCGCCCAGCAGGCGGTGGGAATCGCCCGGTCCAGCTTCCCCGGCGACAGCCGCTACGAGCACCTCTCGCAGCGGGACCGCATCGTGGGCCTGCGCCGCTATGTCCGGCACACCATTCGGGGCTACCGCCCCGCGGATCTGCAGTGCTTCCCCAACGCCCAGGCGTCCAGCGAGATGTGGGTCGAATTGTGGTCGGACGGCTCCCTCAAGCACAAGGCCCACAGCGGGGTCACCTACTACCACGGCACCCCCCACCCGAAGATCCCCGCGGTCGAGGCGGCCCTCGAGGCCGCCGGCGTCCAGGCCGCGCGCCTCTACTCGCCCAGCTACCTCTGGGACGTCCTCGAGATCCAGGACCTCTCGGTGGTCGAGTCGGACGACCTCGAGTGGCGTTCGGACACCGAGGTGTGGGTCAAGGGCACCATCACCTCCCGGGTCCTCCGGGGCTGCTGCAAGGTGGCCACCGTCCGCCACGACGTGGTCTTCGAGCTGACCTCGGACGACTGCGGGCGGACCTTCACCTTTCAGGACGGCCGCACCACCTCCCGAAGCGAGAACTACGCCGAGCTGGACGTCCAGGAGGTGACGGCCGAGGAGGGCAAGGCCCTGGCGCGCACCTCCATCGGCCGCAAGCTGGCCGAGCAGCAGGCCCAGGAGGAGTGGGAGGCCCTGGTCGAGCTGGATCTGCCCGCCTTCGAGACCCCGGTGGACGTGGCCCGGACCGCGCACCGCATCTTCGCCACCGGCACCCGCGAGGAGGCGAAGAGCCTGCTGTACCGACTCACCCCGTCCTGGCAGTTCCTCGACGGCAGCAAGTACATCCTCCAGGTGGGCCAAGACCGCGACATCCGCGACCTGCTCGATGCGCTCTACGACCCGGAGCGCGGCTATGCGCAGGAGTACTGCGTCGAGCCCGACTTCGCCGAGGTCTCTGGCAAGCGCATCAAGATCGCCAACAAGCTGCGCAACACCAACACCACCTACGTCCTCGACAAGGACGGGGACCGCTGGGTGATCCGCGAGGTCAAGGCCTTCTTCTCCGACCCCACCGGCGACCCGTCCACCGACGCGACCCTGGCCGACTGCGACACCGGCATCGCCACCGAGCCCTTCGAGGCCACGGACGCCGCCTTCGCCATGGACCTCCCCCCCGGCGTCCAGCGCCAGAAGTCGGCCCCCACGCGCTACCCCTTCTTCCCGTACAAGGCCACCTCCGGCCCGGTCAGCTACACCGTCCACGTCACCCACTTCGATGCCACCCCCCGGGACGACGAGGCACGGCTGAGCCTGGCGAAGCAGAACGCCGAGTCCTACCTCAAGTACCAGGTCGACGTCTTCGAGCGAGAGGACACACGCTGGGAGTACGAAGGCATCCCCGGCTGGCAGCTGCGGCTCCGCGCCAAGCCCCGGCGCGGCGGGGCCGAGTTCCAGGAGGTCCGGCGGATGATTCTGGTCGACAATGCCTTCTACGACATCGCCGTCCGCGCCCCGGTCCTCACGGCCGCGCACGAGGCGGTGCTCGACACCTTCCGCAGCCTCAAGGACCCGAGCGCCAACCGGCCTGCCCCCCGCGGGCCGCTCGCCGTGGGTGACGGCGTGCTGGTCGAGGTGTCCCGGCTCGGGGCCAAGCGCGGCGTGGTCCGCGAGATCCGCGACGACGGCGTGCACGTGGTCCTGGTGCCGGGTCTCGGCACCTACCAGGCCCCGGAGGCGGCCCTGGCCCCCGATCCGGACGGCGCGGTCGAGATCCCCACCTTCGAGGTCGGCGACTTCGTGGTGGTGACCCACGACTGGAACGGGGACGGCTTCCCCGAGAGCCGCAAGGCCCGCATCGAGGAGGCCATGAAGGACGGCTTCTTCATGGTGCTCTACTACGAGCGGCGCACCAAGCAGGGCATGCCGTCCTCGAACCTCAGGCCCGACCCCAACCCGACCATGCGCTGACGGGCCCGGGCCCTCACGGCTCGGGATCGTCGCGGCGGGCTTCGGCGGCGCGGGCGTGCGCCTCGAGGCCCTCCAGCCGTCCGAGGGCGGCCGTGTCGCGGACCAGGCCCGCGTAGGCGGCGTCCTCCCGGTCCAGCACCAGCCAGCCCTGGGGCCGGAGGAAGGTGAGCACATCGAGCGCCCCCACGGCGCGGGCGGTCCCTCCCGTGGGCAGCACGTGGTTGGGACCCGCCCCGTAGTCGCCGAAGACCTCGGCGCTCCCACCGCCCAGGAAGAGGGCCCCGTAGTGGTGGAGCCGGGACCGGGCCTCGTCCGGATCGCGCAGGTGGACGGCCAGGTGCTCGGGCGCCAGGGCATCGACCGCCTCGCAGGCGGCGTCCCGGTCGGCAGCCAGCACCGCGAAGCCGTTGGCGAGGGCCCGGCGCGCCACCTCGGCGGTGGGCAGATCGGCGAGCTGCCGGCGCAGGGCGGCCTCGACCCGATCCAGGAGGTCGGGATCGGGGGTGACCAGGACCGGCAGGGCATCCGGGTCGTGCTCCGCCTGGGCCAGCAGATCCGCGGCCACCAGCTCGGGATCGGCGGTGCCGTCGGCCAGGACCACCAGCTCGGAGGGACCGGCCAGCATGTCGATGGCCACCCGGCCGGCGACCCGCTGCTTGGCGGCGGTGACCCAGCGGTTGCCGGGGCCCACGATGGCGTCGCACGGGGGCACCGGGCCAGCCCCGAAGGCCAGCGCCCCGATGGCCTGGGCGCCACCCACCCGGAGCAGCCCGTCCGCCTCGGCGAGGGCGGCCGCGGCCAGGGTGACCGGCGAGGGGCGTGGGCTCGCCACCCACACCTCGGCCACCCCCGCGGCCCGGGCGGTGAGGGCGGTCATGAGGACGCTCGAGGGGAGGGGGTAGCGGCCGCCGGGGGCGTAGCAGCCCGCCCGGGCCACGGGGGCCAGCCGC
>CAZPJM010000281.1:0-6780 GCA_964586865.1 uncultured Enterobacteriaceae bacterium
TCGGCGTGGACCCCGCCCGGGTGGTGGCCGACGATGAGGCCGTCACGGAACAGGTCCTCGGCGTGGCGCCCGACTGTACCGACGAGGAGCTCCGCAAGGCCTACAAGGCCGCCCTGCGCGCCAACCACCCCGACCGGGTGGCCCACCTCTCCCCGGCACTCCAGGACTTCGCCCTCAACCAGACCCAGGCCATCCGGGCCGCCTGGGAGACCCTCAAGGCCAAGCGCGGGCTATAGACGCGGCCCCCGCGCCCCTGGAGCGCCGTGCAGGTCCTGGGCATCGAGACGAGCTGCGACGAGACCGCCGCCGCGGTGGTGGGCCCCGACGGCGTCCGCTCCGACGTCGTCCACACCCAGGCCGTCCATGAGCGCTTCGGCGGCGTGGTCCCCGAGCTGGCCTCCCGGGCCCACGTCGAGAAGCTCGGCGCAGTGGTCGCCGCCGCCCTGGACCAGGCCGGCCTGGAGCGGCCCGATGCCGTGGCCGCCACCGCCGGTCCGGGCCTCATCGGCGCCGTCCTGGTGGGGCTCTCCTGGGCCCAGGGCCTGGCCGCCGCCTGGGATGTGCCCTTCCTGGGCGTCAACCACCTGGAGGGCCACCTCCTCTCCGCCCTGCTCGAGGATCCGCCCCCCGAGCTGCCCTTCCTGGGCCTGGTGGTGAGCGGCGGCCACACCACGCTGTACCGGGTCGACGGGGTGGGCCGCGCCTCCGTCCTGGCCGAGACGGTCGACGACGCGGCCGGCGAGGCCTTCGACAAGACCGCCCGCCTGCTGGGGCTGGGGTATCCGGGGGGGCCGGTGGTGGATCGCCTCGCCGCCGAGGGCGATCCCGAGGCCGTGCCCTTCCCCAGGCCCGCCCCGGAGGGTCTCGACTGGTCCTTCAGCGGGCTCAAGACGGCGGTGCGCAACCACGTCCACGGCCCTGACCGCGCCCCCGACGCGGACATCTGCGCCAGCTTCCAGGCCGCCGTGGTCGACGTGCTCCTCGACCGGGTGGTCCGGGCCGCCGAGGCCACCGGCATCCGCTCCCTGGCCCTGGCCGGCGGGGTGGCGGCCAACAGCGGGCTCCGCGCCCGCGCCCGGGCCCTGGAGGGCTTCCGGGTCTTCCTGCCCCCCCGTCACCGGTGCACCGACAACGCCGCCATGATCGCCCATGCCGGTCGCCTCCGCCTCCTGGACGGGGAGCGCCATCCCCTGGGGGTCCGGGCCCGCCCCACCTGGGAGGTGGCGTCGTGAGCGGCGCTTCGGGCGGCTTCGACGATCCTCGCGGCATCCTGGCCGTGCTCGAGCAGCGGGCGCGGCGGCGCTTCGGCCAGCACTTCCTGTCCGACCAGGGTGTCGTGGACCGTATCGTCCGCCGCAGCGGGGTGGGCGAGGGGGATCCGGTCCTCGAGATCGGCCCGGGGCTCGGCATCCTCACCCACGCCCTCACCCGCGCCGGCGCCCGGCTCGTGGCGGTCGAGCTCGACCGGGACCTGGCCGATCACATCCGGCGGGTCTTCCCCAATGTCCGACTCGTCGAGGGCGATGCCCTGCGCCAGGACTGGCCGGCGCTGCTGGACGGCACCCCCCACACGGTGGTGGCCAACCTGCCCTACAACGTCGGGACCCACGTGGTCATGAAGCTCCTGGACCACCCCTCCCTCTTCCCGCGGGTGGTGGTCATGCTCCAGAAGGAGGTGGTGGACCGCCTCCTCGCCGTGCCCGGCACCAAGGCCTACGGTGCGCTCACCGTCCAGGTCCAGGCCCGGGCCCGGGCGGTCCATCTGCTGGCCGTGCCGCCCCGATCCTTCCATCCCCGCCCCAAGGTCGACTCGGCGGTGGTGCGGCTCGAGCCCCACCCGGTGCCCCGCTGGGGCCCGGCCACCCGCGACGCCTTCGACCGGACGGTGCGCGCCGCCTTCAGCCATCGGCGCAAGACCCTCCCCAACAGCCTGGCGCCCCTGTACGGCCGGGAGCGCGCCCGGCAGGCCCTCCGGGATGCCGGGATCGATCCGGGTCTCCGGGCGGAGCGCCTCGACCTGGACGCCTTCCGGGCCCTGGCGGCCCGCCTCCACCCGCCCGACCCCGCACCGAGCCCGCCCGCGTCGGGTTAGGCGCCAGAGAGCCCGTGCCGGGCCCCCCCGGAGCCTCCATGCGTGTCATCTCCTGCGGCATCACCGACGTCGGCCTCAAGCGCAGCCAGAACGAGGACAACTTCCTCATCAACGAGGAGCTGGACCTCTACGTCGTCGCCGACGGCATGGGCGGCCACAACGGCGGGGAGTACGCCAGCGCCATCTGCGTGAACACGGTCGAGGAGGTGGTGGACAACATCCGCGTCGCCGACGATCTCCCGGTCGACGGCGACGACCCGGTGGAGCTGGCGCGCGAGAAGCTCCGCTACGCCCTGCGGCTGGCGGGTCGGCGCATCTACGAGAAGGCCAGCGAGTCCAGCGAGTTCCATGGCATGGGGACCACCGCGGTGGCCATGCTGTTCGAGGGCGGCAACGCCTTCATCGCCCACGTGGGCGACAGCCGGCTCTACCTGGTCCGCGAGGATCGCGTCGAGCAGGTGACCGAGGACCACTCCTTCGTGGCGCGCCAGGTCAAGGCCGGCGTCCTCACCGAGGAGGAGGCCAAGAGCCACCGGATGCGGAACGTGATCTACCGGAGCCTCGGCTACCAGGAGGACGTGGAGGTCGACGTCCAGGTGGTGGCCCTGCGGCCCGCCGATCGCTTCCTGCTGTGCTCGGATGGTCTCTCCGGGCATGTCGAGCCCCACGAGATCTTCGACCACCTCTCCCAGCACGGCCCCCAGGAGGCCGCCCGTCGCATGATCGACCTGGCCTGCGATCGCGGCGGCGAGGACAACATCACCGCCGTGGTGGCGTCGGTGGAGGAGGTCTGATGGCGCACCGGACGGCGCTGTGAGGACCGACGGGCCGGGCCCGCCCCAGGACGATGGGGTGGTGGAGGTCCCGGCCCGGGCCCTGGCCCGCCTCCGGGTCGGGCTGGCGGTGCTGGCCACCCTGGTGCTGGCCCTGGGCGGCGCCCTGGCCCTCGCCTTGCCGCGCACCCTGGCCTACGACGGCCTCCTCGAGGAGAACCTGGAGCTGCGGACCCGGGTGCGCGAGCTGGATCAGCGCATGGCCGAGGTCGACCGGATCCTCATGCGCCTGCGGCTCTACGATGCCCAGCTCCGCGGGCTGGCCCCCGACGGCGACCACGGCCCCCTCGACGCCCCGCCCGAGCCGCCCCCGCCCGACGACGCCGCTGCCTTCGACGAGGCCGGAATCGAGGACGGCGTCGAGCTCCGGCCCGCCGACGCCTGGGCCGACGCCGTGCTGGCCCGGGCCGAGAGCTTCGTGGACGTGTTCGAGGAGGCCGAGCCCGACCTGAACGCCCTCGTGGTCGAGCTCGAGGACCTGCGGGCCCTCGAGGAGGCCCTGCCCACCCAGTGGCCCGCCCGCGGCACCCTCACCTCGGACTTCGGCTACCGGCGCAGCCCCTTCGGCCGCCGGGCCCAGTTCCACAAGGGCCTCGACATCTCCAACGACCGCGGCGAGCCCATTGTGGCCGCCGCCCCCGGGGTGGTCGTCAGGGCCTTCTACAACGGCGGGTACGGGCGATTCATCGAGATCGACCACGGCTACGGCATCACCAGCCGCTACGCCCACCTCCACCGCATGCTCGTCCAGCGGGGCGACACCGTCGCGCGCGGCCAGCAGATCGGCACCATGGGCCGCACCGGCCGTGTCACGGGCACCCACCTCCACTTCGAGGTCCGCATCGACGGCCACGCCGTGGATCCCCTGGACTACCTGCCCCGGTAGGCGTCCTCCGCCGGTCCGGGCGTCGATGGGGTCGTGTCGGTGCTCAGAGCCCCCGAGGGTGACGGCAGCCGAGACCTGATGTATGGTGGTACCGGTGTGGACATCAGTCCCTGGCCTGCCCATGACCCTCCGCCTCCCTGGACTGCTCCCCCTCGCCCTCCTCGCCTGCGCACCTGCCGGCGAGGGGGGCGACCCCGTGGTCGATGCCGACGGTGACGGCATTCTGGATGTGCACGAGGGCGAAGCCGACCCGGACGGGGACGGCCTGCCGGCGTGGCGCGACGTGGACAGCGACGGCGACGGCCTCCCCGATGCGGTGGAGCGCGGCGACGATGACCTGGACACCCCCCCCTTCGACAGCGACGGCGACCGCACCCCGGACTTCCTGGACCTGGACAGCGACGACAACGGCATCCCCGACGTGGAGGAGCGGCCGCTGGGGGCCACCCGCCCCGACACCGACGGGGACGGGATCCTGGACCCCCACGACCTGGACGACGATGGGGATGGCGTGCCGGACACGCTGGAAGCGGCGCGCCGGGGCCTGGACAGCGATGGGGACGGCGATCCGGACCACCTGGACCCGGACAGCGACAATGATGGCATCCCGGACGCGGTCGAGGGCCATCCCCTCCGCGGCGAGACCCTGCCCGACGACGATGGCGATGGGATCCCCGACCTGCGCGACCGGGACAGCGACGGCGACAGGGTGGACGACCGCGACGAGGCGGGCGCGGATCCGGCCCGGCCCCGGGACACGGACGAGGACGGCCGGCCCGACTACCGGGACCGGGACAGCGACAATGACGGTCTTGACGACGGCGAGGACGCGCGGGTGGCGGACCGGCTGGCCCCCGACGCCGATGGCGATGGGGTCCGGGACGGCGCCGAGGTGCAGATCGGCACGGACCCGAGCGACCCCGACTCCCTGCCGCCGGCCCCGGTCTACGAGGTCCGCGCCCGCGCCGATCAGGAGCTGGCCCGGACCCTGACGGTCGAGGTGGGGCGCCGGCGGGTGGATGTGATGGCCCTGATGTTTCACTCCACAATTGCAGCCACCGGGAGGTTCTACCGGGAAGTCGTCGACCGGGTGCGGCCGCTCCTGTTGGAGGCGGAGCCGGACCTGGCCATGGGGGCCGCCATGGCGGGTAACAGCAGTCAGATGGGTGCGGACGTCCTGCGGAGTGCAGGCAGCGCCCAAGGCCCGGTGTTCGAGCTGCCCACGGTGCCCACCATGGCCGCCGAGCCCCCGTTCCCCTGGTCGGACTGGGATTGGACGGGCTCGGCCGGGCCGGTGGGGCTGTCCCTCGTCCTGGGCGGCCACGGCTTCGACCGGTCCTGCGACGGGGTCTTCGACCCCCAGGACGACGCACGCCCCTGGCTCCCATCGCCCTCGGACCCCTTCGCCGGCACCGCCGGTGGTCTGGTCGACCAGCTCCCCCACGACGCCGTCCAGGGTCGCCTCCCCGGCGTGGGCTTCCGACCCTTCAGCATGCCCATCATCATCACGAGCAGCGTCGGCGACGTCTCGTATCCGCCCCCCCCCCTGGGTCCCTGTGATGAGGCCGCATCCTTGCCGCGGGGTCTGGACGAGGAGAAGGTCGCGTCCGACTTCCGGGCACGCGGTGCCAGGCTCATTCTTCTGCAGGGCGGACACAAGCCTCTGCAGAACGCATCCGAGCCTGTGCGCTCTCGAGTGGCGGAGTTTCTCGAGCGGTTCGACAGCTACGAGGACCTCGACGGGGATGGCATCCGCGACGAGCCACTATTTCTCGGGGTGAACTTCGACCTGGACGGCGACGGGGTGATCACGAAACGGGAAAGGGCCGCCATTCTGGACGATCCGGACGCCGCGGCCGCCGAGGTGGCGGAGCAGCTCCTGCGCATCGTGCGCCACGTCATCGCCGCGCGGGACTTCTCCCGGGTCGCGTTCACCGTGGCCGGCGACGACGTGGGCCTGGTGAGCGGCGTGGAGCCCACCAGCGCGCCCGTCCCCGCGGTCGAGGCCGCCGAGATCGGTGTGACCCTCACCCTGCGGGGGGTGGTCCCGCCCGACGCCACCGACCAGGTCTTCCGGCTCGAGCTGGTGGCGGCCGGCGACGGCACCGTGGCCCTGGGCGGCCAGCCCTTCTACGTGGTCGTGCCGGGGCGGGGCTTGGACTGACCGGGGGTTCCTCGGGGACCGGACCCGTCTCACGGCAACGGGGACGGGCGGCACTGCGACCTCGGACGCCTCGCCTCGCCTCGCCGCGCCTCGCCGCGCCTACCACCCGCCCGACACCCCCACCGCCCAGGCCATGGCGGCCGCCACCGCCAGCACGGGCCATCCTTCGCCCCTCTCCTCGAGGGCGTCGAGGCGGTGGATGCCGGTGCGCAGCGCCGAGGGGAGGGGACCGGCGCCCCGGTCGAGGACGGCCTGGAGGTGGGGGGGCAGCCACATGCCCGCCACCGCGACCAGAGCCATCAGCAGGGCCGGCCACAGGCTCGCCGAGGCGACCAGGACGCCCCACGCGAGCCACGCCCCGGGGCCCACCCGGCGTGCGTCGACCCAGGCCAGCCCCGCGAGCGTCGCGCCCGCCACGAGGGGGATCCAGCTGGGGCGCGCCGTCGCCAGCAGCGCCGTGGTGGCGGCCACCAGATGATCCGGACCCCCCGGCCCGACCGCGCCCACGAGGCTTCCCAGCAGCGCCAGCACCCCGGCCCCCGCCACCCGGAAGGGCGCCTCGCCCTGGGTGAGCACGGGCAGCAGACCCCCCACCGCCGCTCCCGTCGCCAGGGCCGGGCCCACCGCCCCGGTGGGGTGCAGGCCCCACCACGCCCAGGCGCCCGCCAGGGCCCAGGGCAAGACCCGATCGACCCCCGCCGCCCCCGACCGCAGGTCCGCCGCGGCTGCCCATGCCAAGCCCGCCAGGGCCGGGATGGCCGGCACCGGGGCGAGCAGCGCCGCCACCCCCGCCGTCACCCCGCCC
>CAZPJM010000282.1:0-6707 GCA_964586865.1 uncultured Enterobacteriaceae bacterium
CCGTGCGCCCGACGGGCTCGGGGACCGGCGCCCGCTGTGCCTCACGCCAGCCATCCAGGGCGCGGGCGAGGGCGGTGGCGTCCTGGAACCGATCGGCCGGGTCCTTCTCGAGGCAACGCCGGACGATGGCCTCGAGATCGGGGTCGACCGTGACCTCCGGGGCGGCCTCGGCCATGGGAGGGACCGGCTCGGAGACGTGCAGCAGGGCGGTGGCCATCGGCGTCTCGCCCCGGAAGGGCATGGCGCCGGTGAGCATCCGGTACAGCACGCACCCCAGCGAGTAGATGTCGCTCCGGCCGTCCAGGCCCACTTCGCCCCGCGCCTGCTCGGGCGACATGTAGAGCGGGGTACCCAGGTAGGTGGGGGTCTGGGTGATGTCCAGCTCGCGCTTCGTCGACTTGACGAGCCCGAAGTCGAGCAGCTTCGGGTGTTCCACCCCCTCCTCGTCCTTCACCAGGAAGACATTGCTGGTCTTCACATCGCGGTGAACGAGCCCCTTGGCGTGGGCGTGGGCCAGGCCCCGCGCCAGGGCCGCGCCGATGCGGGTCGCCTCCATGGCCTCGAGGACCCCGCCCTTGACGGCCCGCTTGAGGGTGCGGCCCACCAGCAGCTCCATGACCACGAACTGGAGGCCGTCGTCGGTGGTGCCGTAGTCGATGGTCCGGACGATGGATGGGTGGGAGAGGCGACCGGCCAGGGCGGCCTCGCGGAAGAACCGCGCCTCGAGCTCGGCGCGGCTCTTCTCGGACACGTCGGGGCGGATGACCTTGATGGCCACCTCGCGCTCGAGCTGGAGCTGGATGCCCCGGTAGACGTGGCCGGCGCCGCCCTTGCCGATGGGCGCCACCACCCGGTAGCGCTCGGCCAGGATGGCGCCGATGAGCGGGTCCTTGCGGTCCGACACGGGGCCCTCGGGGTGGGGCGCAGCATAGCGCGAGGGGCCGAGCGCGGGCCGGACCGGACCCGACCGCCCATCCGCGCTACCCTCGTGGCCCGCTCCGGAGGCGTCCATGTCCACCCCCGCCAGCGCGGCCTCTCCCTGGCACACCACCCGCGTCGACGCGGCCATGGTGCGCACCCGGGTCGCCCGGGTCCGCAAGCGCTCCCTCAAGACCACCACGAAGGACCACCTGCTCCGGCTGGCCCTGTCCATGGTGGATCTGACCACCCTCGAAGGCATGGACACGCCCGGGCGGGTGCGGGCCCTGTGCCGCAAGGCCCGCCTCCCCTTCCCCGAGCGCCCGGACCTGCCCTCCACCGCCGCCGTCTGCGTCTACCCGAACCTCGTCCCCGTGGCCCGCGCCGAGCTGGGCGCGGACAGCCCGGTGCGCATCGCCGCGGTGGCCACGGGCTTCCCCGCCGGCCACATCCCCCTGGCCCTCAAGCTCGAGGAGGTGCGGCGGACGATGGGGTACGGGGCCGACGAGATCGACATGGTCATCGACCGGGGCGCCTTCCTCTCGGGGGACCACGCCCGGGTCTTCGACGAGATCGCCGCCACCCGCGAGGCCTGCGGACCCGCCCGGCTGAAGGTCATCCTCGAGACGGGCGAGCTGCAGAACCTGGAGCACGTGGCCGCCGCCAGCCGCCTGGCCATCGCGGCGGGCGCCGACTTCATCAAGACCTCCACCGGCAAGGTCAAGCCGGCCGCCACCCTCGACGTGACGCTGGTGATGCTCGAGGCCATCCGGGAGCACGTGCTGGCCGGGGGCGCCCCGGTGGGCATGAAGCCCGCCGGCGGCATCCGCGACGCCAAGCTCGCCCTCCACTACCTGGTGCTGGTCGCCGAGACCCTCGGCGCCGACTGGCTCGACCCCCACTGGTTCCGCTTCGGGGCCAGCAGCCTGGTCAACGACCTGCTCCGCCAGATCGCCCGCCGCGACGACGGCCACTACCAGAGCCCCCGTCGCTTCAGCGTCGACTGAGGCCCCGCCCCCCTTGGAGATCCCATGAACGAGCCCGCCGAGGAGCGCCCGCGCCTCCGCATCGCCGGCGCCCTGGACCTGGCCCCGGCCCCCGAGCGCGCCCCCGCCGTCCTCCCCGAGGCCATCGGCCACTTCATCGCCGGCCAGCGGGTGCCCGGCCGGGACGAGGACCGCTTCGACAACGTGGAGCCCGCCACCGGCGAGGTCATCGGCTCGGTGGCCACCGCCAACCAGGACGAGGTCGGCCGTGCCGTCAAGGCCGCCCGGCAGGCCCTCGAGGGGCCGTGGGGCCGCATGAGCGGTCTGGAGCGTGGCAAGTACCTGTACCGCATCGCCCGGGTGCTCCAGGAGCGGGCCAGGGAGTTCGCCGTGCTGGAGTCCCGGGACAATGGAAAGCCCATCCGCGAGACCCGGGACAGCGACATCCCCCTCGCCGCGGCCCACTTCTTCTACTACGCCGGCTGGGCCGACAAGCTCGACCACGTCCTCCCGGGCCGACGCGCCCGACCGGTGGGGGTGTGCGGCCAGGTCATCCCCTGGAACTTCCCCCTGCTCATGGCCGCCTGGAAGCTCGCCCCAGCCCTGGCCGCCGGCAATACCTGCGTCCTCAAGCCCGCCGAGACCACGCCGGTGACCGCCTGGCTGCTCACCGAGGTCCTGCAGCAGTGCGAGCTGCCCCCCGGGGTCGTCAACATCGTCAACGGCGCCGGCCGCACCGGGGCCGCGGTGGTGGGCCACCCCGACGTGGACAAGGTGGCCTTCACCGGCAGCACCCCGGTGGGTCGGCTCATCCTGCGCAGCATCGCGGGCTCCGGGAAGAAGGCCACCATGGAGCTCGGCGGCAAGGGGGCGCACCTGATCTTCGCCGACGCCGCCCTGGACCAGGCGGTCGAGGGGGTCATCAACGGCATCTTCTTCAACCAGGGCCACGTCTGCTGCGCCGGCAGCCGGCTGCTCGTGGAGGAGTCCATCCACGACGCCTTCCTCGAGCGGCTCAAGCTGCGCATCCAGGCCCTGCGGATCGGCGATCCCCTGGACAAGAACACCGACATCGGCGCCATCAACAGCGCGGGGCAGCACGCCACCGTCTGCCGCTATCTGGACGTGGGCCGCGAGGAGGGCGCCCAGGTCTGGCAGGGGGCCGCCAACGAGCCTCCCGAGAAGGGCTTCTGGGTCAAGCCCACCCTGCTCACCGGCGTCTCCCAGACCGACCGGGTGGTCCGCGAGGAGATCTTCGGGCCGGTCCTGGCCGTCCTGCCGTTCCGCACCCCCGAGGAGGCGGTCGCGAAGGCCAACGACAGCGAGTTCGGGCTGGCGGCCGGGGTCTGGTCGGGCCAGCCCAGCCGGGTCTTCGAGGTCGCCCATGCCTTGAACGCAGGGGTGGTCTGGGCCAATGGCTACAACCTCTTCGACCCCGCCTCTCCGTTCGGGGGCGTCCGCCACTCGGGCTTCGGCCGGGAGGGCGGCATCCACGGCCTGCACCCCTACCTGACCTGGGAGGCCTGATGCGCCTCGCCGTCCGCAAGACCCTCAAGATGTACCTGAACGGGCGCTTCATCCGCTCCGAATCGGGGCGGGTCCTGCCCATCACCGCCGCCGACGGAACCGCCATGCACGCCTGCCGCGCCTCCAGGAAGGACCTCCGCGACGCCATCGGCGCCAACCGCGCCGCGCTGGCCGGCTGGGCCGGGCGGACCGCCTTCAACCGGGGCCAGATCCTGTACCGCCTGGCCGAGATGCTGGAGGATCGGCGCGAGGCGCTCCCGACCGCGCAGGCCGACGCCGAGGCCGCCGTGGATCGGGCGGTCCACCACGCCGGCTGGGCCGACAAGATCACGGCGGTGCTCTCCTCGCTGAACCCGGTGGCGGCGGCCTACGTGAACTACTCCATGGTGCGGCCGCTGGGCGTGGTGGTCGCGGTCCCCCACCCCGAAGACGGCCTGCTGGGCATGGTCGAGGCCCTCTGCAGCGTGCTCGTCATGGGCGACACCGGCACCCTGGTGGTGCCCGTGGCCCGCGCCGAGCTGGCCACCGCCCTCACCGAGGCCCTGCACACCTCCGACCTGCCGGGCGGGGCCCTGAACGTGCTCACGGGCGAGCTGGACGAGCTGCTCCCGGTGGCCCACACCCACGACGACCTGGACGGGCTGCTCCTCACCGACGGCGTCCTGGACGACGAGGCCTTCGCCGAGGCGGAGCGGCAGGCCGCCCACGTGCTGCGCCGGCTGGTGGTGGTGCCGCGGGCGGCGCGTCCGGCCGGCCCCGAGACCCTGATCCGACTGGCCGAGATCAAGACCGTCTGGATGAGTGCCCAAGGCGAGATCCCGACCGGACGAGCCGGGTACTGACGCCGCCCTGTTCCGACTGGCGCGCCCGCCTGCGGACCGCCGCCCGCTGCTCGGCCACGTGGTCGAGCAGGTCGAGCCGCTTGAGGAGCCGGTGCATGGCGTACTTGGACATGTCGAGCTCGCGGGCGGCCTCGGCCTGGACCCAGCGGTGGCGCTCCAGGGTCTCCAGGAGGGCCCGGGCCTGGACCGATTCCCAGCGGCGGGTGCGGGGCGCCACCATCACCTCGGGCTCGGGCGGGTCGATCCCCAGATCCTCCACCTCCTCGGCGGTGAGCAGGCGACCCACCTGGCGGTAGCGCCACGCCGCCCGGTCCACGAAGTCGCCCAGGGTCCGGAGGTTGCCCGGCCAGGGGTGGAGGGCCAGGCGCTGGAGGGCCGGGAAGGCGAAGACCTCCTCGGGCGGGGGGAGCTCCTGGAGGGCGAGCTGATCCCCCAGGTGACGGTAGACCGCCTCGCGGCCGCGCCGAGCGAGGGGCGGCAGGTCGATGCGGGTGCGGCTCATGCGGAACCACAGGTCCTCGCGGAAGACCTCCCGCCAGGCGCCGTCGGAGACCCGGGCATTGGTGCCGAGCACCACGTGCAGGGGCCGGTCCAGGGTCCGGGCGTCGCCGGTGAGGCCGCCGAAGCGCCGGATGGGCAGCTCGAGGAGGGGGAGGAGGACGCGCTGGCCGGCCTCGCCCAGGTTCTGGATCTCGTCGAGGAAGAGGAGCTTGCGCTCCTCCCAGGCGCGCTGGATGGCCCCCTTCTGATCCACGGCCCCCGTGAAGTCGCCCCGCCGGGTCCCCGTCAGCTGGCTGACCAGCATCCCGGGCTCGCCAGGCCGCAGGACCACCTCGATGGTGCCCTCCAGGCCCAGCCGCTCCGTGGCGATGCGCCGCGCCATCCACGTCTTGCCGGCGCCGGTGGGGCCCGTGATGAGCAGGTTGGCCTGGCTGGTCTCGGCGAAGCGGGAGAGGGTCTGGTCCACCCGCTCCGCCAGCCGCCGGTCGCTGGTGTAGAGGCCGTGGATGTCGTGGACGGTGAGCCCGTCGGTGGGGGCCTGGGTGGGCAGCACGTCGGCCACCTGCCCGATGGCGCGCGCCAGGCGCTGCAGCACCGCCACGTCCCGGTCGCCGAAGCGATCGGGACGGTGCAGGTCGTCCACGTAGAGCGCCCCGATGACCCGGTCGTCGCGCGGGATGGCCACCGCCACCACCGAGCGCACCTGGAAGGTCCGGACCGTCGCGGACAGCCGGCGCAGCTCGGGGTCGGCGAAGGCGTCGCGGGCCTGCCACACGTCGTCCGGCGCGCGCAGGTGCCGGAGCACCTCGGGGGCCAGCCCCGCCACCTCCTGACCGCTGATCTCCCGGGCCGAGACCTGGCGGCCCAGACCGGGGATGCGGAGCATGACCAGGACCCGGTTGGCGCCCAGGGCGTCGGCCACCACCTGGGCCAGCCCCTCGAGGAAGCGGGGTCCCTCGCCGACGGCCTCGATGAGGCCCACCACCCGATCCAGGGCGGCGCCCGGACCCTCGAGGAGGCGCTCCCGCAGGCTGACCGCCCGGGCCCGCCGCCCCTCCGAGAGCCAGGAGGCCGCCCGGCCGAGCATGGCCCGGCGCCGCCCGAAGTCCTCGGGACGGAGATCCTCGCCGGCGGCGGCCAGGAGCACACGGCCCAGGGCCGGCCGCTGCAGGGCCTGCGGGTCCTCGGGGAGGTCGGCGGTGGCGCGCGCCATGTGGCGGCGGGCCAGGGCCAGGTGCAGCCGGCCGTGCAGGGCCTCCACCTCGCGGCGCTCCACCGCGTCCTCCGGCAGGGGGAGCCCCTCGAGGGTCTCCCGGGCCCGCTCCACCTCGCCCAGGTCGAGCCACGCCTCGGCCAGGAGGTGGTCGCGGGCCGTGGCGAGCTCGCGAGGGAGTGAATCGAGCTCCAGCTCCTCCAGCCGCGCCACCACCGCGGCGGGCTCCCCCCGGGACCGGTCCAGGGAGGCGCGGAGGAGCTCGGCACGCGCCCGGGCCTCGGGCGGATCCCCCAGCTCGACCCGGAGCTCGTCCAGCCGCCGCAGGTGGCGCTCGGCGGCGGGCAGGCGGCCGGTTCGGATCTCCAGGTTCGCCTGGTTGGCGGCCAGGCGCATGAGCTGGTTCCGGTCCCCCGCCGCCTCGACCAGCCACCGGGCCTCCTCCAGCAGGGCCCGCCCCTCGGCGACGCGGCCGCGGTGGAGCAGGATGGAGGCCAGGCTGGTGCGGGCCGCCGCCGAGCCATTGAGCTGCCCCGTCCGATCCTGGCGCCGGATCAGATCGCGCCCCACCGCCAGCATGGCGTCGTCCCGGCCCGCCTCGGCCAGGGCCCGCATGAGGAAGTGGAGCTCGCGGGGGGTGCGATCCTCGACCGGGACCTGCTCGACCCGGGCGCGCGCCGTCGCGAGCGGGTCGAGCAGGTCCCGGTCGAGGATCGCACC
>CAZPJM010000283.1:0-6695 GCA_964586865.1 uncultured Enterobacteriaceae bacterium
GGTGGCTGCGGGGGGCGGGCCCGGCGCGGGGGAGGCGGGCGACGGGGGCGGGGTGACGGGGGCCGGATCTGCGATGGCGTCGGTGCGGGCCGGTGGCGCCTGGGTGGGCGGGCTCATCGCGGCGTCGGCGCGCTCGGCGGTGGGCGTGGCCACGGCGGCCTCCGGGGCCTCCTGGGAGAGGAACTTGATGGCTGCGAACACGCCGAGCACGGCGACCACGGCGCCGAAGGCCGCCAGGAAGATCCAGGGCTTCCAGGACCGCTTGAGGCCCGCGGTCAGGTGGGTGTTCTCGGTGATCTGGCCCGTCACCTCGCGGATGAACTCGCTCTCCGACTCGTCCTGGACGGCATCTTCCGGGCGCACCCGCGGGCGGGCCTCGTAGATGGGCAGCACGGTGGTCGTGGCGAACTCCTCGAGGCCCAGTCGGAAGCGGCTGTCGATGGCGAAGAGGCACTGCTCCAGCTCGCGGGCCGCCTCGAGGGCGCTGGGGCGGTAGTCTCGCTCGTAGGCGCACATCCGGCGAATGATGCCCCGCAGGTCCTCGAGGCCGGACTCGGTCATCCCCTCGACGTGGAGGTAGTCGAGCTGGCGGTTCATGGCCTGCTCGTGGGTCACCGGGTTGATGGAGAGGCTCATGGTGCGGCCGGTGAGCAGCTCGTAGAGCGACATGCCCGAGGAGTAGACGTCGACCGAGGGGTGGTCGTCCACGCCGTCGAGCCGCTCGGGGGCCATGTAGGGGCGGCTGCCCAGGACCACCGACTCGGTCTGGGCCTCGCGGCCGGAGAACTCGCCCTTGGCGATCCCGAAGTCGCCGACCTTCACCTCGCCGCGGGTGGACAGCATGATGTTGCTGGGCTTGATGTCGCGGTGGATCACGCGGAGGGGGCGCTGGTCGGGGCCGATGGCCTCGTTGTAGGCCACGTGCAGGGCCACCAGGGTCAGCCGGGTGATCTCGATGGCGACGGCGCCCGGCAGGCCTTGCTTGAAGCGCAGGAGGAGCTGGTCGAGGGAGACGCCCTCCACGAGCTCCATCACCACGACGGGTCGGCCGCCGATCTCGATGAGCTGCTCGACCCGCACCACGTTGGGGTGCTCGATGTGGGAGAGGAGGGTGGCCTCGTCCCGGGTGCGGTTGAGGATCTTGGGGTTGCGCGTGTAGGCGCCCTTCAGGATCTTCAGGGCCACCTTGCGGCGCCGGGCGTCGGACGCCACACGCGCGACACACACGGTCCCGAAGGATCCTTCACCGAGGATCTCGAGTATCTCGAACGGTCCCGCTGCGCGCTTCACCACCGCCGCCTCGTCGGATCCGTGAGCAGCATAGCAGCCTCCCCCACCCGGTCGAGGTCGCCGTCCCCGAAGGCCCGGCCGGGCGTACCGCCCGCGGTGGTCTCCGTGGGTCGGGGCTCCCGGGACGGCCGACCCCGATGAGAGACCCGCCCAGGGACCGTCGCCGGCCCCGTGGTGCCCATCGGATCGCGGGCGGGGTGGATGGAGGGTCCAGGGGGGGACACCGTGTCTTTCCTCGCCCTGACGCCGCCCGGCCACACCTGCAGACAGGCCCGCCCGGCGCGCGGTCCCGAGACAGGCGCTCGGAGGGCCGCGAGGGGCCGGCATGGCGGCGCGATCCGATGGATCGGCTGGAGGGGGCTGCGCACGGGGGGGGACTCCAGCGCTACCAGGTGGCACGCAGGCGGTGCGACACGGCGCCCCATAGCACGCCCGCCACCAGACCCCCCAGGTGGGCCAGGTTGGCGATGGGGCCCACCGCCCCGGAGAAGCAGATCAGCAGCCAGATCATGAGGATCGCCACGGTGGAGCTCGGCAGCCCCAGGCCGCTGAACTTGTCGAGGGCGCTCTTGGCCCAGATGAAGCCGAAGAGGCCGTAGAGCACCCCGGAGAGCCCGCCGAAGTAGTAGGGGCCGCCCAGGTAGACGGGCCCCAGGACGTAGGGGCCGGTGAGGGGGGCCAGCTCGCTGACCACGAGCCCGTAGCCGACACCGTACTGGGCCAGGTTGCTGGCGACGCCCAGCAGCACCACCAGGATGGCCAGGTACAAGCTGCCCATCCGGGTCTCGATCTGCCGGCCGAAGTGCCAGAACCAGTAGCCGTTGAAGAAGAGGTGCAGCAGGCCGCCCACGTGGACGAAGATGGGTGTCAGCAGGCGCCAGACCTGCCCGGAAGCCACCTCGTCCAGGAAGGGGACGTCGCCCGCGCGCTCGCCCACCCGCGGGACGTCCAGGAAGGCCCACAGCAGGTTGTCGAGGGCGGGCAGGCCGACGACGGCCTGACCCAGGGCGGTGAGGGAGGGGATTCCGAGGAGGGTGATCCCCGCGCAGGCCGCCAGCACCGCGATGGTCACGGGCCCCACGCCGATGGGTCGCTCGGCGCGATCGATGCGCGCCTTCACCGCGGCCAGGCGCCGGTCCTCGGCGGCGCGCTCGGCCCGACGGGCGGCGGCCCGATCCTGCGCCTCGACGAACCGGGCCGCGTCGGGATCGTCCTCCCAGGCGAGCAGGAGGTCCCGGGCCTGGTCCAGATCCCCGTCCTTGAGGACCCAGACCTGATCCTCGTCCACCCGGTGCTCGATGCCCTCTCCGTCCAGGATCTCGCCGAAGGTGCGCGCCCGGGCGGGCGCGAGGGTGACGAGCTTGCGCAACCGACCTCCGGGGGAAGGGGGGCGGTAACGCGGCGGAGGCCGGCGCGGACTACCTCCGGCGACGGAGCAGGGCCAACAGGGGCAGCCAGAGGGCGGGCAGGGCGCCGGCCGGGCCCGTGGCGCAGCCGCAGCCGCCCGGCCCCAGGTCGCGCTCCACGGCGATCACGTAGGACCGTGCCGGGGCGCTCTCGGCCTCGCCGTCGCCCACCGTCACCTGGAAGGTGTGGGTGCCCGGCTGCCCGATGCGGAAGGTGGGGGCGACGGCGGAGGGAGCGGAGAGGGTGACGGGCGGGCCATCCACCTGGGTCCAGCGGTAGACCGGCTCGGCGGGGCCGCTCGACCACTCGGCCGAGAGCTGCACGGTCTCGCCCACGTAGGCCAGGAAGGGATCGCCGGCATCGGCCTGCCACCGGGGGTCGCCCGCCGGGCCGTCCGCGTCGTCGCCGCCGGCCCCGTCGTCGTCATCGGAGCCCCCGGTGTCCCCGTCGCCCGTGTCTTCCGGGGCGGGGGCGGTGGTCTCGTCCAGGACGGCCTCCCACAGGGACGGGTCGTCGCCGTCGTAGTTGAGGGCCCAGAAGCCCACGCCCCCCAGCCCCGCGTCGGTGGCGTACACCAGCCGCTCCCGGACGCTGCCGGCGTCGCTGAACCACGACTGGGTCTGGCCGTCCCAGGTCCACGGGGTGCGGCTGCTGTCCTCGAAGCGCCGGCCGTGGGCCTGGATCCGGTCGGCGCCGTCGGTCCAGAACACCACCTCGGCCCGCTCGAGGGCCGGGGCCGGCACGGCGTCGGAGGCGGTGGGCCAGGCGTAGCCGTACAGGGGAAGCCCGAGGATCACCCGATCCGGATCGGCGCCCTTGTCCAGGTAGTCGCCCACGGTCCAGTCCAGCGACCAGCGGTTCCACGGGCCGCCGCCGTACAGCGGATCCACCGGGCCGGCGTTGGAGGAGCCGCGCCAGTGGTAGCCGTAGCCCATGATGAAGAGGTCGGCGTGGTCGGTGAGGGCGGCGTAGTCCCAGGCGTCGGTCCAGTCCACGGCGGGGGTCGCGAGCACGACCTCGGGGACCCGGGCCGCCAGGTCCCGGGTGAAGGTCACGAGCTCGGCCCGCCGGTCGCCCGGCACATTCTCGAAGTCCACGTTGACGCCGTCCACGCCGGTGCGCTCCACCGCCTCGTCCAGGGCGTCGATGAGCCGCCCGCGCGCGGCGGCGCTGCCGAGGAGGGCCCGCAGCTCCTCCCGGTCGAAGTTGGCGACGGTCAGGTGGACCCGGACATCGTGCTCGGCGGCGCGGGCCAGGGCGCCCTCGATGTCCCCCCAGCGCCCCTGGTCGGTGAGGGTGCCGTCGGGCTCGGCGTGGGCGGTGAACAGGGCCAGGTGGGTCAGGGCGTCCCAGCGCAGGGTGTCCAGGTCGTCGGCCCAGTAGGCGAGGTAGCCGTAGACCTGCACCGTGTGGGGGCCCCGCGGCGGGCGCGGGTTGGGCAGGCGGTCCACCGGGGCCGGCGTCGGGACCGCGAAGCGGCCGGACTCGGCATGGGCCTGATGGAGGGCGTGCTCCGAGGCGGTGGCCGGCAGGGCGGCGAGGAGGAGCGGGGCGAGGAGGGCCGGGGCGCGCATGGGGTCTCCGGGCAGAGCGCGGCCTGCTACCCGATTCTCCGCGACCCGGCCAGGGCGATCCTGCCCCTTCGCGCGCGGTCTCCGGCAGCCGGTGCGGTCCGTGCGGAGTAGACGGGGCTGTGCTCACCGCCCTGCTCGTGTTCCTGGGAGGCGGGCTCGGCGCGGTGCTGCGCTGGGCCCTGGGCCTCGCCCTGCCCGGCTGGTGGGGGATCCTGGCCGCCAACCTCCTCGGCAGCCTGGCGCTCGGGGTGCTGCTGGCCTCGCCCTGGCAGGATCGGCCGGCCCTGGTGGCGGTCCTCGGCACGGGCCTGATGGGGGGCTTCACCACCTACTCCACCTTCAACGTGAACGTCCTCGAGGCGGCGGGGCGGGGGGCCTGGGGCGAGGCCGCGCTGCAGCTCGCCCTCACGGTCACGACCTGTCTGGCCGGCGGGGCCCTGGGGCTCTGGATCGGGGGGCAGCTCGGCCGATGAGGGCGGTGGCGCCCCCGCCTCGACGGATCCGGCCTCGGGGTGCAAGATCCGTCCGGGCCCGCTCGTACGTGGAGCGTGGCTGCTTGCCCGGGGTCCCGGGCGCGACTAGGCTGGATGCGAACGCGGAGACGGTGCCATGGGCTTTTTCGATCGGCTCGCCAACATCTGGAAGGGCTTCCTCAGCCTCTGGGTCTCGAACATCGAGACCCGCAACCCGGAGGCTGTCTACGAGTCGGCCATCGACGAGCGGGTGAAGAAGCACAAGGAGCTCAAGAAGGCGGTCAGCGGCATCGTCTACCTCCGGAACAAGCTCTCTGCCGAGCTCGAGGAGAAGGAGAAGGATCTCCGCGAGGTCATGCAGCAGCTCCCCGTCGCCATCGAGGAGGGCGAAGACGAGGTCGCGCTCGTCCTCATCGCCAAGAAGGACGAGCTCACCCAGCAGATCGAGGACCTCTCCGCCGAGCTCTCGAAGGTCAAGAACCAGGCGGAGGACGCCAAGCAGGGCCTCCTCTCCTTCCAGGCCGAGATCGAGAAGCTCAAGCGCGAGAAGGAGCAGATGCTCGCCAAGAAGGCCAACGCCGAGGCGCGCATCCAGATCCAGGAGAGCCTGGACGGCCTGTCCACCGACAGCGATGTCAAGGCCCTGGACAACGTCCGCGAGAACATCGACAAGCTCCAGGCCGAGGCCGACATCGGCTCGGAGATCCAGGGCGACTCGCTCGACTCGAAGCTCGCCAAGATCAAGGAGAAGGCCGCCAACGCCTCGGCCCGCTCCCAGCTCGAGCAGATGAAGAAGCAGATGGCGGCCCGCAAGCAGGCCGCCGCCGCCGAAGGCGCCGTCAAGAAGACGATGTGACCCGGTGGCCTCGGACGATCAGGACCCGGGCGACCTCCCCGCTGGCGACGACGGCGGCGACGGCGCCGGGGCCCTGCGTCTCCCCCCGCGCGAGGCCGAGGCCGAAGACCTCTTCGTCGCGCGCTTCTACGATGTGGGTGATCCGGATCGGCTGACCGAGCTGGTCACCGAGGCCATGGAGGCCCGGCGACCCCGCCTGGCGGCGCGGCTGGTGCAGCTCCTGCCCGACTTCGTCGAGATCCCCGCGGGGAGCGCCCTCGAGCGGGCCCAGCGCGCGGCGGCCATGCTGGTGGTGGACAGCCGCGACGTGGAGCTCTTCAACGCCCTCGACGAGGCCTGGCGCGAGGTCCGGCGCAAGCGCATGCGGCGCATGATGAAGCGCCAGCGGCTGCGCGGCACCACGAAGCAGTACAGCGTGCCCCGGGTGGGTCGGAAGCCGCGGCGACGCTGAGCCGGGACCGCCCCCACCCCCGGTCGCGGGGGCGAGCCGGTCGCGGCGGCGAGGCGCATGGGCTAGACCTGCCGGCGGCCACGGACCCGTAGGGGCACGGACGGGGAAGGGGCCGGAGCCTGACCCGTGTCCGATGTGGACCCCACTCCCATCCCCCGCGGCGCCCGCCGCCTGCTGACCCCCGATCTGGCCCAGGTGGCCGGTGGCGTGGCGCTGGTCCTCGGGGTGGTCGCGGCCCTGATCCTGGGCGAGCCGGAGGCCCCGGGGCGGGCCTGGAGCGAGGGGTGGGCGGTGCTGCTCGGCAGCCTGGCGGCGTGGGGGGGCGGCCTGGCCGGGGTCGGCGTGGGGCTCGGTCTGGTGGGCAATGGCTTGTGGGGACTGGCGGCCCGCGACCGGGACGAGGCGGTGCAGGTGGCCGAGGACCCCGATGGGGTCGCCTCGCCGCGCGCGCTGCGGGTGGCCTGGTCCCTGCTGGCGGCGGCGATGGGCCTGTCGGCGGTGGGGATCGGCCTCGGGGCGGCCATGATGCGCAGCTCGGTCGGGCGGACCGAGGCCTGGGTGGTGGCGGGTGTGCTGTCGGCGGCCTCGTTGGTGCCGGTGGGGCTGGCCATCCTCGCCGGGCGCGGGGCCGATGCCGGCCGCCC
>CAZPJM010000284.1:0-6635 GCA_964586865.1 uncultured Enterobacteriaceae bacterium
GCCCCCACCACCGCGCCGGCCCCCAGCCCCGCCCCCAGCAGGCCCAGCGGGACGGCCTGCAGCTCCCCGTCGATCCGCGCCTGCACGGGCTCGCCCAGGGCCTGATCCAGCAGGAGGCCGCCGATCTTGAGCTGGGCCTCGGGGCCAACCCACCCGAGCTGCAGCTCGCCGCCCACCACCCCGCCCGCGTCGACGACCCCGTGGGTGACGAAGCCGCGCCGCTGGACCCGCGCCCCGGCCCCGAGCACGCTCCCCAGCACGAGCGCCTGGGGCTCCACCACCGCCCCGGGGCCGAGCCGGCTGTGCCGCACCACCGCGCCGGCATCGACCACGACATCGTCGGACAGCAGGCTGGCCTCCACCACCGCCGACGGGTGCACCCGCACCGACCGCCCCCGCTGCACCAGGTGACGGCCCACCGCCTCCGGGTCGCGGGAGCCGGCGCGCAGGGCGGCCCAGCCGAGGCGCACCCCGCGGGCCAGGCCGGAGCCCGGCAGGCCCGTGACCAGGGCGGGTCCCAGCGCCAGCAGATCGGCCCACAGCAGCCCCGGCCAGCGCGCCCGGGACAGGAGCACCCCCTCCCCCACCCGCATGGGCACCTCCCGCCCGCCCGGCACATCCATCAGCGGGATGGTCACGGAATGGGTGGCCAGGGGGACCTGCACCCGCGCCGCCCGCGCCAGCCGGTCGGGGGAGGCCTCCCCGCCCCCCGCCAGCCGGATCAGGCGGGCCGGGGGGCCCAGCGCCGGGTGGGTGGACAGGTCGGGCTCCGGGCCCTCCACGTGCCCGATCAGGTCGCCGGACCGCCCGTCCGAGGCCGCGAGGAAGGCCCGCAGGACCGCCGCGGTGGCCACGGCCCCCGGGGACAGGGTGATCACGTCGTCACCGTCGTCGCCGATGGCGAGACCGGCGCTCCGGGCCTCGTCGCGCTGGGAGGCCGCCGCGGGTCGGCCCTGCCAGCAGAGCACGTCGGTGGAGCGGCCCACCCCGGGAACCGGGACGGCGGCTGGAGGACGGAACAGGGGGACCGCTGGCATGGGCCTGTTCCTACCACCCGGGCAGCCCCGATGGCGGCCCCACGCCCGCTGGCCCCCCCGAGGCCCGCGCCGGCCTGCCCGGGCCGGCCCGATGGCGAGGAGCCGGCTCGCCCCCGGGGTTGGACGAGACGAGCGGCGCCGGGTCGCGACCCCGGGGTAGGGTCCCGGGTCCTGGAGGTGCCCGTGCCGTTCCGACCCACCCTGCTCCTCGTCCCCCTGCTCCTGCTCGGCTGCGGCAAGAAGAGCACCAGCCCCGCCTCGGCCGCGGACGGCGGCTCCAGCCCCACGTTCACGGCCGAGATGCCCGACACCGAGGCTGCTCGGGCCTACGCGGCGGCCCTGGTCGAGACCGCGGTGACCGACTTCCAGCCCACCGGCGGGGGCGGGGGCGTCACCTTCGAGTGGGACCGGCTCACCTTCGCCCCCGACGGGACCTGGGCCGCCGACGCCCACGTCGAGGCGAGCTTCGAGGAGATGCCCTGCCGGGAGACCGGCACCTGGCGCATGGACAGCGCCGCGTCGGCCACGGTGGCCACCCTCGTCTGGACCGTCTCCGAGACGAGCTGCGCCGCCCGCGAAGCGGGAGAGGAGCTGCGCGTCCAGATGGAGCTCGGCGGGGACGCCCCCGAGATCCGCTTCCGCTAGCAAGCCTCGCAGGCCGCTGGCGGAGGTCGCTACCGCATCGGCCGGGCGTGGGCCTCGGCCAGGTGGCGGGCGGCCCGCAGGCCGTCCAGGGCGCTGCTGACGATGCCGCCGCCATAGCCGGCCCCCTCGCCGAGGGGGAAGAGCCCGGGAAGGCCCACCGACTCGCCGGCGTCGGTGCGCGGGTAGCGCACCGGGCTGGTGGTGCGGGTCTCGGGGGCGATGAGAACGGCCTCGGGACCTGCGAAGCCCGACAGCTTCTCGTCCCAGGCGAGGACCGCCCGGAGCATGCCCTCGATGACCGCCGGGGGGAGGAGCTGCCGGAGGTCGGACGGCGTCACCCCGAGGGCGTAGCTCGTGCGGGGCAGGTCCTCTGAAGGACGCCCCGCGCGCAGATCCACGACCCGCTGGGCCGGCGCCGCCTCGGTCCCGCCGCCCAGCGCGAAGGCCCGGCGCTCGATGGCGTCCTGGAAGCGGAAGCCGGCGAGGGGGTCGTCCGCGCCGTAGTCGCGGGGCGTGACCTCGACGATGACCGCGCTGTTCGCCCAGAAGGCCCGCCGGGCCGCGAAGCTCATGCCGTTGACCACCACCCGGCCCAGGTGGTTCGCCGCCGGCACCACGACGCCGCCGGGGCACATGCAGAAGGTGTGGACCTTGCGGGCGTGGTCCGGCGCGAAGGTGAGCCGGTAGCTGGCCGCGGGCAGGTCGCCCCGGTCCTCCTTGCCGTACTGGGCCCGGTCGATGAGGTGCTGGGGGTGCTCGATGCGCGCGCCGACGGCGATGGCCCGGGCCTCGGCCGGCACCCCGGCGCGCAGCAGGATCTCGGCGGCATCGCGGGCCGAGTGGCCGGTGGCGAAGAGCACCGGGGCCCCCCGCAGCTCGGTCCCGTCGTGGAGGATGACCCCGGAGCAGCGGCCCCCGTCCACGATCAGATCGTCCACGCGGGTGTGGAAGCGGAGGTCGACGCCGAGCTCCTCGAGGCGGGCTCGGAAGACCGGGAGGATGGCCCGGACCGCGTCGGTGCCCAGGTGGGCCCAGGCCTCCTGCAGGATGGCGGGATCGGCGCCGAAGTCGACCAGCCGCCGGAAGATGAAGCCCAGCTCGCCGTCCCGACGGCGGGTGTAGATCTTCCCATCGCTGAAGGTGCCGGCTCCGCCCTCGCCGAACACGATGTTGTTCTCGGGGTCCAGCGCCCGGCGGCGGCGCCAGTGGCCGTTGACGGCCTTGACCCGGGGGCGGGTCGGCCCGCCGCGCTCGATGAGGGTGACGTCGGCCCCGGCCTCGGCCAGGTAGAGGGCCGCGAACAGGCCCGCCGGGCCGGCGCCCACCACGATGGGACGGACGGCGGAGGGCCAGACGAGGCGGTCGGGGCCCTGGGCGTCGAGGCCGTAGCGGCCCCGGTCCCGCGAGGTCCAGCGCCGCACGCTCGGCAGCTCCCGAGCGAGGAGGGCCTCCTCGTCGGTCACCTCGAAGCGGTAGAGCGCCCGCCAGACCTGCCGGCCGTGCCGGGCATCCAGGCTGCGCTTGATGAGGCGCACCTCGCTCACGTCCCCCTCCGGGACGCCCAGGTGGGCCGCCAGGGCCGGCGCGGGATCCACCCCCTCGCCGGGCCATGGGACGTTGCCGGCCAGCAGCGCCATCGCACCTCCGATCCGGCCCCTAACGGCCTCGACGGCGACACGGGCGGGCCTTGCCCGGGAGGGGGTGCGGGTTACGCCGAGCGCCACTGCAGCCCCGAGGATGACATGGCCCTTCGCATCGGCATCAACGGCTTCGGCCGCATCGGTCGCAACGTACTGCGCGCCGCCTGGGACAGGGACGACATCGAGTTCGTCCACATCAACGACCTGACCTCGGACGAGATGCTCGCCTACCTCCTCGCCCATGACACGGTGCACGGACCCTGGGGCGACGACGTCGAGGCCGTCGATGGGGGCATCCGCGTGGGCGGCACCGTCATCCCCACCTCCGCCGAGCGCGACCCGTCCGCCCTTCCGTGGGGTGACCGGGGAGCCGACGTGATCCTGGAGTGCACCGGCGTCTTCCGCGACGCGAAGAAGGCCCGGGCCCACATCGATGCCGGCGCTCGCAAGGTCGTCATCTCCGCACCCGGCAAGAACGTGGACGGCACCTTCGTCATCGGTGTCAACGACGCCGACATCGACCCGGACCGTCACCACATCGTCTCCAACGCCTCCTGCACGACGAACTGCCTGGCGCCGGCCGTCAAGGTGCTGCACGACACGGTCGGCGTGGAGCGGGGCCTCATGACCACGGTGCACAGCTACACCATGGACCAGAACCTCCTCGACGCGCCCCACAGCGGCGGCAAGTTCCGCCGGGCGCGCGCCGCGGCCCAGAACATCGTGCCCACCTCCACCGGCGCCGCCCAGGCCATCGGGCTGGTGATGCCCGAGATGGAGGGCCGCCTCGATGGCATGGCCATGCGCGTCCCCACCCCGAACGTCTCGGTGGTGGACCTGGTCTTCACCGCCAGCCGGGCCACCTCGGTCGAGGAGCTGAACGCCGCCTTCGAGGAGGCCGCCCGCGGCCCCATGGCCGGCGTCCTGGCCACCTCCCGCGGCCACCTGGTCTCTTCGGACCTCATCGGGGACAGCCACAGCAGCATCGTGGACCTGCCGATCACCAAGGTGCTGGACGGCACCCTCTGCAAGATCCTGACCTGGTACGACAACGAGTGGGGCTTCTCCTGCCGGATGCTCGATCTGGCCGAGCGCATCTCCGGGCAGGGGTGAGCCGTGGCGGCCCCCAAGCTCCAGACCCTGGACACCCTGGACCTGTCCGGCGCGGGCACGGTCCTGTGCCGCCTCGACCTGAACACCCCGCTCTCCGACGGCGCCGTCGCCGACGATACGCGCATCCGGGCGGCGCTGCCCACCCTCCGGCGCCTGCGTGACGCCGGCCATCGACTGGTCCTGTGCTCGCACCTCGGCCGTCCCAAGGGCCAGCGCAACCCGTCCCTCTCCCTCCTGCCGGTGGGCGCCCGCCTGGCCGAGCTGCTCGACGACGAGGTCGTCTTCGCCCACGACACCGTGGGCGACGAGGTGGTCCAGCTCGTGCGGGAGCTTCCGGAGCGCGGCGTCCTCCTCCTCGAGAACCTCCGCTTCGACCCGCGCGAGAAGGCTGGGGACGACGGGTTCGCCAAGGAGCTGGCCCGCCTCGGTGACGCCTTCGTCTGCGACGCCTTCGGCGCCATGCATCGGGAGCACGCCTCCATCACCGGCGTGCCGAGGCACCTCCCGGCGGCCGCCGGCCTCCTCGTCGAGCGGGAGGTCACCGCCCTCGGGCGCCTGCTCAAGGGGGCCGGGCGGCCCTTCGCCGCGGTCCTGGGCGGGGCCAAGGTCTCCGACAAGATCGGCGTCATCGAGGCCCTCTCCCGCAAGATCGACCACCTCTTCATCGGCGGCGCCATGGCCTACACCTTCCTGAAGGCGCGCGGAGAGCCGGTGGGCACCTCCCGCGTCGAGGAGGAGAAGCTGGACCTGGCCGCCGAGCTCCTCGCGGCGTGCGAGCGTCAGGGTGTACGGGTGCACCTGCCCGCGGACCACGTGGTGGCCGACCGCTTCGACGAGGGGGCCGAGCCCGCTGTCGTCGACACCATCCCGGACGGTCGCATGGGGCTCGACATCGGCCCGGCCACCGCCGAGGCCTGGTCGGCCGAGCTCCGCGCGTGCCGCACGGTGTTCTGGAACGGCCCCATGGGCGTGTTCGAGTGGGCCTCGTTCAGCGCCGGCACCCGGGCCATCGCCCGCGCCCTCGCCGCTGCCGACGGCTTCACCGTGGTCGGCGGGGGCGACTCGGCGGCCGCCGTGGCGCGCTTCGAGCTGGCCGAGCAGATGGATCACGTCTCCACCGGCGGCGGCGCTTCCCTCGAGTTCGTGGAGAACGGCGATCTGCCCGGCCTGGCCGCGCTCCGGAGGCGTTCATGACCCGTCCCCCCCTCATCGCCGGAAACTGGAAGCTCAACCTGGGGCCGGCGGCCGCCAGCCAGCTCGCAGCCGAGCTCGGGCCGGCCCTGGCCGAGCGCGGAGACGTAGAGGCGGCGGTCTTCCCCCCTGCCCTCTCCATCCACGCCGTGCTGCCCGCCCTCGAGGGGACGGGGATCACCGTAGGCGTCCAGGACGTCCACACCGAGGATCAGGGCGCCTTCACCGGCGCCAACAGCGCCGCCATGGCGCGGGAGCTCGGGTGTGCCTGGGCGCTCATCGGCCACTCGGAGCGCCGCCAGTGGTTCGGCGAGACCGACGAGGCCGTGGGGGCCAAGGTCCGGACCGCCCTCGGCGCCGGCCTCCTGCCGATGGTCTGCCTCGGCGAGACGCTCGACGAGCGCGAGGCGGACCGCGTCGAGGCGGTGGTCACCCGTCAGCTGGCCGGCGCGCTCGGCACCCTTCGTCCCGACGAGGTGGCCACCCTCACCCTCGCCTACGAGCCCGTGTGGGCCATCGGCACCGGGCGCACCGCGAGCCCGGAGCAGGCCCAGGAGGTCCACGCCCTCATCCGGGCCTGGCTCCGGGACCGCTACCCCGCCGTCGTCCCCGAGCAGGTCCGTGTGCTCTACGGTGGCTCGGTCAAGCCCGGCAACGCGGCCGAGCTCCTCGCCCAGCCCGACATCGACGGAGCCCTGGTCGGAGGCGCCAGCCTCCGCGCCGACAGCTTCGCCGCCATCGTGACCGCCGCCCGCTGACCCCTCGCTGGCCGCCCACCGGTGTGGGACGGCTGGCTGCCCGACGGTGCCTTCGCAGGCGGGCGGGGCGGTTCCCGGCTCGCCCCGCAGCGGGCATACGAGCCTCTGATCAGCCCTCGCCGTGCGCTCCGTGGGCCGGGCCCTCCGCAGGCAGGCTACTCCGAGGCGTCGCCGGCGCCGGCCCCATCGTCTTCCGGCTCGTTCGGGATGAGGTCGAGCGCGCCGCCCGCATTGGGGTCCTCGTCGCCCAT
>CAZPJM010000285.1:0-6608 GCA_964586865.1 uncultured Enterobacteriaceae bacterium
CGAGCCGCCCCGCGCCAGCCCGGGCCCTCGTCGGCGCGCCGCCGTGATCGCGGGGGCCGCGGTGCTGCTCCTCGGCTGGGTCGGTGCCCCCATCGGGCACTTCCTCTGGACCCGCCGGGCGCTGCGCCGCATCGAGGGCAGCCCATGGACGCTGGTGCTGGCGGCGACCGTGCTGGTGGGCGTCCTCCTGCTGACCACGCCCCCCAACCCCGCCCCGGCCACGCCGCACCGGGTCGGCGCCTGGGCCCTGCGGGCCCTGGCGGCCCTGGCGACCCTGCTGGCGGCCCTGGCGTGGGCCCTCGTGCGCACCGGGTGGCTGGTGGCGGTGCTCGGCTGGCTCTCCCTGCCCCTGGTGGTGCTGCTCATGGGCATGACCTTCGCGTACGTGGGCCGCCTGCACCGCCTGGTGGGCCAGCGGCGGATGGCCCACCTGGCCGACCTGGCGGGGGTGGTCCTGCCGCTGCTGTGGGTCGGGAGCCAGCTCGTGGCGGGCTACCCGGGGCCGGCGCTGCAGATCCCCGGCCTGGCCGCCATGGGACTCGGGGCGGTGGCCGTGGCCGCCCTGGTGCCGGGTTACCTCCGCCGGTCCTGATGCCCGGAGGCCGCGTGCGCCCCTTCGTCTCCCTCCTCTCCACCGTCCTGCTCGTCCTCGGCATGGCGTCGGCGGCCGCGGATCCGGGCGACACCCCCACCGGGGAGCCGGCCGGGTCCGCCCCGGACGCCACCGACCAGGGCGCTCCGCCGGTCCCGGTCCGGGTGGAGGGGCCGCTCCGCTTCGAGGACATCCCTCCCGTGGACCCCCAGCTGGTCGACGCCCTCCGCCGCTACCAGGCCCTGCGCAGCGCCAGCTTCCAGGGCTTCGTGGGCGGGCCGGCGGGCGGCGTCCTGGTGCGCACCCGCTTCGACGACGTGGCCCAGATCCACCACGTGGCGGCCCCCGGCGGCGCCCGCACCCAGCTCACCTTCGGGGCCGAGCCCGTGCGCGGCGTGGCGCCCCACCCGACCGACCCCGACCGGGTGGCCTTCCTGCGCGACGAGGGCGGCAACGAGGCCTACCAGGTGTGGATCCTCGACCGGTCCACCGGCGAGGAGATCCGCCTCACCGACGGGATCCACCGCCACGGGAGCGTGGCCTGGACCCCCGATGGCAGCCACCTGGCGTGGTCGGGCACCGCCCGCAACGGCACCGACTACGACATCTACCTGGCCCCCGCCGACGCCCCCCGCCAGGCCGAGCGCATCCACGAGGGCGAGGGCCTGTGGTGGGTCGCCGACCTCTCCCCGGGGGCCCGGATCCTCACGCTCGGCCGCTACCGCAGCATCACCGACTCGGAGGTGTGGCGGCTCGACCGGGACACCGGCCAGGCCACCGAGCTCACCCCGGGCGAGGGGGTGGCCGCCCAGGGCGGTCTGCTCCTGCCCGACGGCGACGTCCTCCTCACCAGCGACCACGAGGGCGCCTTCCGCGGGCTCTACCGGGCGCGCCCGGACGGGGCGCTCACCGCCCTCACCCCCGACCTGACCTGGGACGTGGAGGACCTGGCCCTCTCCCCCGACGGCCGGACCGTGGCGCTCCGGGTCAACGAGCGTGGCTGGAGCCGCCTGTACCTGCTCGACCTGAAGACCGGCCGCCTGCGCGCCGCCGAGGGGCTGCCCGAGGGCATGGTGGCCTCCATCGCCTTCGATCCGACCTCCTCGCGCCGGCTGGGCCTCACCCTGTACGGTCCCACCCGCGTCGCCGACGCCTGGACCCTGGATGTGCGGCGGGGGAGGGCCACCCGCTGGACCGAGAGCGAGACCGGGGGCCTCGACCCGGACACCTTCCGGGCGCCCACCCTCGAGACCTGGACCACCTTCGACGACCGCGAGCTGGACGCCTTCGTGTACCGGCCCGCCGGCGAGGGGCCGCACCCGGTGGTGGTCTGGATCCACGGCGGGCCCGAGAGCCAGTCCCGGCCGTACCTCTCGGGGATGGTGCAGGTCCTGCTGCGGCGCGGGGTGGCGGTGGTCTTTCCCAACGTCCGGGGGAGCGCCGGCTACGGCAAGGACTTCGTCGCCCTGGACGACGGCCGGCGGCGCGAGGACTCGGTGAAGGACATCGGCACGCTCCTGGACTGGATCGGCGAGCAGCCCGACCTGGACGGGGACCGGGTGGCGGTCAAGGGCGGGAGCTACGGCGGCTACATGGTGCTGGCCTCCCTGGCCCACTTCGGGGATCGGCTCCAGGGCGGCATCGACGTGGTGGGGATCAGCAGCTTCGTCACCTTCCTCGAGAACACCAAGGCCTACCGGCGGGACCTGCGGAGGGCCGAGTACGGGGATGAGCGCGACCCCGAGATGCGGTCCTTCCTCGAAGAGATCTCGCCACTGAACCAGGTGGAGCGCATCCGGAGCCGCCTCTTCGTCATCCACGGCGCCAACGACCCCCGGGTGCCGGTGGGCGAGGCCGAGCAGATCGTGGCGGCGGTCCGGGAGAGCGGGCACCGGGTGTGGTACCTCCGGGCCGAGAACGAGGGGCACGGCTTCCGCAAGAAGGACAACCGCGACGTGGCCGATGCCCTGCAGGTGAGCTTCCTCCTGGACGTCCTCGGGGTGACCTCGTCCGGAGAGGGCGACGGGGGCGCCGGCTGAACGAGGATCGAGGGGTCGCGAGGCCCTGGCCCCACGCAACGAAACGTAGCAGCAACACCCCTGCCGCCCGCACCGAACCGGTTAGGCCCAAACCCCTGCCAGAGGGTGTCCGTGGAGAACGACAGTCTTCTCGTCGGCGAGAACGCCGCTTGGATTGACGAGAAATACCACCTATGGCTCGAGGATCCCAACGCCGTCGACCGGTCCTGGGCCGAGCTGTTCGAATCCTGGGAGCGTCCCCTCGTCAACGGTGGCGCCCGTCCCGGCGACGGTCCGCGGTTCCGGCCACGCTCCATCTTCCACGGCAGCCCGGGGCCCGACCTGGCCGATCGGGCCGGCCGCGACGCCCTCGTGGCGGCCAGCAAGCAGGCCCGCGTCGCCCAGCTCGTCAACGCCTACCGGGTGCGCGGTCACCTGCTCGCCAAGGTGGACCCCCTCGGCGAGCGCGAGCGCGTCGAGCACCCCGAGCTCACCCTGGCCTACTACGGCCTCGCCGAGTCCGACCTGGACCTGCGGTTCGCCACCGCCCCGCTCTACGGCCTGCCCGAGTTCGCCACCCTCCGCGAGATCCTCGACCACTGCAAGGCCGCGTACTCGAGCTACCTGGCGGCCGAGTACATGAACATCAATGATGTCGAGCAGAAGCAGTGGGTGGCGCGGGAGCTCGAGACCCTGCCCGGCCGCGAGGTCCTCACCAAGGAAGAGGAGTTCCACCTCCTCCGCCGCCTCTCGGATGCCGAGAACTTCGAGGGCATGCTCCACCGCAAGTTCCCGGGCACCAAGCGCTTCAGCCTGGAAGGCGGCGAGACCCTCATCCCGCTCCTCGACATCCTCATCGAGGCCGGCGCGGACCACGGGATCGACGAGCTCGTCTTCGGCATGGCCCACCGCGGTCGGCTCAACGTGCTGGCCAACATCCTCGAGAAGCCCGTCCACCTCATCGTCGAGGAGTTCGAAGACCCCCTCCGCGAGGAGGAGGCCGACGGCTCTGGCGATGTGAAGTACCACCTGGGCTACAGCTCGGACCGGCTCTCCCGGAAGGGCCGGAAGATCCACCTCTCCCTCACGCCCAACCCGAGCCACCTCGAGGCGGTGGATCCGGTGGTGGTGGGCCGGACCCGCGCCAAGCAGGACCGTCGTGACGACGAGACCCGCCGCACGGTCATGGGCGTGCTCATCCACGGCGACGCCGCCTTCGCCGCGCAGGGCGTGGTGGCCGAGACCCTCCAGGCCAGCGAGCTGCGGGCCTACCACACGGGTGGCACCATCCACGTGGTCGTCAACAACCAGATCGGCTTCACCACCCAGCCCGAGGACGGCCGCAGCGGGCCCTACGCCACCGATGTGGCCCGCATGGTGGGCATCCCCATCTTCCACGTCAACGGCGAGAGCCCCCGGGCGGTGGCCGCCGCGGTCAAGGTGGCGGTCAAGTGGCGCAAGACCTTCGGTCGCGACGTGGTCATCGACATGTACTGCTACCGCAAGTACGGCCACAACGAGGGTGACGAGCCGGGCTTCACCCAGCCGCGGCTCTACAAGATCATCCGCGAGCGGCCCACCCCGCGCCAGGCCTACGCCGCCCAGCTCCGCGAGATCGGCTTCGCCACGCCCGACGACGTCGAGCGCATCGCCGAGGAGTCCAAGGCCGCCATCGATGCCGAGCTCGAGCTGCCCGATTCCCCGCCCGAGGCCCCCGACGAGGTTCGCAACGAGACCGGCAAGGGCGAGGACCCCGACCACGACATCTACACCCGCCGCACCGAGAACGGGGGCGTGCAGGGCAGCAAGGACGACGTCCCCGAGGCCCTCTCGCCCTTCAAGGGGATCTGGGCCCACTACATCGGCAGCATCCACGACGAGGTGGACACGGCCTTCGACGAGGAGCGTCTCCGGGAGCTGATCCGGAAGGCCAACGCCATCCCCGAGGGCTTCACCGCCCACCGCAAGGTGAAGCGTCTCTTCGGCCAGCGCCTCGAGATGGCCGACGGGGATCGCCCCATCGACTGGGCCGTGGCCGAGCAGGCCGCCTTCGCCACCTTGCTGGTGTCGGGGCATCCGGTGCGGCTCTCGGGCCAGGACTCGGGCCGCGGCACCTTCAGCCACCGCCATGCGGTCCTCACCGACATCGAGACCGCCGAGGAGCTCCGCCCCCTCGCCCACCTGGCCCCGGACCAGGGGCGCTTCGAGGTCTGGGACAGCCACCTCTCCGAGTACGCCGTGCTCGGCTTCGAGTATGGCTACAGCCTGGACGCCCCCGAGTCCCTGGTCCTCTGGGAGGCCCAGTTCGGGGACTTCGTCAACGGCGCCCAGATCATGATCGACCAGTTCATCACCTCGGGCGAGGTCAAGTGGGGCCGCTGCAGCGGCCTCGTGATGCTGCTGCCCCACGGCTACGAAGGGCAGGGCCCCGAGCACAGCTCCGCCCGGCTCGAGCGCTTCCTGCAGGCCTGCGCCGACGAGAACATCCAGGTGGCCAACCTGACCACGCCGGCCAACTACTTCCACGCCCTGCGCCGACAGGTGCTGCGGCAGGTCCGCAAGCCGCTCATCATCATGTCGCCCAAGAGCCTGCTGCGCTCGCCGCTCGCCACCAGCACCCTCTCGGAGCTGGCCTCGGGCCACTTCCGGCACGTCATCCCCGATCAGGACGAGCCGCCCGAGGCCCGCCGCATCGTCTTCTGCTCGGGCAAGGTCTACTACGAGCTCCTGCAGGCCCGCCAGGAGGCCCGGGGCGAGTACGAGGTGCCCGTCGCGCTGCACCGCGTCGAGATGCTCCACCCCTTCCCGGCGGCCCAGGTCCGCGTCCTCCTCGACAAGCACCCCGACGCCGAGGTGGTGTGGTGTCAGGAGGAGCCCCGGAACATGGGGGCGTGGCCCTCGCTCCTGCACTGGTGGGTCGACCACTTCCCCAACCGGCCCATCCGCTACGTGGGCCGCCCGGGCAGCGCCTCGCCGGCCGGGGGCTCCAACAAGGCCGACCGTACCCTCCAGCGCAGCCTCGTCGCCGAGGCCATCGAACCGTGAACCCGAAGGCCCCTCTGATGGGGCCGCCCACGCTCCACGCGCGGAGCCTCGCCCCGGAGAGCATCCCATGGCCGTCGACCTGAAGGTCCCCCAGATCGGGGAGTCCGTCGCCACCGTGTTCATCGCCGAGTGGCTCAAGAAGCCCGGCGATGCCGTCGAGGAGGGCGAGGACGTGGTCCTCGTCGACTCGGACAAGGCGTCGATGGAGGTCCCCGCGCCGGTGGCCGGCGTGCTCACCGAGACCCTGGTCGAGGAGGGGGACGAGGTGGACGTCGGGGCCGTGCTCGGTCGCATCGAGGAGGGCGCCACCGCCGAGGGCTCGAAGGACGAGGACGACGCCGAGGGCTCGAAGGACGACCGCGCCGAGGGCTCGAAGGACGAGGGCGACGGCACGGACGAGGATCAGGCCGAGAGCGAGGAGGGCGAGCCCTCCGAGGGCGGCTCCGACGAGGACCGGGAGGGCTCGGTCAAGGCGGGCCCCGCCGCCCGGCGCCAGGCCCGCGGCAGCGGGGTCGACTTGGACCGGGTGCAGGGCACCGGCCGGGGTGGCCGGGTGACCTCCGACGATGTGCGTCAGGCCTCCAGTGCCCGTGGTCGCAGCGACGGTCAGGCCAGCAAGCCCTCCCCCGCGCCCGCCGAGCAGGACCTGGCCGCCCGCACCGAGCGCGTCAAGATGACGCCGCTCCGCCGCACCATCGCCCGCCGGCTCCTCGAGGCCAAGCAGAGCACGGCGATGCTCACCACCTTCAACGAGGCCGACATGACGGCCGTGATGGCCCTGCGCAAGCGCTACCAGGAGCGCTTCGTGGCCCGCTACGGCATCAAGGTCGGCTTCATGAGCTTCTTCCTCAAGGCCGCCATCGAGGCCTTGAAGCAGTACCCGGCGGCCAACGCCGAGATCGACGGCAACGAGATCGTCTACAAGAACTTCTACAACATCGGCGTGGCCGTCA
>CAZPJM010000286.1:0-6603 GCA_964586865.1 uncultured Enterobacteriaceae bacterium
TGGCCAGTCCATTGCGGAACTCCATGTCGAAGTCCGACAGGGCCCGCAGGCCTCGGAGGATGACCCCCGCGCCCTGCTCCCGGGCCGCGTCCACCAGCAGGCCGCGGAACTCCACCACCTCGACGTTGCCGAGCCCCTCGGAGGCCTCCCGGGTCATGGCCACCCGCTCCTCCAGGGAGAACCAGTAGCGCTTGGCGCTGTTGAGCCCGACCGCGACGAAGAGCTTGTCGAAGAGCCGCGAGCCCCGCTGGATGACGTCCAGGTGGCCCACGGTGAGGGGGTCGAAGGATCCGGCGTAGATCGCGACGCGCGGGCGGTTCATGGCTCCTCCTGCCCGGTCGGCCCCGGGACGTGCCGGACAGGGTAGCGCACGATGGGGCCCACGTGGACGGCGTCGGGCCGGGACCGAACGGGGATCAGCGGATCTCGTCCACGTACCGGGCGGGGGGGATGGTGCGCGGCCCGGCCGGGGCGGGCGCCGGGGCGGGGCGGGCGCCGGGCGGATCCACCTCGGGGGGGAGGAGCAGGGCCTCGACGCGCCGGACCACCGCCGAGGAGACGTCGGCCTTGGCGTTCAGGACCTCGGTGGCGGTCTGGAGGGTCAGGGTGAGGAGGATGGTCGCCAGGAGCAGCACTGGCAGGGCGATATCGCCGCGCCACAGGGGGGTCCGGGGGAGCAGGGCCTCGGCGACGGGCTCCAGGTGGACCACCACGTCGTCCACGCCGAGCTGGAGGCGCTCACCGGGCCGGAGGCGGTGCCCCCGGACCCGGACCGCATCGGCACCCGGGTCGTGCTGCAGCAGCAGGTCGAGGCCCGGGAAGGCCACCACGGCGTCGTCGTGCTCGCCCAGGCGGAGGCCGTCGCTCACCCGGACCACGCCGTCCTCGATCACCTCGCCACAGAGCTCGACTCGCACCCGCAGCCGCATCAGCGCACCTCCCGACCGGAGCGGACGCCGGAGGGCGCCCGAGCAGGACCGACAGCGGCCGGTGCGAGAGGTTCCACGTCACTCCTGGGGCAGCGGAGAGTCATCTCCATAGTAGCGCCACAACAAGGATCGGAATCGACGCGTCTGCCTCAACCCCTCGAAGGAGGGATCCACACGGATGTCCTGCCGGAACTCGATGTGGTGCAGCGTGTCGAGGACCCGCATGCCCTGCAGCGCCTTCTCGAGGTAGAAGAGCGCCTTGTCCTCGTCGCCCATCTCGGCGTGGACCTTGGCCCGGTGCAGATCGGCGTAGGGATCGCCCGGGTCGAGGACCTCGAGCTGCTCCATGATCTGGAGGGCCTCGCCGTGTCGGCCCTGGTGGGCCAGGTTGACCGCGAGGTTGTTGAGGGCGGTCTCGTCGTCGGGGCGCAGGGTGAGCGCCACCCGGTACAGGCGCTCCTCCTCGGCGTACTGGCCCCGACGCTTGTAGATGAGGGCCTTGTTGTTGTAGCCGGCCGGATCCTCGGGGTAGAGCTCGATGAAGCGGTCGTAGGTCTTGGTGGCCTTCTCGTAGTCCTCGGAGAGGTACTCGTAGTAGGCCTTGATGGAGAGGGCCTCGGGGTCGTTGGGGTCGATGGCGAGGATGCGGTTGGCCAGCCCCTTCATCAGGTCGATCTCCTGCTGGTCGCGCTGGGCGTCCTTCTGGTCGTACCAGTCCCGCAGGCCCCAGCCCTCCCGGTCCTCGGTCCGCTGCTCGGGGGCCTCGGGCTTCTCCTCGACCGGCTCGGGATCCTCCGCGTCCGCCACCGCGTCGACCGACAGGTCCACCGGCGTGCCCACGTCCTCGTTGACCAGGCGGTCCTGGCGCTTGGGCTCGGGGGCGGGCGGCTCGGGCTCGGGCTTCTCGGGGATGCCGGGGGTCCGCTGGGCCCGCAGGCTCGTCTCCTCGGCCCCGCCCATCCGGTCCGTGGGGCCCTTGTCGCCGGCCGGGATGTAGATGTCGTTGTCGTCACGCTGGCCGTCGCCGTGCTGGCGGTCCCCCTCGGCCAGGACGCCCATCTCCTCGCCGGCGAAGTCCTCGTCCAGGATCCGCTCGAGGTACTCGGCCCAGCGGTCCGAGGGGCCCTCGTTGCCGGGGATGCCCGCGGCCTGCATGCCCTGCTCCTGGCAGGGCCTGAACAGGCTGCTGGCCACGGGCAGGGCCTCGGGCGGCGCCACCTCGCCGACCCAGGTGTCGCACCAGACCCGGTTGACCTCCACCACCTGGCTGGTGGTGATCCCGAGGGCATTGAGGATGATGAAGAGCACACCCAGGCCGGTCATCGTCCCGGCGATGGTGGACATGCCGGCCATGCGACGGAGGCGGAAGCGCCGCACCAGCCGCAGCTCGAGCCGGATGGGGCCCTCGTCCAGGGTCACCAGGTCGTCGGGGCCGAGCAGGTGGAGCCGGCCGTCGCCGTCCTCCACCGTGACCATGCGGCGGTCGGTCCAGGTGAGCTTGGCGAGGTGGGGCTTGCCCGCCGGTCGCGGCACGGCCATCACGTCGGTCCCGCCGAGGATGACGGCGGCCCCATCGGGCGTGACCGTGTCTTCGACCACGTGGTCGAAGAACCGGGCGGTGGCGTGGACGGCGTAGCTCATGGGCCTCGGGCGCGGCAGGACGACACCTTCAACGTGGCCCCCGGCACCGGGGGCCGCAACGGAGCCGGACATGGATTGACGGCCTCACCCCGACGAGCCCGTGCGTGGGGGGGCGGACACCAGGGAGAGGCAGCCCTCGAGGGCCGCGGCGGCCGCTGCGAGGGCATCGGCATCCCGCGACTCCAGGGTGACGATGACCTTCCAGGGCCCCTCGCCGAACCGCGGATAGCTGCCGATGTCCACCCCGGGGAACGCCCGCTGGACCCCGTCCAGGCGGGCGGCGATGGAGGTCTCGGCCTCGGCGCAGTACAGCCTCCGGGTGCCCACCGCCTCGCCGGCGACCCGGTAGGCCACCTGCTCGAACTTCTGCTGGAACAGCCGGGGGATGCCGGGCAGGACGAAGACGTTGCGCACCCGGATGACGGGGTAGCTGGCCGCGCCCTCCCACAGCAGCTCGGTCCCCCGGGGCACGGTGGCCATGCGCATGGCGTGTTCGCCGGTGAGATCGGCCGCCTGGAGGATGCGCACCAGGTCGGGGTGGCGGTGGGTATCGACGCCGAAGCCCCGGGCCACGCTCTCGAGCGTGAGATCGTCGTGGGTCGGCCCCACCCCGCCCGAGGTGAAGACGTGGTCGAAGGCCTCGGCGGCGGAGCGGACCTCGGCGGCGATCACCGCGGGGTCGTCGGGGATGGTGACCAGCCGCCGCAGGTCGGTGCCCAGCGTCCGGAGGCGCCGCACCAGGAAGGGACCGTTCTCGTCGGGGAACTTCCCGGTCAGGATCTCGTCGCCGATGATGATGCCGGCTGCCGTGGGCACAGCACCTCCGAGGGGACAGCATCACACCGACGGGCCCCGGCGTCGAGGGAAGGGCCCCCGTCGGTGAGGCCGCCGTCAGTCCACCGGCAGCACCGGCGACTCCACCCCCGCCCGGGCCTGCCCGGCGCGGAAGCCGGTCAGGGCGGTCCAGACCCAGAAGCCGAGCCGGATGGCGGCCAGGACCACCGCGCCGAGACCCGTGCCCACGACGACGACCAGGACGCTCGAATCGAGGCCCCCCGCGCTCATCCAGGTGGAGGTGGTCATGGCGAGCTGCAGGAGGCCACCGAGGATCTCGACCACGACGATGTAGACGGCACAGAACACCGCGGTCCACGCGAGCGGCCACACCCGGTGACCGAACACGGCGGCCCCTCCCGCGAACACCGCTGCCAGCGACAGGATCATCCCGGTGAGCAGGGCGGTGAGCCCGATGGCCAGGCCGGCCAGCACGCTGGGGCTCGACCAGAGATCGCCGTACTCCAACACGGTGTTGATGAAGAGGGCCTGGGTCCCGAGCCCCACCAGCCCGGCGAGCAGCCCCAGCAGGCCGAGGATGCCGGCGGCGACGCCCTGTGCCAACACGACCTGGGGCATCGGAGAAGCTTCGGTCACGGCGCCTCGCGAAGGGACGGGAGCCTAACAGACCATGCCCGGAGGCCCCGTGGAGCCTCACCGCGGCCTCACGCCAGCAGGGGCGGGGCCTGCCCGAGGGCGAGGGTCTTGCGGGCCAGGCGAGACAAGGCCAGCTCGGCCCCCGGCGTCAGCACCGCCACGTGGTCATAGCCCTCGAGGGCGCCGGGCTCGCCGGCCCCGATGGGGGCCACCTCGAAGACGGTCCGGGTGAGGCGTCGGTGGGTGAAGACATGGCGGACCCGACCCAGGCGCCGGACCACACGCACCTGGATGGAGAGCTGCTCGAAGGCCCGGATCACCGCCGCCTCGGGGTCCTCGTCCCGGCCGATCTCCAGCGAGGGGGGCTCGTACATCCCCCCGAGGAGCCCCCCGGGCGGACGACGCGCCACCAGCCACCCGCCTTCGAGGCGCAGGAGCCCGGACACCCCCCACACCGGCCGGGGCTTCTTCTTGAGGGGCTTGTTGGGCAGCGCCTCCTGGCGGCCCTCGGCCCGGGCCACGCACGGCTCGGACCAGGGACACGCGCCGCAGGCCGGCTTGCGGGGGGTACACACGAGCGCCCCCAGCTCCATCAGGGCCTGGTTGAAGTCGCCGGGTCGATCCTCCGGCACCAGCTCGCCGGCCCGGGCCCAGAACGCGCGCTTGCCCGCCGTGGTGCGCGGGTCGTCCTCGCGGCCGTCCAGGCGCGCCAGTACCCGCTCCACATTGCCGTCGACCACGGGGGTGGCGGTGCCGAAGGCGATGCTGGCGATGGCGCCGGCCGTGTAGGGACCGATCCCCGGCAGCGCCCGCAGGGCCGTGGGATCCCCGGAGAGGCCCCCCGATGCGGCGGCCTGGCGCGCCGCCCGGAGCAGGTTCCGGGCCCGCCGGTAGTAGCCGAGCCCGGCCCAGGCGTGCATGACCTCGTCCTCGTCGGCGGCGGCCAGATCGGCGAGGGTGGGCCAGCGCTCCAGGAAGGCGTGGAAGTACGGGATGACCGTGTCGACCCGGGTCTGCTGGAGCATGAGCTCGGAGAGCAGCACCTTGTAGGGCGTCGGGTCCTCGCGCCACGGCAGGGTGCGTCGGTGGCGGTCGTACCAGGCCAGCAGGGCGCTCGAGAGGTCCATGCCGGCGCGGTAACGCCCCTCCCCCACCCTGCCCGTCGTCCGGCTCACCAGTGCTGGCCGGAGGGGGTCACCGGCCCGTCACCGGGGCGCCGCCTGGCTCGGCTAGACTGCCGGGCTGGAAGCCCCGACCGGGCTGCCGTGTCCTGCGCCCCTCCCCGGAGTGTCCATGCGTCCGCTCCTCCTCGCCCTGGGCCTGCTGCTGGGCCTCCCCGCCCACGCCGACCCCGTCGAGCTGATCATCAACCAGCCCACCAGCCCCCTGCGGGATCAGTGCGTCACGGACCACTGCACCTCCGCCCTCCGCGTCATCGAGAGCGCTCAGGAGACCCTGGATGTGGCCATCTACGGCATCCGCAACCAGACCGCCCTGCGGGACGCCATCCTGGCAGCCCGGGACCGGGGGGTGAAGGTGCGGCTGGTGGTGGACAAGACCATCGACAACGTCAACTACTACACCGACACCCCGGCCCTCGAGGAGGCGCTCGGGGACATGGCCCGGGACGACTACGAGACGGACCGCCGGACCAAGGCCAGCCGCAAGCCCTACGACCCCTCCTCGGCCCGGTGCGAGAACCCCCAGGGCTTCGACGGCCCCGCCCAGTGCCTGGGCTTCGACCTGGGCGACACCTGCCTGGTGGGCGTGCACGCCAGCCGGGAGGACCTGACCTTCCAGGGCGACATCATGCACAACAAGTACATCGTCGCGGATCGCCGACGGGTGTGGATGGGGAGCACCAACCTCTCGGACTCGGGGACCGGCGGGTACAACGCCAACCTGGTGGTGGTGGTGGACCATCCGGACGTGGGGCGGTGGTACGCCGAGGAGTTCGACCAGATGTGGGAGCACAAGCGCTACCACAACGAGAAGCGCAGCACCGGCGAGCGCAAGAAGGTGCGGATCGACGACGACCTCACCCTCGAGGTGCTCTTCAGCCCCCAGGACGACCCCATGGAGAAGGGGGTGCGCCCGCTGCTCCAGAACGCGAAGGAGCGCATCGACATCGCCGTCTTCTTCCTGACCCACAAGGGCATCGCCGCCGACCTCATCGCCGCCCACCGCCGGGGCGTGCAGGTCCGGGTCATCCTGGACGCCACGGCCGCCAAGAACGGCTACTCCAAGCACGAGATCCTGCGCGCCGCCGGCATCCCCCTCAAGATCGAGACCTGGGGCGGCAAGATGCACATGAAGTCGGCCGCCATCGACGGCGAGCACGTCATCACGGGCTCCATGAACTGGACCAGCGCCGGCACGCGCAGCAACGACGAGAACACCATCATCCTGCACAGCCGGCGGATGGCGAAGCAGTACGAGGCCGCCTTCGACGAGCTGTGGAGCAAGGTCGACGACAAGTGGCTCCAGGGCCGCCCGGATCCGGAGAGCATGGACAGCCCCGAGGCCTGCCGCGACGGGGTCGACAACGACTTCGACCACCTGGCCGACGCCGAGGATCCGGGCTGCGGGCCCAACCCGCCCC
>CAZPJM010000287.1:0-6567 GCA_964586865.1 uncultured Enterobacteriaceae bacterium
GAGATCGTTTCACGTGACTGGAGTTCAGACGTGTGCTCTTCCGATCTAGGAGGCCCGCCGCCGCGCCGAGGCGGAGGAGGCCCGCCGCCAGGCCGAGGCCGAGGCCGAGCCCGAGTTCGACCCCAACGCCTTCTCCTTCGGCTCCGCCCCCATCATCGTGGAAGAAGCCGACGAGGAGGAGGCCTCCACCTCCGACGCCTCCCGGACCGCCGGGCTGGAGCCCGACGACGACCTGGACCTGGGCGGCCCGGTGACCCTGGGCGACGAGCCCCCGGTGGTGGACGACGACCCCTACTTCGAGGATGCTCCTCTCGACGAGCCCGACGATGGCGGCATCGTCATGCTCGACGAGCCCGATTCCGCGCCCCGGACCCGCTCGGCGTCCGCCACCCGGAGCAGCACCTCGCGCTCCCGGTCCGGCGGGGGCGGCGGCTGGGACGACACGCCCACCACCGTCCAGCTCATGGTCCGCGGGGGCTACAACCCGTACTACAACCTGGGCTTCATCACGACCGGCGGCGAGGTCCACGTGGATGTGGGCACGGGCGTGCACGTGGTGGCCGGCCTCGAGGTGTGGAGCGTCCAGCGCGACATCCCCGAGCGCTTCCAGGCCCAGGCCGGCGGCCCCAGCGAGTGGAACGCCATCTTCCCGGTGAACGTGGGCGTGGTCTACAAGGCCGACCTCTCGGATGGCCGCATCCGTCCCTACGCCGGTGCCGACCTCATCTCGGCCCAGTACCTGGTCCCCGAGGGCGGGGGCAGCCTGGGCCGGTGGAGCTTCGGGGCACGGGCCCGCGGTGGCCTGGACCTGATGCTCGTGCGCAACTTCGGCCTGAACGTCAACGTGGCCATGGGCTTCTGGACCGCCTCGGACTGGGAGGCCATCGACGTCGGCGTCGGCAACACCGGGCTGCTGCCCCAGGTCTCGGCGGGTACCGTCCTGGCCTTCTGAGCCCCGAGGCGCACCGTCTCCTTCGATCTGGCCATCGCCTTGCTGTGCCTCGCCATCGGGCTGGCGCTGCCCATCGCCGCGACCGTCCTGGTGCTCCGGCGGGCCCGGCGCCAGCTCGCCACCTCCAGCGCCTACCGCGAGGTGGCGCGGGGCCTGGGCCTCGAGGTGGACACCCGGGGGGTCTCCCTCCACGGGGTCCGCGACGGGCGGGTGCTGTGGGTGGGCGAGGTGCTCGTGGGGCACGGTCCCGAGCGGCGCACCGAGGTGCACGGGGTCATCGCCCTCCGCCGACCCCTCGGCCCCGGGGTGGTGATCCGCCGCAAGCGGAGCCGCAAGGACCTGGGGCTGCCCCTCGGCGAGCCCGAGCTGGAGAAGGCCCTGGTGGCGCGCGCCCACTGGGCCGAGGGGCTCGATGCCCTCCTCGAGGCGGGGGGCCGGGCGGTCCTCCGGGGGCTGCTGGCCACCACCCCGCGGATCGACCTCACCGATGCCCGTCTCCGGCTCCGGCTCAAGCGCCCTCCGGCCGGACGCGCGGCGCTGGGGGCCCTGGTGGAGCAGCTCGAGCAGGCCGCCGCCGCCCTCGAGGCCGCCCGCGCCCACGGTCCACCCGTCCCCGCCGTCCTGACCTGGGACTGGGAGGGACTCGCTCGGCGCCACGGCCTCGACCTCGACCGTGCCCTGCCGCGCCTGCACGGCTTCCTCGGGGGATGGCCGGCCGAGATCCTCCCCACCCTGGCTGGCGGCCGCCCCCGCGCCTGGGTGGCGGTGCGCTTCGCCCCCGCCGAGGACACGGGCCTGCGGATCCACCCCCAGCGACAGCCCGACGGGGATCTCCGGGAGGGTCAGGACATCGAGCTGGGTCACCCGGTCTTCGACGCGGCCTTCGTGGTCAAAGGCTACGACCCCGAGGCGGTGCGCGCCCGGATCGACGCCTCGGTGCGGCGCGCCCTGCTGGCGCTCCACGGCTGGGGGATCCCCGCCCTGGACGACCACCAGCTCATCGTCGACGACGTGGATCCCCACGTGCTGGACGATGTGCTCGAGGCCGTCGCCGAGCTGGTCGCCGCGGCCCACCCCGCCCCGGGCGCACCGCGGGTGGTGGACATCGGGCCGGGCTGATCCGGGCCGGGATCAGCGCTTCTTGGCGACCCGCCGGACCACCTTCTCGGGTTCCTTGGGCTTGACCGGGAGCTCCTCGTCGGTGGACCAGGTGCCCAGGTCGCTCGGGTCACTGGGGCCCCGATCCTCGCCCATGCCGAAGTCGACGGCGTCGTCCACGGTGCGCAGGGCCGTCTTGCCCTCGACCTGGTAGGTCTCGACGCGGCCCTGGGCCAGCAGACGCTGGAGCGACTGGCGCCGGAGCTCCGGCGCGTCGGGGATGTCGTGCCCCTTCCAGCGGTGGATGAAGTAGTGGGCGCCCACGAAGCCGCCGCCCGACTCGAAGTGGTGCTCGGCGCGGCGCAGCTCGCGGTGGATCTCCTGATCCACGTCGCGGGAGGCCACCGGCGAGGGCAGGGTGGGCGCGTCGTCGGCCAGGTCGCCGTAGCTGAAGTGGTCGATGTTCTCGAGCAGATCGATGGTGCCCCAGGCCGCCCGGGTCAGGGAGCGGGACAGGCCCGTGCTGCCGAAGGTGGCGATCCAGGTCTTCTTGCCGAGGGCATGGACCGCGTCGAGGGCGGGCGCCACGTCCAGGTCGCCCGAGAAGACCACGGCGATGTCGTAGGCATCGCGCACCGCCAGGAGGATCATGTCGGCCACCAGGGTGGTGTCGACCATCTTCTCTTCGGTGTAGTGGATGGTCTCGCGGCAGTGGGGGCAGTCCCGCTGGGCGGCCCGACGGTTGAAGCGCTTGACGAAGAAGCCCGGCCGGCGCTCCAGCTCGTCGAGCAGGTCGGTCAGGGCGTGCCGGTCCGTGTCCGAGTCGTGGGGCGTGGGCACGCCCGTGTAGTAGAAGGCGGCGAAGAGCTCCTCGCCGCCGACGTGGTCGACGGCCCACTCGGCCAGCTGGCCATGGTTGAGCCACCGGTCCTTCGCCGCGCGGCGGAGGTCCTTCATGTGGTTCTTGCCGTCGAAGAAGAGGGCGACGCGCATGTTGCCTTCGATTCGTGGGGGGGCTCGCGCAACGCCCGTAACCGCTCGGGGACGAAGCCCCTAGGGTCCATGACCGGAATCCATCGATCCGGTGACGGATGGGCGGCACGCCATGGACGCCCCGCCCGCCATCATGGCCGGGACCCCCCGGGGGAGGCCCCGGCGAACGTCACGAAGCGTCACCGACCGCCTGGGCCGCCACCCGCTCCAGCAGACCCTGCACCCGCCGGGCCATGGCGGCGGGGGCGTCGTGGGAGCCGTCCACCAGCCGGGCCTCGTCCAGGAGCAGCTCGGCCAGGGGCTTCAGGGTGGAATCGTCACCGCGCTCCTTCAGGGTGGCCAGGTGCTGGATCAGCGGGTGGCGGGGGTTGATCTCGAGCACCCGGCGGGCGCCGCCCGGCACGTCCTGGTTGGCCTGCTTGAGGATCCGCTCCAGGTTGGAGGTGATGCCGTCCTCGGCGTCCACCAGCACCGCGGCCGAGTCGGTGAGCCGCGAGCTGCGGCGCACGTCGGCCACCTGACCCTCGAAGGTGCCCTTGAGCCAGGGCACCAGGTCGGTCAGATCGGCGCGGGTCGTCTCGTCATCCTCGTCGTCGTCGTCGTCCAGGTCGAGCTCGCCGCGGTTCACCGACTTGAGCGGGACGTCGTCGTACTCGGAGAAGACGGTGACGAGCCACTCGTCCACCGGATCGGTCAGCAGCAGCACGTCCCAGCCCCGGGCGCGGAAGCCCTCGAGGGCCGGGTTCTGAAGGGCCGTGGCCCGATCCGGCGCGGTGACGAACCAGATGGCGTCCTGCCCCTCGGGCATGGCCGCCTTGTAGTCGTCGAGGGAGAGCAGGCCGTCGGCGTCGTCGTGTGAGGCGGCGTTGAAGCGCATGAGCGGCTTGAGGCGATCCCGGAGGTCGGGCCCCGAGTGGTAGTAGCCCTCCTTGAGGAGCAGCCCGAAGTTCCGCCAGATGGCGTCGTACTCGGCCCGGCGCGCGGCCTGGGTCTCCTCGTCGCCCTTGGGGTTGGCCAGGCGCCCCAGCTCCTTCAGGACCCGCTTGGTGACGGCGGTGCCGATCTTCTGGAGGACCGGGGTCTTCTGGACCATCTCGCGGGAGACGTTGAGCGCGATGTCCTCGCTGTCGATGACGCCGCGGACGAAGCGGAGCCAGTCGGGCAGCAGGCCCGTGGCGTGCTCGGTGATGAGCACGCGCTTGGCGTACAGGCGGGGCCCCCGGTCGACCTGGGGCATGAAGAGGTCGTAGGGCCGCTCGGAGGGGATGAAGAGCATGGCGCTGTACTGCAGCGGCGTGTCCACCTTGAAGTGGATGGTGAGGGCCGGGTCCTGCCAGTCGCCGCAGGTGGACTTGTAGAAGGCGGCGGCCTCGTCGTCCGAGACCTCGCTGGGCCGCTGCCGCCACAGGGCCTTGCCCTCGTTGGCCTGCTCGTCGCCGACCAGGATGGGCCAGGGCACGAAGTTGCTGTAGCGACGCACCACCGCCGAGAGCCGGGTCGCGTCGGCGAACTCGTCGGCGTCGGAGCGGAGGTGCAGGGTGATGCGGGTGCCGCGGTGCTCCCGCTCGCCGGGCTCGAGGGTGTAGGTGCCGGCGCCCTCGCTGCGCCACAGCACCGGCCCGGCGTCGGGGTGGGCCGAGCGGGTCTCCACATCGACCTGTCGGGCCACCATGAAGGCCGAGTAGAAGCCGATCCCGAACTGCCCGATCAGGTCGGGGGCGTCCTCGGAGCCCTCGGCGGTCTTCTCCTTCGCCTCGCGGAGCCGCTCGGTGAAGGCCTTCGTCCCCGAGTGGGCGATGGTGCCCAGGTACTCGACCACCTCCTCCTCGGTCATCCCGACACCGTCGTCTTCGATGGTGAGGGTCTTCGCCTCGGCGTCCACCGAGAGGCGGATCCCCGGCTCGTCGCCGGCGATGGGGGCGAGGTCGTCGTGGGTGACCTCGAGGAATCGGACCTTGTCGAGGGCGTCGGCCGCGTTGCTGACGAGCTCGCGGAGGAAGACCTCGCGGTCGGAGTAGACGCTGTGGATCATCAGGTCCAGGAGCTGCTGGACCTCGGCCTTGAAGCCGTGCTGGGTCGCGGTCACGGGGGCCTCCCTGGGGTTCGGAGGGCAGGTGTAGGCACGCGACGCGGGGCGGCAACCGGCCGGTCGGGGCCCGACGGCGGGGGGCTCGCGATCCGTCTCACGGAACCCGGCCCGCCACGTGACGGCCGGCCGGCGGGCGTTAGGGTCGAGTCCTCTCGCCGGGGTGTTCCCCGGCCTCACCCACTGCCCAGGAGCGACCATGAGCATCATCGGCAAGCCCGCACCCCACTTCGCCGGCGAGGCCGCCAAGGACGGCGAGATCGTCAACGTCAGCCTCGATGACTACAAGGGCAAGTGGCTGGTCCTGTTCTTCTACCCCCTGGACTTCACCTTCGTCTGCCCCACCGAGCTGGTGGCCTTCAGCGACGCGGCCGCCCAGTTCCGCGACGCCGGCGCCGAGGTCCTGGGTGTCTCGGTTGACTCGGTCCACACCCACCTGGCCTGGATGCGCACCCCCCGGAGCCAGGCCGGCGTGGGCGAGCTGGACTACCCGCTGCTCTCCGACATCTCCAAGGAGGTCGCCGCCGCCTACGACGTGCTCATCGGCGATGTGGCCCTCCGCGGCGTCTTCATCATCGACCCGGACGGCGTCGTGCAGAGCGCCACCATCAACAACCTCGACGTGGGCCGCAACGTGGCCGAGGTCTACCGCACCCTCCGCGGCTACCAGTACGCCCGTGAGACCGGCAACGTCTGCCCCGCCAACTGGGAGGACGGCGCCGAGGGCATGGCGGCCTCGCTGGACGGCGTCAAGGGCGTGATCGGCGGCTGATCCCGGCCCCCTCGACCCGACCTGTCGCCCGGCGCCGGTCCCCTCGGGGGCCGGCGTCGTCGCATCCGGCCCCCCGGCCGAGGGACCGGGGGACGAGCCTGCCGGTCGCGCGATACGGGCGGCCGTCCGGAGCGCCATGACCCCCTCCCCCCGCATCGCCCTCGTCGTCGTCCTCGCCGTCCTGGTGGGCGGCGTGCTCCTCGTGGGTGGCTTCGGCTGGGGCGTTCAGACGGTCCGTGCGCGCTGGTGGCCCTACCCCGTCCTGGACGCCCTCCGGCGCCCGTCCCTGGCGCCCCCGCCCGAGGCCCGCGGCCGCTGGCGCCTGCTCGACGGGCGCCGCCCGTGGATCCGCCAGGACCCGCGCGCCTTCACCGCCGAGCAGCTCGAGGCGCTGGGCTACGCCGAGGGCACCCTGCCCGCCCCGGACCGGTCCGGGGTGGTGGTCCGGACCGACGCCGCCTTCCCGGGCCTCTCCCTCGTCACCTCGGGCCACGCCCCCGAGGCCGTCCTTCTCGACCTGGACGGCGAGGTGGTCCACCGCTGGGCCGCCCCCCACGCCCGGGTCTTCCCGGAGCAGGCCGCCGCCGGCCGGTCGCCCCGTCCGTACTGGCGCCGCGCCCGCCTGCTGCCCGATGGCGGGCTGGTCGCCCTGTTCGTGGATCACGG
>CAZPJM010000288.1:0-6530 GCA_964586865.1 uncultured Enterobacteriaceae bacterium
GACCGAGGGAAGGCGTGCCGAGGCACGTCGACCGAGGGAGCGACAGAGAGGGCGGCGCGCAACAGGCAGATCGCCGGCGCAGCAGAGCGCGTCATGAGGGATGCGGGGTAGCCCGACCGGACCCCACCGTCCTCCGGGGCCGCCGCGGGCCCGGTCAGGGGCCGTCGCCCTCGGGGGTCCCGCCCCGGTGGCTCAGGTCCATGCCGCACACCGGGCAGGAGCCGTCCCCCTTCTGCATGCGGGCGTAGTGCACCGTGCCCATGTCGCAGTACCAGGCTCCATGGGGGATGGCCGTGGAGGGCACGGGCGGGTCGAAGCGCTTGCCATCCCGGGGCACCGCCACCCGATCCACATCGGCCGGCGCCGTGGCGGCCGCCGGGGCCTGGTCGGGCTCGGGCGCGGGGGCCGTGCCGAAGGAGCAGCCGACGACGACGACGGCGAGCAGGATGGCGAGGAGGTGTCGCACGGGTTCTCCTGGGTCAGCGGACCTGGAAGACCCCGTCTATCTCGACGGCCACGCCGAAGGGGAGCTGGGCCACCCCGACGGCGGACCGGGCGTGGCGACCCGGCTCGCCGAAGATGTCGATCATCAGCTCGCTGGCGGCGTCGATCACCTTGGGCTGGTCGGTGAAGGTGGTGGCGCTGTTCACGAAGCCGTTGAGCTTGACCACCCGCACGATGCGGTCCAGGTCGCCGTCCAGGGCGGTCTTGACCTGGGAGAGGACGTTGCGGGCCACCAGCCGCGCGGCCTGTCGGGCCTGGTCCAGGTCCAGGTCCTCCCCCACCCGCCCGACGAAGTGGAAGGCCCCGTCCACCATGGGGACCTGCCCGGCCACGAAGACCAGCTCGCCGGCCTGCACCCACGGGATGTAGTTGGCCGCGGGGACCGGGGCGGCGGGGATGGACAGGCCGAGCTCGGCCAGGCGGGCCTCGATGCGTCCGGACATGGGGGCTCCAGGGCGTGCGGTTCAGCCCGCGCCGACGGTGTCGACCAGGCAGGCGGAGAGCACCGCGTCGCAGGCGGCGCTGAAGTCGTTGGCCTCGAGGGCCTCGCAGGACGCGTCCCGGAGGTCGTCCAGGCAGGTGTCGGCCTCGTCGGGGTCGAAGGGGCAGTCGCCGTCGGGCAGGTCGAGCTGCTCCCGGACCCAGGCGTCGGTGGACTCCCGGCAGGTGGTGCCGTCCCCGAACCGGTCCTCGAAGGTGCGGGCGTCGCAGCGACGGACCTCGCTGCACCAGGTGTCGGCGTAGACGGCCGGGAAGGTCTCGGCGCGCACCGGCACGCAGCCCAGGGCCAGCAGCATGGGGAGGAGGCGCCTCATCGCTCCGCCACCGCCACGAGCCGCTCCGCCGAGAGATCGTAGCGGATCCGACGAAACCCACCGAAGAGCCGGATCCGGTCGAAGCCGGCAGCGCGCAGCACCGCCTCGAGCTCGGCCCCGCTGAACAGGCGCCAGGCCGCCTCGGCGGCGTCCTGCCTCTCGGCGCGCACCCGGGAGAAGCGGACCCGCATCCAGCCGAAGCCGTCGTCGATCTGGCGCTCCTCGAGGATCAGGGTCTCGCCGTCGAGCCAGCGCCAGGCTTGGGGGACGAAGCGTCGGGCCTGGAGCTCCTTGCTGCGGGGCGCCACCACCAGGCGCCCCCCGGGCTTGAGGGCCTTGAGCAACCGCTGCACCACGTCGCGCTCCTCCTCGCGGTCGAACAGCCCCACCGCGTCGCCAGCCCACAGGATGCCGTGGAAGTGCCGCGGCCGCGAGAAGGTCCGCATGTCGCGGCGCAGGATCTCCACCTCGAGCCCCTCGGCTTCGGCCACATCCCGGACCCGGCGCAGACGCCGGGCCGAGAGGTCGAGGGCGGTCACGGCGTAGCCCAGCCGGGCCAGGGAGAGGGCGTGCCGACCGTGACCACAGCCCACGTCGAGGACCCGCCCTCCATCGGGCAGCCGGGCCAGGTCGACCAGCCCGGCGGCCTCGGCGGCCGCCCGGTCGGGGTCCGGATCGTCGAGCGCGGGGCCGAAGGTGGCCCAGAAGCGCTCGTCCTCGTGCCATGGGGTCATGGTGGGCACGATACCGCACCCCTGCCCCACTCGTGGGGAGGCCGCCCCTGGGACGGACGAGTCTCCCCGTTCGGGTATCGGGGTATCCCTGATCCGGCATTGCCCCTCCCCCCACACCGCCCGATCATGCTACGCTGCGCGTAGGGGGACACATCCGGTCCCCCTGGCGCCACCCCAAGGAGGTCCCATGTCCGACCAGAACGTCCAGCTCCACGATGACGAGGTCCGCTTCCTGCAGACCCTCTCCACCCTGCTCTTCGATCGCGACCCCCAGGGCCGCCTGCACGTCCGAGAGGACAAGGCCCGCGCCATGGCCGAGGCCCTGGTCGAGGATCCCACCCGCCGGGATCGCTTCACCCAGGTCCTCCAGGATGCCGTCGTCGCCCGCAACAGCGCCGAGCCCACCCGGGCCGCCGAGGGCATCGCCGCGGGGGCCCCGGTCGTCATCCCGTAGTACACTGCAGGGGTGATGAATGCCCCTGCCGCTGCCCCGGCCCTCTCCACCGGCGTGCCCTCCCTGGACGACCCCAGGCGCCATGCCTTCATGGTGGAGTCGGTCGGGGTCGCCTCGTTGGGCGGCTACCTCGTGGGGCTCGGCGCCATCACCGCCATGCCCGGCGTGGTGGGGCTGCTCCTGGACCGGCCCGTCGACCCGCCCTTCGTCCCGGCCATCCTCTGGCTGCTCCAGGTGCCGGCGTATCTCTGGTTCCGCCACGCCGTCCTGACCCGCGACGGCGAGGCCTTCCGACGGTCCTGGGTGGCCTGCACCATCCTCCTCGGCCTGTGGCTCAACGCCCTGGCCTGGACCACCGCCACCGAGCTGGTGGCCGTCACGGCGGTGCTCCTCGTGGGTCTCCAGTCGGCCTTCATCGTCATGGACTCCCAGACCTTCCACGACGACGAGGGGGCGCTGGCGCTGAACCTCCTGCCCCTGGTGGTGTTCGATGCCGGCCTCTTCCTCTACGACGCCGTCGGCGGCGAGGGCCTCGTCCATGCGGCCCGCACCACGCCCGAGACCGCCATCACCTGGGTCCTCCTGCAGGGCCTGACCGCCGGGCTGGCCGCCACCCTGCTCACCGTGGTGGGACGGCTGGCGCGGGAGCGGGATCGCAACCTGCAGATGGAGCAGGAATCGGCCCGACAGCTCGCCGTCATCGATGCCGAGCGCGAGGTCCTGCGCCGCACCTGCGACTTCATGCTGGGCGGCCTCGAGGCGGGCCGCTTCAGCCACGACGTGGCCGGGCCCCTCATGGTGCTCGAGGCGGGGCTCGACGAGCTGGGACGGCGCCTGCCCGAGGACGAGCGCGCCACCCTGGAGCCCATCGTCACCGACCTGGCGGCCGCCACCCACGACCTGGCCGACATGACCACCTTCATGGTCCGGGGACTGCGGGGCCAGCACCGGCCGGCGGCGGTCCCCGTCGAGACGCTCATCGACCGGACCGCGGCCTTCCTGGGGCCGCTCCTCAGGGGGCACGAGCTGGCGCCGCCCCGGGTCGACCGGGTGCTGGAGCCGGCCGAGGTCCGCGCCGAGCCCCTCCACCCGACGGCGCTGGCCAACATCCTCGCCAATGGCGCCCTCCAGGCCCCCGATGCCCCGCTCACCATCCGCGGGCGGGTGGCGGGGGATCACTACGAGCTCGTGCTGCGCGACTACGGCAGCGATGGCAGCGAGCGCCTGGTGGCCCTGCGGCGGGTGCGCAAGGCCCTGTCGCTGGCGGCGCCCGACGGCGACCGCGATGCCCGCTACCGGGGGCAGGGCATGGGCCTGCTGCTCGCCAAGGTGGTGGTGACCCGTCAGGGCGGCGAGCTGGAGGCCCGGGTGCCCGAGCAGGGGCCCGGCCTGGAGCTGGTGGTGCGGCTGCGGCTCGGCGAGCCCACCGACCCGGACCTGAGCCTGCCGGCCTCGCCGGGACGGCGGTGAGATGGGGTCCCGGGCTCGGGACCGGGCCGCGCGGCGCCGGGCGCTGGTGCGGGTGCAGCACCTCCTCGACGAGGACGTCTTCGCCTTCGCCATCGACGAGGACGGCCCCGATCGGGTCGTGACCGCCTGGACCGTCCGGGGCAGCCTGCGCCGCACGCCGGTGGTCCGGGGGATCCGGACCCGGCACCTCTCGGGCCCCCTGGTCGCCCTCTCCGGGCGGCGCGGGGCGGTGCGCCCCCTCCGACCCGGGATCAGCATCGGCCCCCCCCGCGGGGATGCCGGCAGCCTCGGCGCCATCCTCCCCCACCGCGAGACCGGCGCGCCCTGCGGGGTGACGGCCGCCCACGTCATCGGTCGCGCCACCGCCGGCGCCGATCTGCTCCAGCCCTCGGATCCGGACCTGGGCTGGGCGCCGGACGACACCATCGGTCGGGTGGGCGGCCTCGTGCCCCTCGAGACCACCCCCGACGTGCCCCTGGAGGCCCAGCGCAACCTGCTGGACGGGGCCTGGGGGAGCCTGGATGCCCCCGCCGATCCCCTCCCCTACGGCCTCGAGGGGAGCCTGGAGGGCTTCGTGGACCAGGACGACCTGCCCGAGGGCGCCCCGGTGGTCCTGTCGGGGGCCTCGAGCGGCCTGCGGGTCGGGCGGGTGGTCCGAGCCAGCGCGGCCTATGACCTGGTCTTCGTCCAGGGCCAGCGCGCCCGGCTCCTGGATCAGATCCTCACCACCGCCATGGCCAGCGGCGGCGACTCGGGGGGCCCGGTGCTCACGCCCCTCGACCCCTGGCCCGCCGATGCGGACGGGCTCGAGCAGGCCGGCCGGCCCCGACGATGGGCGCTGGTGGGGCTGGCGGTGGGCGGCAACCCCACCGACCTCTCCTGCGTCACGCCCCTCGCCGAGCTGGCCGAGCACTTCCCCGTGGCCCTGCCCCCCCGGCGGGTGCCGGCGCCCCCGCCCGCCTGAGGGCGGCGCTCACGGCTCGGCGCCCCCCTCGACCGGGGCCCACGTTCCGGGCAGGCCGATCCGGGCCGGCCCCAGATCCACCGCCTCCCAGCCGGCGGTGGCGGCGAGCCACCAGGCCGTGCCCACGAGCCGGCTCCCCCACCAGGTGAAGCCCGGCGAGGGCCGCCCCCCCGGGCCCGGGAGGAGGGTGCGGTAGATGGGGCTCCAGGGGACGGCGCCCTCCTCGTCCAGGAGGTGGGCCAGGGCCCGGGCGGCGGTCACCCGATCCGGGGGCCGGCCGGCGGCGCGCAGGGCGCGGATGGCCATGGCGGTGGCGGCGGGGCTCCCGTAGGTCCCGTCGAGGGAGCGACCCGCCGTGAGCCGCTCCATCAGGCGCTCCTGGAGAGGCGCGGACAGGTCCAGGCGGGCCAGGTGGAGGAGGACCCAGCCCAGGGCGATGTCGCGCGGGTAGTGCGGGGTCTCGCCCGGCGCCTCCACCCAGTGGCCGATGGCCGCCAGGGTGGCGTCCGGATCGGGCGGGGTCCGCCCCACCGCGGCCAGGCCGGCCCAGGCGTTGAGGGTGACGACGGGGCACGGGGTGGGCTCCCAGCGCACATCGTCCGGGACCGCGTCGCCCGGCCCGAAGATCCAGGTCTCCACGAGGCCGTCGTCGCGGAAGGCCCCGGCGAGCCGATCGGCGGCACCAGGCCCCGCGGCCTCGCCGAGCACCTTCAGCGCCAGCCCCAGGTCGTCGGCGTCCTCGGGGATCTCGGGCACCCCGGTGAAGTAGCGCCAGCCCTCGCTCTCGGTGCCCCGCGCCACCTGGGCGCGCAGGGTCTCGGCCTCGGGCAGCTCGGGACGGGCCTCGAGGATGAGCAGCGCCCCGAAGCGCTCCGCCACCACCGCCTCGCGGCCGAACAGGCCCCACCGGTGGGTGCGGGCCGCCTCGGCGAGCCGGGGATCGGCGGCCAGGAAGGCGCGCGCGGCGCTCCGCCAGGCCTCCAGTCGGCGGGGAGGGGCGGGCCGGGAGGCGAGGGTGGGCGTCCACCGACGGGCCACGTCCCGGCGCCGGTGCCGGCCGTGGTCCAGGAGCTCGTCCAGGATGCCCGCCGGCTCGGCCTGCAGGGCGGCCTCCGCGGCCTCCTCCAGGTGGTGGTCCAGCACCGCCAGCACCGCGCGGCGGGTGTCCTCGTCGGCGGCGATCCGCTCCCGGCCCTCGGCCAGGCTGTAGGCCCGATCGCCCGCCAGGAGCTGCCGCAGGCGGTGGCCCTCGGCGCCGGCCAGGGCCTGTCGGAGCGGGAGGCTGGGGCTGGCCTCGCGCCAGTCGGAGGAGGTGGGCCAGACCAGGAGATCGTCCACATCGGCGGCGACCTGGAAGACCACGCCCAGGGCCGTGCCCACCCGCACCCACGGCCCATGGGGGCGCCCGGCCGCCCGGGCAGCCAAGCCCAGGAAGCCCCCCACCTCGGCCCCCGCCTTGTCGCGGGCGATGGCGAGGGGATCGGGGTCCGGATCGTGGAGATCCGCCTCCTGCCCGCGGGCCATGCGGCCCACCAGCGCCGCCACCGCCGTGGTCCCCCACCCCCCCCCCCCATCGAGGGCCCCCGCCC
>CAZPJM010000289.1:0-6516 GCA_964586865.1 uncultured Enterobacteriaceae bacterium
TTGGGCACCTGCTTCAGCGTGTGCTCCACCGTGATCGACCCCGAGGCGTCGAAGGCCCGGAGCTCCACGCCCTTGGCGGCCGTCTGGCGCTCGTGGATGCGCTCCAGGAGCACCCCGCTGCCGTCCTCGGTGAAGCCCACCGTCCCGCTCCCGGGGACCTCGAACGTGGCGCGCACCATCTTTCCCGTGACCTTCAGCTTCCCACGTCCTCCCTCGCCGGGACCCCCGGCCGGAGGGGAGCCTAGCGCGTGACCGTGCGCGACACGACCCGGCGCCCGGTGGGGCCCCGACCCCCGCAGCCAGGCGGTGGTCTGGCGCGGCGCCGGGGGGCCGGGCGAGGCGTTTCGCGGGCTCTCCTCGTCCGTAGGCAGGGTGAACCCACCCCGGAGAACCTCATGACCCGCACCCTCATCGCCCTCCTCCTGCCCGCCCTGCTCCACACCACCGGCGTCGCCGCCGCGGAGCCGGCCCCCCAGGCCCAGGCCGCCGACACCACCGGCGAGACCGCCGTGTGCGCCTACCGCTACGTCTGGACCTGCAACGCCTACGGCTGCAGCTACGTCTACCAGTACGTCTGCTGGTGATGCTGCGGCCCGCGGGCACGCACCGACAACCTCGAAGCGCAGCCGCACCCCGGCTGCGCTTCTGCTGCTCAGGAGACTCCGGCACGCGGGCTCGCCACCACCGGCGCCAGGCCGCCAGGGAGAGCGGCCCGGCCGAAGGACCGGCCGAGGCGTTTCGCGGGCTCTCCTCGTCCGTAGGGGGGGTGAACCCACCCCGGAGAACCTCATGACCCGCACCCTCATCGCCCTCCTCCTGCCCGCCCTGCTCCACACCACCGGCGTCGCCGCCGCGGAGCCGGCCCCCCAGGCCCAGGCCGCCGACACCACCGGCGAGACCGCCGTGTGCGCCTACCGCTACGTCTGGACCTGCAACGCCCACGGCTGCAGCTACGTCTACCAGTACGTCTGCTGGTGATGCTGCGGCCTGCGGGCACGCACCGACGACCTCGAAGCGCAGCCGCACCCCGGCTGCGCTTCTGCTGCTCGGGGGACTCCGGCACGCGGGCTCGCCACCACCGGCGCCAGGCCGCAAAAAACCCCCGGGCGGTTGGACTTCCCCGCCTTGGACGGTATCCTCGGGCGGGTGGTCGAGGCTCGAGGCGGAGGGTCAGCGTGGGTGAACGGCTCGACGTTTCATGGGTGCATCGGCAGGGGTGGCGCATCACCCGACCTGGTCCGCACGTCGATGACGCACCCGAGGCCACCCGCCTGGACGGTGCTCTCGTCCACCGGGAGCGCGGTCTCGCCGAGCAGGTGCTCGCCGGTCACCTGGCCCCCGAAGTGCCCGGCCTCCTCGTGGTCGGCGCGCCTCAACATGTCACCCTCGACGATCTCATGGCGGCGTGGCTGCTGGTGACCGGGCCGCGGGATGGGGGCGATCCCGCCCTGGTCGCGCTGGCGGCGATGGCCGCGTCCGCCCGCCGGGGGATCCGGCCCGGTCAGGTTCCCGTCCACCGCACCCTTTACGCCGTCTTCGACGAGATCCAGCGGGAGCGCCGGGACCCGGAGGCGCTGGAAGGGCTCCTCGACCGGGGATTCGCCCTGCTGGAGCACGCGCTCGCCCGCATCCAGTCGGGCGCCGACCCCATCGACGACGATCTCTTCACCGGGGCCCACCCCTTCCTCTCCGAGCTGGGCAGGCTGGCATCGGATCACTCGCTCTACGAGGAGGACCGTGACCACCGCGGGGAACGGCACATGGGCCGGGTCCAGGACTGCGACGTGGATGTCCTGGTGCTCCGACGGCCCCGCAGCCGCCGCTTCGCCGACTTCGCCCGCTCCGACCCCTCGGCCCCCCTGGGCCGCGGCTTCTCGTTGCTGGCGGCGCAGTGGACCGATGGCACCTGGGTCTTCACCGCCGATCCGGCCCGTCGACTCCGCATCGAGGGTCTGGCCGACGCCCTGGAGCGGGCCGAGCAGGAGGCCTGGCCGTCGGGGGCGGAACGCCCGAGCGATGATCCCTGGTACGACGGACGGAACCACGACCATACCCTGGTGGCGCCGCCACGGGCGGGCACGCGCTTGTCGGACGATGCCATCCTCGAGGTCGTCCGCGGCGCCTGGCACCTCGAGCCGCATCCCGAGGCTCCGCGGACCCACCCCCGACGGTGGAAAGGATGGGCCTTCGGCGCCACCGCAGCGGCCGTGCTTCTCGGCGCCGTTGGACTGGCCTGGCTGGCCTTCCAGGACCCCGGAGCCCAGGACCCGCCTCGGATGCCCACCGACCGGGGCAGCTTCACACGCCCGGACCTGCCATCCCTCGCTCCTGCATCGGTCCTGGACCTGCCCGACGAGCAGCTCCACCGTCGACGCCTGGCCATCCTCGTCGGGTTCTCCGGCTACGCATCCCTGGAAGACCTGCCCAATGGCAGCCGTGATGCCAGCGACGTGGCTGCGGCGCTGCAGGAGCACTGGGGCTTCGAGACCCTCGTGATCGACGACGAGTGGGAGGGCCAGAAGACGAGCGCGGCCATCCTGGGCGAGATCAACCGACAGCTTCGACAGCTCGCCCCCGAGGACCTGATGCTCGTCTACTGGTCCGGCCACGGCCTGCTCGCCCCAGGGAACCAGGCCTCGGCCCATCTCGCCCTGCCGCACACCACAGAGGACAACCCCTTCACGGGGATCAGCATGCGCACCCTGTGGGAGGAGAACCTTCGGAGCTGGGGGGACAGCGGGCCACGGCACCGCTGGCTCATGGTGGACACGTGCTACTCCGGAGTGCTCGCACGTCGACTCGATACCCTCTCGCTCAGGGAGGCCGCGACGGCCCAGGACCACGCCTACTACCGTACCGTGAGCCGGGGCAAGGCCGCCGTGCTGTTCACGAGCGGCACCGAGCTGCAGACCGTCGAAGATGGGAGCGGGCGGAACAGCCCGTTCGCCAAGGCCCTCATCCGGGCCCTTGGCGACCCCGGTATCCGAGAGACCGTCGGCAACCGCCAATACCTGACCTCGACGCGCCTCGCCGAGGCCATCGACCGAGCTGCCCAGGCGCACCTGGAGAGAGGCATGGGGGCCCAAATGGTCCAGTACGAGACCGAGGGGAGCGGCAAGCTGGTGCTGGATCGGCCTCTCACCCGGGAATGAGCGCGCCGCGGGACCCCGAGATGGCGGCCCGTTTCGCGGGAGCATCGTCGCCGAAGGCCCTCCGAGTCTGCCCGGAGGGTCCATGGTTCGCGCCGCCCACAGCCCCTCGTCCACCCCATCCCGGCAGGTCGCCCTGCGCGAGCAGCTCCGGCGCTTGCCGCGCAGCGCTGACGCGGGATGGCTCGATGTCGTCGAGAGCGTGAGCCACGTCCTGAAGGGAGCACCCGTGCTCCTGGCGCGCCCCTGTCGCCATGGCGACGGGACCTTGCTGGTGCGGGCCGCCATCGCGGGCGTGGGGGTGTCCCCGCTGCAGGTCCTGGCCGCCCGCGCGACGGACCCGGACGCAGGACTGCTGGATCGACTGCTGCTCCACGCCGCACGGGAGGAACGGCCGGTGCCCCTCCACCGAGGACTACCGGACGTCGTGGCCGATGCGGCTGCGCGTGCGGGCCTCCGGAGCGCGCTTCATGCCACCATCCTCGACGAGGCCAGGCTGGTCGCGTGGATGGTGCTCGCCCCCATGGAGCCGGTCGGCGCCGGCCGGACCCTCGGCTACGTGCGGGATCGAGAGGCCTTCTTCACCATCCTGCCCCTCGCGGACGCCCAGCACCGACTGGTCGTCAACGCCTCGTACGGTCAGGACGCGCGGATCATCGAGGCCATGACCGAGCTGGACCCGGACCTGGCGCTGGCTCCGGTGGACGTGGACCACCTGCTGGCGAAGACGGCGGGCGGCCTCTCCCCGGCCGAGACCCACCTTCGCGACGTGGCGGATCGCCTGCTCTCGCCGCTGGGCATCGAGGTGGAGCTGCGCCCCGTGCGCCCCGCGACCCTCCCCGTCCTGCTCGACCTGTCCGAGAGTGGGCGACGCGCCTTCGCGCGCCGCGCCGACCACGAAGGTGCCGGTCGGCGCTTTCGGGGCCTCCTGGACGATGTGGACACCGCGGAGCAGACCCGGGGGAAGGGACGAGTCGTGTTCAACCTGTCCAATGAGCTGGTTCGGGCCGTGGCGAACGAGCCGGACCCGACCCGGCAGAGGGTGATGCTGGAGACGCTGTGGCTCGAGGCCCTGCTCCTCGCCCGACTGCCCCTGTCCGCCTCGACGATGGAGCGGCTCACGGCCTGCCTTCACCGTCTCATGCGCATGTCCGCGACCCCCACCCCCCTCATCGGAGAGGCCTGAGATGGATCTGACCTTCGAGATCGCGCGTCGGATCGACGCCCTGCAGGAGCAGGCCACCACTTTCGATGAGATGCTCGACGGCCTCGAGGCCATGGACCACGGCGGGCTGACCCCGGCGGAGCAGGCCTACCTGCTCATCCATGGGGTCCAGTACGCCATGGGCGGCGAGGACTACTCCGCGCTCGCCCGATACGTGGTGCGCCTGAACGACCTCTCGAGCGAGCTCGACCACGGGACCCTCTCCGGGGCGGTGCACGTCCTCTGTGCCATCGGGGCCATCAAGATGTCGCGCTCCACGCGCCTCGGGCTGCCCCTGCTCCGGGAGCTCCTCGACGAGCACTGGGACCGGATTCCGGATCCCCGATCCTACGCGGCGTGGCTGGCGGTGGCCCGCCATCAGACGGGTGGCGCCTGGGACCTGGAGGCTCCTGACCTGGACCGGCTCGATCTGACGCGCGCACCAGGGGTCGGGCTGTGCGGGGCGTGTATCGGCGACCTGCGCCTCCGGGAGGCCTTCGACCGGGGAGATGCCGCGTGGATCGTTCGGTTCTCCCGCCACGTGGGAGAGTGGCAGCGGTGCAAGGACGCCCCGACCCCGGTGGGCCCCATCGCGCTGTGGGTCGTTCCCGCTGCCCGTGCCGTGGGGGAAACCGTGGATCACCTCCCGGTTCCCTCCCGGCACGCGCCGTCCCACCTCGGCGCCGGCATGGCCGAGGCCGGACGCCTCCTCCTGCTCCTCGAGGACGATGTGGATGCGGCCCTGTCCGAGCTGGCCGCGGCGGACCGTCGCGAGGCCCCCCTCGCGGACGACATCGCGTGGCTGTGGTGGTACGCCGCCGCGGCGGAGATCGGCCGCGCGGCGCCTCCGGGGCAGCGGACCCTGACGCTGCCGACCGGCGAGGAGGGCGACGCCGCGACGCTGGTCGAGGTGCTCGACACGCTCGCCCTGGACCGGGCGCGGAGCCTGGACACCCGCGCCGCTACCGATGCCTGGCGCCGTCGCCTGGGCCGGTGGCGGGCTTGGATGCGCACCCCCCGCCCGGCTTGACCCCGCGCCCTCCTACCCCCACGCGATGGTGTAGGCGAGGTCGTGGCCGATCCGGTCGCTGAAGCGGGCGACGGAGCGACTGGCCATGCGCTCGGCGAGCCCGACCGGGATGCGGGTGGTGAGCCAGCCGCCGAGTCCGAGCTTCTCGCCCTCGGCCGGGCGCTCGGGCGGCGGGGCATAGTCGACCCGGGCCTCGATGCGCCGGGCCTTCTGCAGGATGGCGTGGAGGTCCCGGAAGAGGATGAAGGAGGTGTCGCTGCGGTGGCGACCCCAGTTGGCCACGGGCAGGAAGTCCACCAAGTGGATGAGCTGGTAGTTGAGCGCCACCCACAGATCCTCGCCGCTCATCTCGATGGGGGCGTTGTCGATGACCCGGTGCATGCGAATGCTCTGCAAGGCGTCGGCCCGGTGGGCGTTCGCACGGAGCTCGTCGCGCAGGGGGCCGTGGTAGAGCAGCCTTAGGACCGAGGGGAAGGCCTCGGTGTGCCGCCAGTCGAAGTCATCGAGCAGCGCCCGCAGCGCCGGGATCTTGCTGGCCTCCATGGCGAAGGTGTTGGTGCCGGTCCCGAGGATGGAGTGGAGGAGCATCACGAGCGGCGAGCGCTCGGGGTAGTGGAGATGGGTGTACTCGTAGCAGAAGTAGAGGTGGTCGAGGAAGGAGCCATCGGCGTGCTCCACGTCGAAGTCGCATTCCTCGACCAGGAACCGCACCAGCTCGGGGTCGACCTCGGGCAGGGGGCGCTCGGCGGTGGCGTCGCGGTAGGCGGCCTCGACCCGCGCCTCGGCGTCCGGGTCCCAGTGGACCTCCTTGCCCACCCGCTTCGTCATGACGTAGCGCGCGGCCCGCCCCTCGAGGGTCTGGAAGATGGTCCGGTCCAGGTCGAAGTCGGGAATCACCTCGACCCGGACGGCGCCGGTGTGGTCGAGGGCCGCACCATGGGCGATGGCGGCCTTGCGGAAGGGGGTGGGCTCGGGGCGGACGGCGGCGGACTGGGCCACGGGGGACCTCCTGCGAAGGCGGCCTCCTACGCGCCGACGCGGGCGATGGCAAGGGCGGATGGGGGGCCAGGTATTTCCACTTGCTGGAGATCGGAAGAGCGTCGTGTAGGGAAAGAGTGTAGATCTCGGTGGTC
>CAZPJM010000290.1:0-6498 GCA_964586865.1 uncultured Enterobacteriaceae bacterium
GGGCAGGGCGAGCGCGGCCAGGCACGCCCCGGCCAGCCCGGCGTGGAGCAGCGCCCGCGCCAGGAAGGCGTGGGCCCCGTTCCAGGCCACCCCCACGGCGACGGTGCCGAAGACGAGGGCCAGGGTGATCCGGGCGGCGGGGTGTGCAGGGTAGGCGGGCAGCGTTTTCCTCAACGGATCGGGTCGTCCACCGATATCGCCACGGGTTGGATTCCTTCACGCCTGGACCACGTTCGAAGGCCCCACCCCGACCACCACAATAGGATGCGGGGCGGGCGTCCGCCCCGGCCCGGGATGGCCGGGACCCGTCCGGAAGGGACCGCGATGAGCAACGACCTCCAGAGCTTCTTCGGCGATCGGCTGCGGCCCGGCGACCTGTGGCCCATGCTGCGCCGGAGCTGGTGGCTCGTCCTGGCCAGCCTGGTGATCAGCCTGGGCGCCGCGGTGCTCGTCTCGGTGGTCAGCCCGCGGGAGTACCGGGCGACCGCCACCATCCGCATCGTCCCCACCTCGGGCCAGGAGGTCCAGAGCCGCGAGGTCCTCGACCTCGACGTCCGCGGCTTCCAGGAGGTGGAGCGCTTCTACCGGACCCAGGTCCAGCTCTTCAAGAGCGCCGCCTTCGCCGAGCGGGTGGCCGCCGAGTACGAGGCGCGGACCGGCCAGGAGGTCGAGCCGGGGCGGGTCCGGGGGGGCATGGAGGTCTTCCCCCTCGAGCGCAGCCAGCTCATGCAGGTGGCCTTCACCGACTCGGACCCGGAGCGCGCGGCGGTGCTGGCCAACCTGGCGGCCCGCACCTTCGTGGCAGACAACATCGAGTGGCGCCGGGCCATGGCCCGCGACGCCAACCGGTGGGTCGAGGAGCGCATCGGCGAGATCGAGCGGCGGCGCGAGGCCGCGGTGCAGCGCCTGCTCGCCTACAAGGCCGAGCACAACATCATCGACCGTGAGGACGGCCGCAGCGCCCTCTCGGCGCGCATGGACGCCCTCGAGACCGCCTACGGCGAGGTGAGCGCCGAGCGGGTGCTCCTGTCCTCCCGGCTGACGAACCACCGCGGCCTCCTCCGCAGCGGCGACATCGAGGCCCTGGCCGGCCAGGGCGACCTGCCCCTCTCGCCGGTCCTCAAGCAGCGCTACGCCGATGTGCGGGCCGATCTGGCGGTGGCGGCGGGCCGCTACGGCGCCAAGCATCCCGAGTACCAGCGCATCCAGGCCAAGGTCCAGCAGATCGAGGCCCAGCTCGCCAACGAGGTCCGGGAGGCCATCCGCACCGAGCAGGCCCGCCTGGAGATGCTCGAGGCCCAGGAGGAGCGCCTGGCCGCGGAGCGGCGCCTCACCAAGGACGAGGTCCTGGAGCAGCAGCGACTCTCGGCGGAGTACCGTGAGCTTCGGCGCCAGCTCGCCCAGATCGAGGAGACCCACAAGACCCTGCTCCGCCGCAAGGACGAGCTCGAGCTGTCGGCCGAGACCAACCTGAACAATGCCCAGGCCGTGGACGAGGCTCGTGCGCCGAAGAGCTTCATCCGCCCGCGGATCAGCCTCATCCTGGCCTCGGGGCTGGTGGTGGGTCTGCTCGTGGGCATCGCCCTCGCCGTCCTCCGCGGCCTCCTCGACGAGACCATCCTCGACCCGAAGGACATCGAGACCTACATCCGGATGCCCCTGCTCGGGGTGCTGCCCCACGTGCAGACCTCGGACCTGGACCACCCGGAGCTCATGGTCCACTACGAGCCCCGCTCCTCGGTGGCCGAGGCGGTGCGCGGGGTCCGCACCGTGGCCAGCACCCGCTCCGACGGCACCCCGGTGCGGCGGATCCTGGTCACCTCCTCCATCGCCAGCGAGGGCAAGACCAGCGTGGCCGTCTCGCTGGCCATCTCCTTCGCCCGCCAGGGCCGCCGGACGCTCATCCTCGAGGGGGACCACCGGCGCCCCCGCCTGCACAAGGTCTTCGAGCTGCCCCGGGACGCCGCGGGCGTGACCGACATGCTGGTCGAGCGGGTCGACCTGCCCTCGGCGGCGGTCCAGACCGCCATCGACAACCTGCACGTCATCACCCGGGGGCGCACCGACCACGGCACGGTCGAGCTGCTCACCGGCGAGGCCACACCCCGGCTGCTGGATCGCCTCGACGAGGTCTATGACGTGGTCATCATCGACAGCCCCCCCTCGGCGGCGGTGTCGGACGCCATCACCCTGTCCCGGTACGTGGACGGGGTGCTCCTCGTGGTGCGCTCGGGCAAGGTCAGCCGGAGCCTCGTGCGGCACACGGTCCGCCGGCTGGAGCAGGTGGGGGCCCACATCATCGGGCTCGTGGTCAACGACTTCACCACCTCCCGCCTCTCGGGCCGGTACACCTACTACTACGACCAGCGGTACTACTACGAGGAGGAGCGGGAGGACGGCTCCGACGAGGGTGAGGCCGCGAAGTGATGGAGGTCCTCCGGCGGGATGCGCCCTGGCTGATGGGGCTGCTCGCGCTGGCGGTCCTCCTCCCGCCGCTTCTGGCGTGGAATCCCTGGGTGGCCATGGCGGCCTTCCCGGCGCTGGCGGGGGTCGCGGTGCTGGTGCTCCGGCCCGGGCTGGCCGTGCCCACCGTGCTCGGCGCCATGCTCGTGAGCGACTCGGGCATCGTCAACATCTCCTTCGTCGTGCCCATCACCCTGGCCAAGCTGGCCACCATCGTGGTGCTCGGCGCCTGGTTCATCCACACGGGCATGGCCCGGCGGGCCCCGGTCGGGATGAACGCGGCCTGGCCCCCCCTCATCGCCATGGTCGTGGTCATCGTCCTCGGCCTGGCGCGGGTCCGCGCCATCGGCCCGAGCCTCAACCTGGTGGCCAGCGTGGTCATGCTCTCCACCCTGCTGCAGGTGGTGGCCGCCATGCCCCGGCCCGAGGATCTGCGGGCCATGCTCACCACCATGGCCGTGGTGGTGGCGGTCATCCTCCCCCTCTCCCTCGTCTTCGGCAGCGAGCAGACGGGCAATGAGTATGGACGCTTCGTGGGCTTCGCCCTCAACGCCAACCTCTGGGCGGTCTACCTGCTCATGGTCCTCGGGCCCACCGTGGCCGCCCTCGAGAACGAGGAGTCCTGGTGGTCGGGCCCGGTGCTGGTGGGCGTCATCGGACTCACCATCGTCTCCCTGCTCATGACCATCTCCCGGTCGGGGATCCTGACCCTCGTGCTCACCTCGCCCTTCTACGTGGCCATCCTGTGGCGTCGGAAGGGCCTGATGCTGGTGGGGGCCGTCCTCGCCGTGGCCGTCACCCCGCTCCTGGTGGACCTCACCGAGGTCTGGGCCCGGTTCGACTCCTTCGTCGACGCGGGCGAGCTCGAGACCGACGGCAGCGTCCGCGATCGGGCCCTCGCCCAGCTCTACGCCCTCGAGACCTTCCTGGCCCACCCGGTGCTCGGCATCGGCACCGACGCCTTCGTGCGCGAGGTCGAGATCATGTCCGGCGGCGCCATCGACCGGCAGACCCACAACACCTACACGCAGATCCTGGCCGAGCAGGGGCTCGTGGGCTTCGCGGTCTTCGCCTGGCTCGGGCTCACCTTCGTCTGGCTGCTGGTCCGGAGCTGGGTGCAGCAGAAGAGCCCCCGGTTCCGTCGGTATGTCCTGGGCTTCGCGGCGAGCCTCGTGAGCTTCGGCCTGTTCATCTTCACCTACAATGGCCTGGCCAACGGCGTGGCCTACCTGCTGCTCGGGGTCATCGTGGCCCTCGAGCGGATCAGCCGCGCGCCCTCCGAGGTGCTCGAGCGGGCCCGGGTGGCGTGAGCCCCCACGGCCTCAGGGCAGCCCGATGACCGAGAAGACCGAGGACAGGCCCGCCTCTTCCAGGTCATAGGTGCGGATCGGCGCTCCGTCCTCCCGTCGGACCACCTCGACCCGGCACGGGCGGGGGACGCCCCGGCCGCCCAGCCGGGCCAGCCAGCGCAGGTTCTCCTTCACCCGCGTGTTCCGCAGGCGGCTGAAGCCCACGTAGGCACGCTCCTCGGAGAGGTGGAGCCCGCGGCACCAGCCGAGGGGGCCCTCGGCGGCCAGGGTGGCGTTCAGGTCCAGGATCCGATCCACCTCGCCGGTCTCGGGCGAGACCCGGACGACGCGCCCGTCCACCACCGTGAACCAGGTGCCGTCCGCCTCGGGCAGCCCGTCGTGGATCCCCTCGAGCCCGATCCGCATGTGCCCCTCGCCGCCGTGGACGGGCACCGCGTCGCGCTGCTTGAACCGGGTCACCCACAGCCGCCCGTCCCGGTGGAAGGCGAAGTTGGGGTGGCTGTGGTGGGGCTTCGTGGAGGGGACCTTGCGGTAGTCCACCTCGGGGTCGAAGCGGGCCCAGGGGTCTTCGCCCAGCACGTTGTGGAGGTCGACGACCGCGCCGGAGGCGTCCAGGGTGACCACCAGATCCAGGCCGGTCGAGACCACGTGGAGGTGGTCGCCATCGGGGAGCACGTGGTGGACGTCGTTGAAGCACGGAAGCGAGAAGCGCGCCACCGGCTCGACCCCGGGCCAGGTCCGGACCAGCACCTCGGTCTCGGTGCACAGGTACAGGCGGTCGCCCTCGAGGGTGGCCGACTTGAACAGGGCGTTGGGCAGGTGGTCGAGGGCCGCGTCGGGCTCCGGGGTCCACGAGAGCAGGGTGCGGGTCTCGCCCGAGTCCAGATCCAGCTCGACCAGCAGGGCCTCCTGGTATCGGTGGTACTCCTGCAGGCGCCGTGCGTTCTCGCGCTGGCGCGCGCCGGTGAGGAGCAGGCGGGTCGGGTTCATGGGACGCCTCCGAGGTGGACGGGTTCGGCGGGGTCGACGCGGCGCCAGGCCTGGACCTGCAGGACGATCCAGAGCGGCACGCTGCGGTCGATCCCGGCCAGGTGGGCCGCCCAGGCGCGACGGATGGGGGCCGGGGACCACAGGTCGTCCTCGGCCAGGGCGCGCGGGGCGAGCAGCGCCTCGGCCCAGTCCCGGAGCGGGCCTCGGAGCCACGCGGCCAGCGGGACCCCGAAGCCCCGCTTGGGCCGATCCCACAGGGGTCGTGGCAGGTGGCGGGCCAGGATCCGACGCAGCACGGCCTTGCCGGGGCCCCCGGCCCAGGTGTGCTCGACGGGCAGGGTCAGGGCGAGGGAGAGGACCTCGGGGTCGAGGAAGGGGGCGCGCAGCTCCAGGCTGCTGGCCATGCTCGCCCGGTCCACCTTCACGAGGATGTCGTCGCGCAGGTAGTGGAGCAGGTCGTGGGCCATGAGCCGGCGGACCGGCGCGCCGGTGGCGAGGGGCAGGCCCGGGGGGCGCCACGGGCGGGCGCCCTGCAGGAAGGCGTGGACCTGGGGGCCCGTGTCGAGGGTGCCGGCCCACACCGCATCCAGATCGGGCCGGGTGATCCGATCCAGGCGCCGCAGGGCGTCATCGAGGCGCGGAGCCCCCGCCCCGGTGACCGCGGCCCGTCGCAGGGCCCGGGCCATGGGATGGACGCCGCGGCGAAGGCCCCCCGGGACCCGTCGCGCCAGCCCCCACACCCGCAGGGCCCGCCCGTAGCGGGTGTAGCCCCCGAAGAGCTCGTCGGCGCCGTCGCCGGCCAGGGCCACCGTGACGTGGGCCCGGGTCAGGGCGCTCACCAGGGCGGTGGGGGCCAGGCTGGCGTCGGCGAGGGGCTCGTCCTGGAGCGTGGCCAGGCGCGGCACCAGCCGCTCCAGATCGGCCCCACGCAGGGGCAGGGTGTGGTGGTCGGTGCCCAGGTGGCGGGCGATCCGGGCGGCGTGCTCGGACTCGTCGAAGCCCTCCCCCTCGACGGCGATGGTGAAGGTGCGCGGGCGGCTGGACTCGGCGGCCAGCAGGGCCGTGACCAGGCTCGAGTCGATCCCCCCCGAGAGCAGGGTCCCCAGCGGCACATCCGCCATGAGGCGGCGCCGGACGGCGCGGCGCAGCGCCCCCTCGACCGCGTCGGCCGCGGCCTCGGGGCTGCGGGGGATGGGGTCCTTCCGGGCCGGGGCCAGCAGGTCGACATAGGCGCGCGTCCGGGCGGCGCCGGTCCTGTCGATGCGCAGGGTGGTGCCCGGGGCCACCTGGGCCACGCCCTCGAGGACGGAGCGCGGCTGGGGGATGGCGCGGCGGGCCAGGAGGCCGGCCAGGGCCTGGCGGTCGAGGGTCGTGGGACAGGCCGGGTGGACCCGGAGCGCGCGCAGCTCGGAACCGGCCAGCACCCAGCCGTCCGCCCGGGTCCAGTACAGGGGCTTCTGGCCCGTGCGGTCGCGGATCAGCCACAGCACCCGCTCGTCCACGTCCCAGGCGGCGATGGCGAACATGCCCACCAGCCGGGCGGCGGCGGCCTCGGGGCCCCAGCGCTCGAGGGCCGCGCACAGCACCTCGGTGTCGGAGTGCCCGCGCCAGGCCACCTCGCGGATCTGCCGTCGCAGCTCGGGGGCGTTGTAGATCTCGCCGTTGAACACGACGTGGAAGCGCCCCCCGGGCGAGGCCATCGGCTGGTGGCCGGCGGCCGAGAGGTCGACGATGG
>CAZPJM010000291.1:0-6495 GCA_964586865.1 uncultured Enterobacteriaceae bacterium
CGGCGGCGGCGGCGGCGCACCCCCGCCGGGGGGCGGGGGCGGCGGGCCGGCGGAGAGGGCCTGGGCGATCTCCGGGACGTCCTTCGCGGGCTTCCAACCGTCGAAGCCCTGCTTCCAGACGTGGTGCTCGGCGTCCGGGTGGGCCTTGATGGCGTTGACGATGGCCGAGACGCGCATCTCGCCGTCGCCGCCGGGGCCGTGGTAGTGAAAGGTGGCGTCGGCACCCGGGGCCGGGGGCGGCGCGGCCGGCGGCGGCGGCACCTGCTGGGCGATGGCCGGGACCTCGGACCAGGGCTTCCAGCCCGGCCAACCCTGGGCCCACACCAGGTGGTTGCCGCTCCGGTCCGCCGCCACCTTCTGGGCGACCTGGGCGGCGGTGAGCTGCGCCTGTCCGGAGGGGCCGTTGTAGTGGAAGGTCTGGCCGCCCGGGACCGGGGGCGGCGCGCCGCCACCCTGGGGACCGCCCCGGCCGCCGCCCATGGCGTTGCCCATCATGTTGCCCATCTGGTTGCCCATGCCGAAGCCGACGCCCATGCCGATGCCGGCACCGCCGATGCCCTCGTTGGCGGCGGCGGTCTGGATGGCGTCGGCCGCCTTGAGCTGGGTGTAGGCGTTGAGATCGCCGAGGACGCCCATCTTGCTGCGGGTGTCCAGGGCCTTCTCGACCTCGGGGGGCAGGCTGATGTTCTCGATGGTGAAGTCGGTCAGGGTGACGCCGTAGGACTCCTGGAACCGACCATTGAGCTGGTCCGCGATCTTGTCGCCCAGGTCCATGTAGTTGGCGGCCAGGTCCAGGACCGGGATCTTGGCGGCGCCCACCGCGCTCGCCAGCCCGCTCACGAGCTGGCGCTTGAGCTGCCCGTTGATCTCGTCGGTGGTGAAGAGGCCATCGGTGCCCACCACCTGGCGCATGAAGGTGGCCGGGTCGGTGACGCGGAAGGTGTAGATGCCGAAGGCGCGGACCCGGACCGGGCCGAACTCGGCATCGCGCATCATGAAGGGGTTGGCGGTGCCCCAGCGGTTCTCGCGGAACTGCTTGGTGTTGATGAAGTAGACGTCACCCTTGTAGGGGTAGTCCAGCTTGTAGGCGATGGACTGGAAGAAGCTCATGATGGGCGCGTTGCGCGTGTCGAGCGTGTACGTGCCCGGCCCGAAGACCTCGGAGAGCTTGCCCTCGGCGATGAAGACCGCCGCCTGGCCCTCGCGGACGACCAGCTTGCTGTTGTCCGTGATCTTCTGGTTGAAGACGGGAAAGCGGTAGACGATGGTGTCGTTGCTGTCATCGAGCCACTCGATGACCTCGAGGAACTGCGACTTGGCGTGCTGCGTCAGGGTGTCCCAGATGCCCATGCGGGTGCCTCCCGGTGCCGTGGATCCGTGCTACGTGACGGGCCCCCAGCGTAATGCACCCGGAGGATGGCGACCTGTGGATCCGGCCCTCGATCTCGTGGAGCGCCTGCCGGTCCTGCCCCTCCTCGGCACCGCGCTCGGTGCGGCGGTGGGGGCGCTCGGGCTGGCGGCCCTCGTCGGTGGCACCGTGGCGGTCGCCCTTCTCGTGGTGGGGACGGTCATCGTGGCCGTCGCCGGCGGTCTGGCGGCCCTGAAGGTCCACCTGGCCCGGCTCCCCCTCGAGGTGGCCCCGGTGGCGGTGGAGGGGCGGATCGACGGCCACCGGGCCTTCGCCTTCCGGGTCCGCCTCGGGCGGGGCCGCGGAATCGACCGGGGGCTCGCCCGGGTCCGCTACCTGCCCGACCACGGCGAGCCCGTGGACCTGCACGTGCTCCTCGCCGATGCCCGGGGCGTGGTGGGCCCCTGGGCGGTGGTGGCGGTGGATCGGGCCGAGGCGGTGCGCGGCGCGGGTCGGCTCGAGGTGGCCGTCGAAGCCGAGGAGGACGGTCATCCCTGGGTCGTGGAGGCGAGCTGGGGCTTGGAGGACGTGGTGCCCGGCCGCTTCGAGCCGGTGGTCCAGGTGCGCCGCGGTCGGCTGGCGTGGGCGCGGGACCGGTGGACGGCGGTGCAGCCCCCGGCCCTGCCGGGCTGACGGGCCCCGGGGTCAGGGCGCGGAATCGTCGGGCGCCACCTGGACCCTCGAGGGGGGCAGGCCCCTCCACCGCTTGAAGGCCCGCGAGAAGGCGCTCGCGCTCCCGTAGCCGAGCTCGTAGGCCACCACCTTGATGGGCATGCCGCGCCCGAGCATCGCCTCGGCCCGACGGCCGAGCAGCTCGTCCATCAGGGCCTGGTAGGACGTGCCCTCCTCGGCGAGCTGGCGTCGGAGGGTGCGTGGCGAGACGTGCAGCAGCAGGGCCAGATCCTCGAGGGAGGGCCGGCCGGTGGGCAGGACCGCGTCGACCAGCAGGTCGATCCGCTCTACGAGGGGCCGCTCGACCCGGCCGTAGCCCATGGCCTCGGCGGAGCCACACAGCACCTCGTGCAGCCGGGGATCGGCGGTCAGCAGCGGCACGTGGCGCGCCTCCTCCCGGGCCTGGAGGCCCGCCGGCCCGACCTCCGCCGTCGCCGGCGCCAGCGCCTCGAGCAGCCAGTCGGGCAGCTCATCGGTGGACAGCCGCAGGCGGGCGATGGGCTCGATGGGCAGCGAGGCCCGGGCGCGGGGGACGAGGAGGGCGGCCAGGAAGTCGCCGCCGAGGGGCCCCGAGTCCCGGGGCACCATCCACGGGGGCCGGTGGTGGTAGCGAACCGTGTTGGCCACCGCGTCGAGGTAGGTCGCCACCGCGGTCCACGAGGCGTCGAGGGTGGCCGCGCTCGACCCGATGTAGTCGATGATTCCGAAGGCCCCCACCGGGCAGAGCCAGCCGATCTGCGCCCCGGCGCTGGCATCGCCGAGCAGCTCGGCCACGTTGCCGAGGCCGGCCTCGAAGGAGGCTCCGGCCTGGAAGGCGCGCCCGAGGGCCTCGGGCGGCTGCCCGCTGCGGGAAGCGAGCCCGCGGAGGGCCTGCGCGACGGCGCGGCGGGCATCGGTGCGCAGCACGGGGTCTCACTCCGAGGGCGGGTCCGGCTCCCACCGCAGGGGTGGGCTGTCGGTCACATCGGTGATGCGGCCGGCCTCGACCTCGACGTAGCGCGGAGAGCCGATGGCCGTCGGCAGGTAGGTGCTCTGGGCCAGCTCGGGGCGGTCGGGCCCGGGGTCGATGGCTCCGACCACGAACCAGCGACCGGGCTGGAGCGCCATGGTGGTGGTGTAGAGGTCCTCGTCGCGGGTGGTGCGGCCGTCCACCAGCACCTGGCCCACCGAGAGGCCGGCGGGGGGCTCCTCGGGCTCGGGGCCGTCCAGGCCCAGGAAGACCGGGAAGGGGGTGTCGATGCCCTCGGGGGCTTCCCACCGGAACCGGACCCAGCCCACCTCGGCCGCTTCGACCGCCCCGGCCGGGTCGGCGTCGCGGGTGGTGAGGGCGGTGTGGCACATGGTGCAGGAGCCATTGCCGATGCGGCCGCCGTAGCCCTCCAGGCTCCGTTCCCCCGTCACCCCACGGGCGCCTCGCCAGGCCCCGCCGAAGGCCCAGTCGGTGGGCGGCTCGGCAACGAGCCCCTCCTGAAGGTCCTCGATCCGGTCCCGACGCTCCTGCACCACCCCCCGGAAGGGCCACTCGTGCGAGAGGTTGGTGTTCACCGCCTCCCAGTACGAGGTCTCCGCGGCCTCCAGGTCGCCGGCCAGGAGCAGCATGTCGGCCTCGAGGGCGGAGGTGCCGGGCAGGTTGTAGCGGTTCGACGACCAGTCGCCGAGGCGGCGCACCCGCCAGCCCTCGTCGCCGACCTGGTAGCCCAGCGTGTCGGCGACGATGTCCTCGTAGGCCTCGGCCCCCTCCTGGTACAGGGCCGGGTCTGCGTCGGCATCGGCGGCGATGGCGAGGGTCAGGCCGAACAGGGTGAACCCCCGGTAGTCCTGGCTCGTGTCGCGCAGGCCGTCATAGGCCGCTTCGATGGCCTGCCGGTCGCCGCTCCGGTACGCATCGACCCACACCAGGGCGGCCCGCCACAAGGGCAGGCGCGCATCCTCGGGGAAGGCCGGGATGGCCCGATCCAGGGCCGCGATCCCGTCCGGGATCGCCTCGAAGCGCGACAGCTCGAAGGCACCCAGGAGGGCGGCGGCCCCCAGGGCCAGGTCGCGCTGGGCGCCGGGGGTGGCGGTGTCCCGGAGGAATGCCCACGTGTCGTCGAAGTCGCGGTTGTCGTACTGCATCATCCACATCATCCGGGCCATGGGGGCGTCCGGATCGGTGGGGGCGTCCGGGATGGCGGTGGGGCCCGTCCAGGCGGCGGGGGCCTCCTCCATGACCGGAGCGGGTCGGCAGGCCGCGACCGCGACGATGGTGAGCAGCGAGAGGGTGGTTCGCATGGGCTTCCTCCTGTGCACCTGGGGTATGGGTGCGGCAGGTCCCCCATCCATGACCGATCCGGCCAATCGCCTGTCCGTTGGATCGAGAGGGGCGCGGTGTCGGGCCCCTCCTCACACCCGATCGAGGCCGGCCTGGCCCTGGCGGAGGGCCTTCAGGGCCTCGCGCGCGGCCTCGTCCCGCACCCCGAGCGCGTCGGGGCGGGCCTCCTCCAGGAAGCGGACGATGCCGTCGGCCTCGGTGTGAAGCAGGTTGCGGAAGGCGATGACCCGCCGCCGGCGCAGCGCGAGGCGCAAGGTGCACAGGCTCCCCCGGATGTCGGCGGGGGGCAGGACCTCCACATCGGCCCAGTCGAAGAGGGTGCCGTCGATCCGGAGCCCCGCGGCGCTGGCGTGGAGCTCGCGGCGAGGGTGCTGGTGACGGTACAGGCCGAAGCCGGTCGCGAGTCCGACCGCCACGAAGAGGACGACCCAGGCCAGCAGGCCGTACTCGGACAGGAGGTGCGGGAAGCTCATGCCCACGGCCGAGAGCAGGCCGGCCGCCAGGGTCCCCCAGCACCCGACGCAGTTGAGCAGGACGATGGAGCCGATCATGGCGACGAAGAAGACCACGATCCCGTGACGCGACATGTCGGAGCCGGCGGGCTTGCCACCCGGGGTCCGGCGCCGCCAGGTGAGCTGATCACCATCCATGGTGGTGGTCCGCTCGATGACGGTGTCGTAGGGAAAGAACTCCCAGGGCTGGCGCAGGTCGTCGGGCAAGGAGGGGATCTCCGGGCGTTCATCGCTCCCCCCTGGCTACCCCGACGGCGGAGGTCGCGGGCGATCCGTCCCGCGACTACCCTCTGCACGGAGCTGCCGTGCCCCTGCCCCCCGCCCTTCCCGCCGACGCCATCCACCTGGACCGGGACGCCCTGATCCGCGTGGAGGCCCCCGCCCACCCGGACGCGGTGGCCCGTTCCGCGACGGGGGCCGTGCTGCTCGCGCCCCCCGACGACGGCACGCCCTGGTCCCGAGAGGCGGTGCCCTGGACCGACCAGATCGTCGCCGACGAGGTGGAGGGCCCGATCAACCTGGCCCCCTGGCACGCCCGGGGTGCTCGGGGGGCTGGCGTGCGGGTGGCGGTGTTCGACCTCCAGTGGGAGCGGACGGCCCAACTCGACCCCGATCTGGACGTGACCACCCATGACTGCTGGGACAGCCAGGCCTGCGCCCGGCCGATGGATCCGCTCCGCACCCGCTTCGCCTTCGAGCGGGGGCCCCACGGGACCGCCTGCGCCGAGGTGGTGGGGGCCATCGCGCCCGAGGCCGAGCTGCACCTGGTGCGCGTCAACAGCCGCACCACCCTCGAGAACGCCGTCGAGTGGGCCATCCGCGAGGAGATCCACGTCATCAGCATGTCCCTGTCGTGGTTCAACCAGACCTTCTTCGACGGGGGCGGACCCATCGACCCCCTGATGGACCGGCTGGCCGCCCACGACATCCTGGTGGTCACCTCGGCCGGCAACTACGCCCGGGGGCACTGGCGGGGTCACTGGACCGACGTGGACGGCGACCAGCGGCTGGACTTCGACGGCGACAACCAGCTCGAGGTGCGGCTGGAACCCGGTCAGCGCACCTACATCACCTGGGATCAGTACGGGATCTGCGGCGCCACCGACCTGGACGTGCGCCTCCTCGACGCCGCGGGGCGCATCGTGGACCGCTCGGAGGCGCTGCAGGCCCCGCCCGACCTGGCCCCCGACGGGGCGCGATGCGCGCCCATCGAGCAAGTGGACGCGGGCGAGACCGAGGGGCCCTTCCAGCTCGAGGTCCGGCGTCGGCGCGGCACCACCGTGGATGTGCTGGTCGACGTGCTCACCCCGGGCGGCCGGATCCCCGGAGGCGTCGCGGAGGGCTCCATCGTCGATCCGGGGCTCCACCCGGCGGTCCTCACGGTGGGGGCGGCCTCGCCCGTGGACTACCTCTCCCCCGAGGTCCGCTCCTACTCCTCCCGGGGGCCCTCCCTCACCGGCCTGATCAAGCCCGACCTGGTGGCCCCCGACGGCCTCACCACCCGAAGCCTCGGCACCGGTGGCTTCTTCGGGACCTCGGCCGCGACCCCGGTGGTGGCGGGCATGGTGGCGGTGGTCCTCTCGGACGCGCCC
>CAZPJM010000292.1:0-6485 GCA_964586865.1 uncultured Enterobacteriaceae bacterium
CGAGATCGTTTCACGTGACTGGAGTTCAGACGTGTGCTCTTCCGATCTGTGGCCACCGCCGGCAGGGGGGCGCCGCCGCCGCGCGGCCCCAGGACGACCCCGGCCCGGCCCGACCGCCAGCAGGTGTCCACCCCCTCGACCCAGGCCACCCCGGCGGTCTCGGAGGTCGGCGCCGGATCGGTGACCATCCGCAGCACCACCGCCGTCCCCTCGCCGTCGCAGCGCACCTGCAGGGCGTCCTCGTCGGGGGCGCCGGGGGGCAGGGCGAGCCGACACACGACGCCCTGGTTCCAGCCGCAGGCGGTCAGCGGCCCGGCCTGAAGCGAGAGGGCGGGGTCCACCCGCACCGGGACCTGGAGCTCGTCGAGCCCCATGGCGTCGAGGCGGGCGTGGACATCGGCGGGGGTGCCGTCGCCCTGGCGGGCGCTGGAGACCACCGAGGCCACCACCGACCAGCCGTAGTCGCGCACCATGGCGGGCAGGTCGGCCCCCTCGGAATCGGGGGGGCCGGCGGCAGCCAGCAGGGGGAGGAGGGGCAGCATGCGGATCCTGGTAGCGGGCGATCCCCCGACCCCGCACCCCCGCTCGCGCTTCCCGCGGCGAGGAGGGAGCGTCCGGCGCCCCTGCACCGCCATGCTACCAGCCCGGGCCCCCCCACACGCCCAGGAGCAGGGTGCCAGCGTCGGCCTCCGGGCCCTCCCAGGCCACCAGGACCAGCTCGCCGAAGCCATCCCCGTCCAGATCCCCAGGTGCGGCCACCCGGGTGCCCGCCTCGGCGCCCTCCCACCGCCCGCGCCAGTGCCCGGCGGCCTCGGCGAGGCGGACCCGCCCCAGGAGGGGGCCGCGGATCACGGCCACGGTCCCACCCTGGGGCGCGCCCCGGTCGTCGCCCGGGGCCCCCACCACCAGGTCGGGGCGACCGTCGCCGTCCACATCGGTGACGGCCACGTCGGTGCCGGCGGCATCCCCGATCCGATCGCCCTCCACCACCAGCCGCGCCGCCTCGAGGGGCCCATCGGCGAGCACGGGCCCGCCGCCCAGCAGGTAGATCGCCCCGGTGGGCCGGTCCCGGCGCGGGTCCCGGCCGCCGGTGCGCGGGGCCGCCACGACCAGATCGGCGTAGCCATCCTCGTCCACATCGCCGGGGCCCAGCACGCGCTGCCCCGCCCACGCCCCGGCCCGCGCCCCGGTCCAGGTGGCGTCCGCGTCGTCGGTGGTGCCAGCCAGGGGCGGGTCGAGGAAGAGGTGGGCGGCACCGGCCTCGGCGGCGGCCCCGTCGTGCAGGCGATGGCCCACCAGCAGATCGGGCTGGCCATCGCCGTCCACATCGCCCGGGGCGGCCACCGCATCCCCCAGGATGTCGTTGCGGGAGCCGCCGAACACGGTCCATGCGGCATCCTCGAGCCCGAGCTCCCCCACCAGGGGCCCCCGGAACAGCCGCACCGCGCCCTCCTGCCCATCCCCCATGCCGTCCGTCTGGGCGCCGATGGCCACGTCATCGACGCCGTCACCGTCGATATCGCCCAGCCCCGCCACCGCCGAGCCCACCCAGGCCCCCGCCGTGCTCACCGTGGCCACCGGCCCGCCGGCGGCGTCGGGTCCCGGGAGCAGCCAGACGCCCCCGGAGCGGGCCACCCCCTCGACCTCGAGGCCGGTGCCCCCGATGAGCAGGTCGGCCACGCCGTCCCCGGTCTGATCCCCCGCCGACGCCACCGTCGTCCCCGCCAGGCTCCCCGCCGGCCCCGACCACGTCACCGTCGGCAGCGCCGCTTCCCCCCCGGGGGCCCCGGCGAACAGCACCACCCCACCGGCGTCCTCCCCGCCGGAATCGTCGAAGGGCACCCCCACGGCCCAGTCCGGGATGCCGTCGCCCTCCAGGTCGCCGAGGGCGAAGGGCCGGGGCACCCCCCGGGCCGGGGCGAGGCGCCGCGAGAAGGCCCCGCCATCGGCGTCCTGCTCGCCGGCGGGACCGAGGCAGTCCGCCGTTCCATCGCAGTCGTCGTCGAGCCCGTTGCCGCAGGTCTCGGAGGCGGCCGGCCGCAGGGGATCGGCGTCGTCGCAGTCGCCGGGCTCGGCGAGGAGCCCGTCCAGGGCGCACACCGCCACCCCCGCCCCGTCCGCCCCCGCCCGGTCCCGATCGCCGTCGGGAAAGCCGGTGCGGGGCGTGCCGGTCGCGCAGTGCCCCAGGGGGATCGCGGGCACCTGCACCGGGTCCACGAAGCGCAGATCCCGGACCACCGTGCCGAAGCGCTCCCGATCCTCCAGGTCGCTGATCTGCTCCCGCCCGTCGAAGGCCGCGCCCTGGATCCAGGGCTGGCCGCCCAGGGTGTGGAGGGCATCGCCGACCCGGACGAGGCGCCGCGGCAGGAAGCGGTCGTCGTCGACGCCGCAGCCCGGCGCGATGACGAAGCCGTCCCGGGAGGTGACCTGGTCGACCACCACCCCGTCCTGGGAGACCTCGTAGAGCCGTCCCACCTCCCACGAGAAGGGGCAGTCGACCCAGTCCCCCCCGGGCGCACGGCGCCGCAGCCGGCCCGCCATGCCGTAGGCCTGCACCTCCTGGACCCGGTCCACGCCGCGCTCGCAGTCGGGGCCGGTGCAGCCCCGCTCGCGCCAGCTCGTGGTCTCCCGGCTGACCGAGACCGCGCCGGCCTCGAGACGCCACAGGCTGTCGCCGCACCGGCTCCGGTCCCAGCAGTCCGGGTCGTCGCAGTCCGCCAGGCCGTCCGCCTCGCCGTCCTCCCCGTCGGCGCAGTCCGACTCCACGCAGCCGACCGCGTCCCAGCAAGCCCGATCGGCGCAGTCGATCTGCCCGTTCCCGTCGTTGTCGCGGCCGTCGACGCAGGTCTCGGGGCAGAGCCCGTCGCAGTCGGGGTCCAGGCAGTCCGTCAGCCCGTCGCCGTCGTCGTCGCGGCCGTCATCACACCGGCGCTCGCCGCAGACCCCGTCCTCGTCGATCTCGCCATCGCAGTCCTGATCCTGCTGGTCACAGCGCTCCGGCACGTCCGGGTTCACCCCCGGGTCCCGGTCGTCGCAGTCCCCGGGTCGGTCCACGTACCCCTCGGGGGGGACACAGGCGACGATGTTGCTGCCGTCGACCCCGTAGCCGTCCCCATCCCGGTCGGGCCAGGCCGGGCCCGCGTCCTGGGCGGCCTCGTCGATGCGGCCATCGCAGTCCTGATCCACGCCGTCGCAGCGCTCCGGCGCGTCGGGGTAGCGGGTGGCGTCGCTGTCGTCGCAGTCCTCCGGGGCCGGCCAGCCGTCCCCGTCCCGGTCGGCCGGCCCGCAGGCGAACAGGATCAGGAGCCAGGACGGGCGCATGACCTACCCTAGCCGCGGACCCGTGGATCCGCTGGGACCCCGAGACGCAGCAGGGCCCGGGACCCGCAGCGGGGTCCCGGGCCGTCGAGCGAACGACGCACGCCCGAGGGCGCGTGGGGCGCAGGATCAGTGCCACGATGGTGGACCTGCCCGCGCGGTGGGGTGGGAGCGCGAGGCCCCCGTCTGTCCCTCTTCTCGACACGGGACGTCCCGCGGTTGAACAGAAAACGTCCCGGAGTGGGACGCGGGGCCCGGACGGGTGTGCCGTTCCGGTCCGCGTCCCCGAGCGGGATCAGCACAACAGGACGAGCAGGATGATGCCCGGCAGGATCCCGAGGATGAAGCCGAGGACGGTGGCGATGACCTCACCGGTGCTCATGTCGCAGCCGGCGTTGGCGCCGGATCCCATGGCGGCCGAATCGAAGGCGGCGGCCACCTGCTCGGGGGACTCGGCCTGGGCGACGCGCGCCTCGAGGGCGTCGAGCTTGCGGGCGCCCTCGGCGAGCCCCGCATCCTTCGGGGCCAGCGCCCGGGCCTTGCCCAGCACCCCAGCGGTCCGCTTCAGGCGGCGCTCGGCCTTGCGGCGGGCCTTCTCCACCGAGTCGGCATCGGCCAGCCGCTCCTGGAAGCGGGAGAAGGCCGCCTGGCGCTCGGGGGTGAGGCAGGCATCCCCGGGAGGCGCGGCGGCCGCGGGCAGGGTGGCCAGGAGGAGGGCGAACAGGGCGGCGAGCCAGCGCAGCATGGGAGCTCCGGGGTCAAGGTGACCCTTTCATCTATGCAATATCTGCAACCATGCAAGTCCGACCCCCTTGCACCCGGGGCCCGGCGTCGTGCTGGACCGGATTTCAGGAGCAAGCTCCCGATCGATGGGCGCCGCAGCGGGCCGATCAGTGGGTGTGGGCGCGGGCCTGGGCCAGCAGCGCGTCCAGCTCGTCCTGGTCCACCATCCCCACTTCGCTGCCCGCGACGTGGCCATCGGCGGAGAGCACGAAGGTGGTGGGGTAGGAGGTCACTCCCCATGCATCCGCGACGGTATGGCTACGATCGTGCACGATGGTGTAGGGGATCTCGCGGGTCTCGACCCACCGGGCCAGGCGCCCGCTCGGCATGGCATGGTCGATGGACACGCCCACGAAGGGCACCTCCGGGTGGGCCTGGGACCAGGCGACGAGATCCGGCAGCTCGGCCTTGCAGGGTCCGCACCAGGTGGCCCAGAAGTTGAGCACCACCGGGCCCTCGAGCTCGGAGAGGGTGACGTCCTCGCCGGTCCGCACATCGGGCAGGGTGAAGTCGGGGGCCTCTCCCGAGGAGAGCGGACCGCCGCCGAACAACCAGCTCCAGCCGACGAACAGGACCACGGCGGCCAGCAGGGCCAGGCCCCAGTCCCGCACCAGCCCGAGGATGGCGGCGCGGTCCATTCAGCGCACCACCAGGACCGGGATGGGGGCGTGGCGCACCACGGTCTCGGCCACCGAGCCCAGGAGGGTGTGGGTGAGGCCGGTCCGTCCGCGGGTGGCCAGGAGGATCATGTCGTAGCCCTCGGAGGCCACGTCCACGATCTCCTGGGAGGGGACCCCGGTGCGGATGACCGCCTTGCCCCGGACGGGCTCGGGCAGCCGGTCGAGCCGCTGCTGGACCTCGAGGCGGGCGGCCTCCTCGCGCTCGTGGCGCGCCTGCTGGTAGATGGCACGGGCCGCCGCACCCCGGGCGGCCATCTTGGGAGGCCCGACCACATGCAGCAGGTCGATCTGCTGCCCCCGGCCCATGGCGAGGGATCGGGCGCGCTCCAGCACCGTGTCGGTGAGCTCGCTGAAGTCGACGGCGACGAGCAGGGGCAGCATGGCATCTCCAGGGCCCGGGGAGGGTAACGCGACCCGGGGGGGACTCAAGACGCCCCGGGGGCGTCGAGCTGGGCAAGGAGCCTACGGGAACGGGCCTCGGCCTCGGCCTGGCCCAGGATGCGATGGAGGGTGGCGGCGAGCTGGAGGCCGCGACGGGCCTCGGGGGTGCGCCGGGCCTGGAGGGCGCGCTCGGCGGCCCCGTCCATGGCCCGGGCGATCTCGGGCTCCACCAGACCCAGGTGGTCCTGGAGCTCGTCGAGCCGGTCGAGCTGCCGGCCCCACCCGGGCCAGTCCCCCAGGGCCGCGCAGCACGGGGCCAGCAGCAGCCGGGCCACCGCCTCGAAGCGCAGGTTGCCCTGCCGGAGCACCTCCTCGAGCGCCCGCGTGAGGGGCCCGAGGGCCTCGCGGTGACGCCCGGTGCCGAGGAGCACCATCCCCAGGTTCAGATCGGGGAAGGGGGCCTCGGCGGCGGCGCCGGCCCGGTTCAGCAGGGCGGCCGCCTCGCGGTAGTAGCGCTCCGCCTCCTCGACCTCGCCGAGGGCCCGGCTGCACTCCCCCAGGTTGTTGATGGCGGCGGCCAGATCCCGCAGGCCGCCCCCAGCGAGCAGGACATCGCGGGCCTGGCCGTAGAAGGAGCGGGCTCCGGGGACGTCGTCGCGGAGCCAGGCGATGACCCCCAGGTCGCGCAGGGCGGCGCCGGCGGCGTTGACGTCGCCGAGGGACTCGGCCAGCTCCCGGGCCCGCTGGAGGTGGGCCTCGGCGGCGTCCAGCTCGTGCTCGCCCCGGGCTAGGTGACCCTCGGCGAAGGCCACCTTGAGGGCGAGCCGCGGCGAGGGCCCGGCCGGCAGGGACTGACGCACCCGGTCCATGAGGGCGCGGGCCCGTCGACGGTTCTCGTGGTCGTTGTAGAACCGCACCGCGTCGAGCAGCAGCTCGGAGCGGCCCTCGGCGTCCAGGATGACCGCCGCCAGCTCGAGGGCGCGGCGGACCCAGGGCTCGGCCTCGGCGAACTCCCCACGCCGCTGGTGGCTCACGACCCGCAGGTGGACCACCCGCTGCCAGCGCGGGTCGTGGGGCGGGGCGCCCAGATCCTCGAGGATCTCCTCGACCAGGGCCAGCAGGGCCAGGCACTCCCGGTGCCCCCCCGCCCGGCGCCAGGCGCTGGCCGCCTCGAGGAGCGGCGCCAGGGCCTCGGCCCGCTCGCCGGCGGCGTGGAGGTGACGGCCCAGGCGCTCGGCCCGGGTGCCGGCGGCGGGGGGGAGCGGCGCCTCGGAAGATCGGAAGAGCACACGTCTGAACTCCAGTCACGTGAAACGATCTCGT
>CAZPJM010000293.1:0-6480 GCA_964586865.1 uncultured Enterobacteriaceae bacterium
GTCCATGCGCAACATCCGCGAGGTCCAGCGCGAGTTCCTGATCCGGCTCCGGAACGTCTACCAGTTCTTCGGGATCTACGCGGACATCGCCCACGGGGCCGGCACCTTCGACCCGAGCGGCGCCCCGCCGCGGCCGGTGGAGGCGCGGGCCGACCTGGACCGCTGGATCGTCCATGCCCTGGGCGAGACCGCCGCGGCCATGACCGCCCGCCTCGAGGCCCACGACATCTACGCCGCTGCCCGCGAGCTGCTCGGCTTCGTGGACGAGCTCTCCAACTGGTACGTGCGCCGATCCCGGGCCCGCTTCTGGGGCGAGGGCGACGATCTGCAGGACGCCCTGTGGACCCTCTACGAGGTGCTGCGCGGCACCGCGCGGCTCCTGGCGCCCTTCGTGCCCTTCACGGCCGAGGCCCTGTGGCAGCAGCTCGCGGTGGGCATCCGTCCCGGCGCCCCCGACAGCGTCCACCTCACCGCCTGGCCGGACGGCTCCGACCAGCCGCGGGTGCCGGATCTGGCCGGTGACATGGCCCTCGTACGCCAGCTCGCCTCGCTGGGCCTGGCCGCCCGCACCGCCTCCAAGGTCAAGGTCCGCCAGCCGCTCCAGGCCATCACCGTGGTGCTGGCCGACCCCTCCCGCGAGGCGGCGGTCACCCGCCTCGGGGAGCTGCTGCGCGACGAGCTGAACGTCCGGGAGATCCGCTTCGCCGAGGACGCGGCTCGCTTCGTGCAGTACACGGTGAAGCCCGACTACAAGAAGCTCGGCCGCAAGCTCGGCAAGGACATGAAGGCCTGCGCCCGCGGCCTGGCGGCCATGGACGGCGCCGCGGCCAAGGCCGCCCTCGATGCCGGCACCCTGGCGGTGGACCTGGGCGATGGCCGCACCCTCGAGCTCGGCCCGGACGAGGTGGTGGTGCAGGTCCAGGCCCAGGGCGCCTTCGAGGCCGCCAGCGCCCCCGAGGCCGTGGTGGTCCTGCACACCGACCTCACCGACGACCTGCTGGCCGAGGGCTTCGTCCGCGAGCTGACCAGCAAGGTCCAGGGCCTGCGCAAGCGCGAGGATCTGGGCTACACCCAGCGGATCCACGTGGCCATCGACGGCAGCGAGCGGACCCGGGACGCGGTGAGCCGCTTCGGCGAGACCCTGTCCCACGAGACCCTGGCCCGGGAGCTGGTGGTGGGTCCGGCCGAGGGCGACGGCTGGGCCACCGAGGCCCACGAGGTCGAGGGCGAGGCGGTCACCGTGGCCATCCGCCCGGTGGGCTGAGGGCGGCTCCGGGCTTCGGACCGGCTCACCCCTGGCGCAGCAGCCACGCCCGGACGGCCGGGTCCTCGGTCAGCCCGATGGCCCGCTGGCGCGCCCGATCCGCCCCGGCGCGGCCCGCCCGCCCGAGGAGGTGCGCGCGGGTGGCCCAGTAGGGCTGGTAGCTCCCGACCGCCTCGTCGGGCAGCCGGTCCAGCGCCTCCAGGCCGGCCTCGGGGCCCCGGGCCTCGGCGAGGGCGGCGGCGCGGGCCACGTGGACGCCCACCGTGGGTCGCAGGCCGAGCAGGCCCTCATAGAGCAGGGCCAGGGCGTCGGCGCGCGCCTCGCCCCGGAGATCCTCGTCCATGTGGGCGGACTGGATGGCGGCCAGGAGCTGGTAGATCCCGGGAGCCTCGCCGGCCGCGCGGCGGCGGGCATCGGCGCGGTGGAGGGCCTCCTCGGCGGCGGCCAGATCGGTCCGGCGCCACCGGGCGGGGTCCTGCTCGGGGAGGGGCAGGTAGTCCCCGTCGGGCCCGCGCCGGGCGTGGGCCCGGGCCTCGAGGAAGAGCAGCCACGCCCGCAGCCCCCACGCCTCCGCGGCGTCGGGCAGGCTGTCCACCAGCACCCGCGAGAGCCACCGGGCCTCGTCCCGCAGGCCGGCCGCCCCTCCCGCGCTCCCCGGGGTGCGATCCCACCCCTCGCCGTAGGCGGCGGCGATGGCGTCCAGGACCGGGGGCAGGCGCTCGGGCCACGCCCGCAGGTCCGGGACCGTGAAGGGGATCCCCGCATCGCGGATCCTCCGCTTCGCCCGCACCAGACGCTGGGCCATGGTGGCGGGTCGGGTGAGGAAGGCGGCGGCGATGGCCTCGGCGGACAGCCCCAGGACGGTCTGGAGCATGAGGGGGGTGCGGTCCGCGGGGTCGATGGCGGGGTGGCCGCACACGAAGAGCAGGGCCAGCCGGTGGTCGGGCACGGGGGTCTCCTCGTCGACGGTGCGGAGGAGCACCTCGTGGTGAGCCACCCGGGGGGCGGTATCGGTGCGGACCCGCCGGCGCCGGTACCGGTCCAGCAGGCGGCGGCGGGCCGCGGTGAGGAGCCAGGCCTCGGGGCGTCGCGGCACGCCGTCGCGGGGCCACTGCTCGAGGGCGGCCCGGAAGGCCTCGGAGAGGGCATCCTCGGCGGTGGCCAGGTCCCGGTCGTGACGGGCGAGGGCCGCCACCAGCCGACCGTGGCTCTCGCGGGCGATGCGCTCCGCGGCGCGGTGGGCGGAGGACATGGGCACCTCGGGGCCGCGATCCGGCCGCCGCGGGCGACGACCGGACCGGATGGGCCTCACATGGACAGGACGGGGCGGACCTCGATGGCGCCATGGGCCGCGCCCGGACAGCGCGCCGCCCAGCCCAGCGCGGCGTCCAGATCGTCCACCTCGATGATGTAGTAGCCGCCCAGCACCTCCTTGGAGTCGGCGAAGGGCCCGTCCTGGATCACCCGCTCCCCGCCGCGCATCCGCAGCGTGGTGGCGGTCTCGGCCGGCTGGAGGGCGTTGCCGCCGACGGTGACGCCGGCCTCGCGCAGGGCCTGGGAGTAGGCCTGCCAGCCGGCCCAGTAGGCCCCGGCGCGCTCGGCGTCGTCGCGGGCGGCGATGTCTTCGGGGGCTTCCTGGATGATGAGCATGAACTGCATGGGGGACTCCACGGTGAGCGGGTGCAGCATCGCACCCACCCCCAGGTCGCGGCGCGCGCCCCCGGATCGACAGACGAGGAGAGAAGGCTCGAAACGGGCCGGGCGACCGGATTTTGCGTCACAGACTGCTAGGAGGGCGCGTCCCAGATCAGGGGCCAGATCTCGTCGGCCCGCTGCTGGCCGATGAGCGCGGCCTTGCAGAACCACCGCCAGCGCTCGATGCGGCCCTCGGGGGCCTCGTGGACGTCCACGTTGAAGACGTGGTCGGCGTGCTCCACATAGCGGCCGCCCAGGAAGCGGAACACCTGTCCGAGCTGGAAGCTGGCATTGCCGTCACCCGCCGCCTGCAGGCCCTTGCCCACGCACAGGGCCACCCCGTCCATGGCGGCGTCGAGGGGCGGGAGGATGGACTGGGCGGGGAGCTGGACCAGGTGGCTGGTGAGCTCGGCGAGGGCGTGGACCAGCACCAGATCCCGGCCCCCATCCTCGGTGGCCACGCGGGCCACCGCCTCGAGGAAGTCCTCGGCCCGATCCCGCACGGTCAGGGAGAGGCGGTCCAGGATCCAGCGGAGATCGCCGCCTTCGAGCCAGCCGCGGACCTGCTCGGCGTCGAAGCTGGACGGCACGGGATCCTGCTCGAAGTCGTGGGGGCCGAGGAAGCGGGTGATGGGCTGGCCCCGAGAGCCGGAGAGGCTGCGGCCGGTCCGCAGGGCCAGGCTGATCCGCGAGAGCGGGGGGACGGGAGCCCCGAAGAGGATGTCGAACACGGCCGGGTCGGTGGACATGCCCAGGCCCTGGGCCGCGCGCCGGATCTCCTTGGCCACATGCCTGGCATCGACCCGGGCATCGGTGGTGAGGCGGACGTAGGCGCGGGTGGCCTCGTGGCAGCCCTGCTGGGCCCGATCCACCTCGAACCAGCCCTCGGTGCCGTGGTCCCGCACGCACACCAGGAGCGGCTCGGTGGGCGGCCCACTCACCACGACCGTGGCGCCCATGCCATCCTTGCGGCCCACCCCGCACGACGCCAGGACCGGGGCGTGGACCACCGCGGGGCCGGGCACGGGCGTGATGTCGTCGGGGTCGCCCACGATGTCGACCCGCAGCCGATACCCGAGCTGCCGGGCTCGGGTCATCAGCAGGATGGCGGCGGTGGTCGCGCCGGGGCTGCTGCCACGAAGGGCCACGTCCATGTCGTCTCCAGGACACTCCCCGGTCGGTCCGGGGCGGGCGTTCTATCACGAGGACGCCCGCACACCCGGCCGCGACGCCTCACACCGCGGCGGCCTCGGGGTCCTGGGCGAGCTGGTCCAGCACCTGGCGGAGCTGGCGCATGACCGGCTGGAGGGAGCTGTGGGTGACGGCCTCGCAGGCCTGCTCGGCGGTGAACCAGCCCACGTCGGCGATCCCCTCCTGGGCGCGAGGGGCGAAGCCCTCGATGGGGTCCTGGGCCTCCATGAGGTAGAGGTAGACGCTCTTGAGCCGGGGAAGGCCGCCGGGGGCCAGGAAGCCGTACCGCACCGTGTCCAGGTAGCGGGTGATCCGCAGGTCGGTCTCGAGCCCCATCTCTTCCTGGACCTCGCGAATGGCGGTGGCCTCGGGGGTCTCGCCGGGCTCGAGCTTGCCCTTGGCCACCTCCCAGGTCACGCCGCTCCGTCGGGTGACCTGGATGAGGGCCACGCGGGGCCGGCCGTCGGGGCCGGTCCGGACGGGAAAGCCGCCGGCGGAGTGCTGCTCGGCGTAGCCGGGCTGGAGGTTGAGCACGTCCTGCACCGGGACGGGGGTGGAGAGGTACAGACCATTGCGCCGGTTGCGGAAGAAGTGGACGCCATGCCGACGGGCCCGGTGGGCATCGACCACCAGCACCCGGGGAGGCCCGCCCTCGAGGCGGTGGGCCACGCGCCAGGCGTGGGCCTCGTCGCCCGAGAGGTAGACGAACTTGTCGCGGCCAGCGGCGAGGCGGCCCTCGCGGCGGACCCGCTCGACCTGGGGCGCGGTGCTGGCGTGGTAGAGGATGTCCGGCGGCTGGCAGCGGGGATGACGGCGGGGCCCCCGGCTGGACCGGCGCGGGCGGTGGGTGGCCCGGATGCGGCCCTCGACGATCTCGAAGCGCACCACGCGGGCCTCGACCACCAGGCGGCGGACGTTGGCCGGCTGCACCTCGGTGCGCATCAGGCGGGAGACGGCCACGCAGAGGTCGTCCAGGGACACGAAGCCCTGGGGGTCCGGCTCCAGGTTGCCCACGTCCGGGCGATGCCGGAGCAGGAAGGCCATGGTCTTGGAGAGGCGAACAGCGTCCATATCGTCCAGCCCGCCCCCGGGAGCAGCGCCGCGAGGCGCCTGGGAGCGCGTCCCTTCAGCATACCAGCCCGCGGGCGGTCCCGGGTGGGACCCACGGGGATGGCGCTGGGACGGTCGAGGTCCGCCTTCCTTGTCGTCCCGAATCGCCGCGCGGTCAAGCCGGCACGTCGGGCCGCCCCGGGTCCAGCCTTCGCCGGGCCTCTTCCAGGTCCGCGATCTCGTGCCCGAGGATCCACGCCCGCACCCCGGCCGCCTCGGCGGCGGACCGATCGGCCGGCCCGTCTCCGATCATCAACGCCTCTCCGGGGGCGACCGAGAGGGCCGAGAGGGCGGCGCGCACGGGCGCGGGATCGGGCTTCTCCGCGCCCACCTCGGCGCTGATCACCACCGCGTCCAGCAGGTCCACCAGCCCGAGCTCCGCGAGCAGCGGCCCGAGGCGCGTGTCCCAGTTGCTGACCACCGCGGTGCGGCCCCCCCGGCGCCGGACGGCCCCCAGGCCGGCGCGGCCGGCGGGGTCGACCCGCCAGGCATCGGGCTGCGCGTAGTGGGCATAGAGGGCCTCGAACAGGGCTGGATCCGCGCTGCCGGTGGCCTCGGCGACGACGAAGCGCCAGAAGGGGCGGCCGTCGCCGACGTAGCGCAGGCCGGGCCAGGGGGCGGCGAAGGCCCTCCGGAATCCGTCGCGGACCCGGGCCACCGGAGCCTGGACCCCGTGGCGCCGCGCCACCCGGGCATAGGTCTCGGCCACCGGCTCGGCCGGGTGCAGCAGGGTGCCCCCCGCATCCAGCAGCAGGGCCCGGACGGCCTCGCTCACCGCTCGGACACCTCGTGGCGGACCGCGTCCACCTCGCGTCCGGCCGGGTCGAGGAGCGTGGCCTCGTCCAGGCGGTTGTCCCAGACCGGTCCGGGCTCGCCCAGGTAGACGTGGAGCTGCTCGCTGGGGTCGTCCTGGTGGATGCCACGCCCCGAGTGGATGAGGACCGTGTGGCCCGCCGGGACCACGAGGGAGGGCAGGGCGAAGCGCCGTCCGGCGCGGTTGGTGAGGACGAAGCCCTGCAGGTCGATGGGCCCCGTGGTCACGTTGCAGACCCGCAGGTACTCGCCGTTCACGTTCTCCTCGTCCGGGCCGGGGGCGTTGGCGTGGAAGGAGGTGATGTGGAGGGCGCCCCGGTAGCGGTCGGTGGACCAGATCCCGCGCATGGCCCGCCGGGCGCGGCCCTGGGCCGCCAGGAAGGGCGCCATGTCCGTGTCCTCGGGCG
>CAZPJM010000294.1:0-6479 GCA_964586865.1 uncultured Enterobacteriaceae bacterium
GGGGCCCCGCCGGACCCGGCCTGGACGCGCCCGGCCCATGCCCACTGCGTCCACGCCATGGGCCCCGAGGCCGACGTGGCCCGCGGGGTGCTCCCCGACGCCGGCGCCGTGGTCACCTCGGGCCACGACCTGGTGGCCCGCCTGCCCGAGCCGCCCCCCCTGGACGCCCTCGAGGCGCTGCCGGGCCTGCAGGTGGTCTCCCAGCCCTGCGCCCGGCCGCCCCGGCGCCTGGCCCTGGTGGCCCGCGAGGCCTCCACCGACCTGGCGGTGGCGGTGGGGGCCCTGGATCGCTGGCGGGGGGCGGTGGCGCGACGGCTGGTGGGTGCGGGGGGCACGCCCACGGTGCAGATCGCCCTCGACGGACCGGCCGTGGTGGGCCTGGGGCTCACCCCCGAGGCGGTGGGGGCCTCCCTGGCCGACACGCCCTCCGCCGGCGGGGAGGCCGTGCTCGCCTGGCCCGACGTGGCGGACGTGGACGCCATGCTGGGCATCCCGGTGGTGGGCGCCGACGGCACCGTCGTCCCGCTGGCGGCGGTGGCCCGACTCTCCCTCGTGCCCTCCGCCGGCGCCCGGTTCCAGGTAGACGGCCGCCGCGCCCTGCTGCTCGATGTCTGGCTCGCCGAGGACGTCACCCTCGGGGACTGGGATCCACCGCCCGACGTGGAGGCCCTCCCCATGGACGGGCTGGGGCCGGACCCGCTGCGCCTCGGTCCATGAGTCTCGCCGAGGCCCGCCGGCGCCGTCCGAGCGGGGGGCCGCCCCGGCCGGTCAGGCCGCGCCCAGCCAGGTCCGGACCACCCGGGGCAGGGCGGTCTCGCTGCCCTCCACCACCCGCTCGTCGAAGGGCGCGGGGCTGGGCTCCGGGTTCACCTCGAGGGTGCGGGCGCCGGCGCGGCTCGCCAGCGCCACCAGGCCCGCCGCCGGGTAGACCACGCCGCTGGTGCCGACGCTCACGAAGAGGTCGCACCCGATCACCGCCTCCTGGATGGCATCCAGGTAGCGGGGGATCTCGCCGAACCACACCACGGCCGGCCGCAGGCCGCCCCCGCAGACCGCGCATACCGTGTCCGGCTCCTGGACCCCGCGGTGCTCCACCCAGGGATGCCCCTCGTCGCGCTCGCAGCGCAGGTGGAAGAGGGAGCCGTGCATCTCGAGGACGTGGGGAGCCCCGGCGGCGGTGAGGAGGTTGTCGATGTTCTGGGTGATCAGCGTGCACCGCTCGGGCCCGAGCTCCCGCTGGAGCCGGGCCAGGGCGCGGTGCCCGTCATTGGGGGCGCAGGTGTCCGCCGCCACCCGTCGGTCGTCGTAGAAGCGGCGCACCAGGTCCCGATCGGCCAGCCAGGCCTCGGGCGTGGCCACCTGCATGGGGTCGTGGCCCTCCCAGAGCCCGCGGCTGTCGCGGAAGGTGGGGATCCCCGACGCCGCCGACAGGCCGGCCCCGGAGAGGACGGCGATCCGGGCATCGGGGGGGAGGGGGGCTGACATGGGACCTCCGGGACGGGGCCGGTGACGTCGGCAACGGCGGGTCCGGATGGGCCCGGGCGGCTGGTGCGCCGGCCGGGGTGGCGCGCTAGGCCGGGCCACCCGGAGACCTTCGTGGACCTCGTCCTCCGCTTCGCGCGACGCTACCTGCTCCCTTACTGGGTGTGGTACCTGGGCGGCGTCGTGGCCTTGATCGGCACGAATGCCATCTCGGTCTCGATCCCGCTGTACCTCGCCGAGGCCATCGACGCCCTCGACCAGGGCGCGGGCGGGCGGGACACCCTGCTGTGGAACGCCGGCATCATCGGCGCCCTCGGCGCGGTGGTCATCGTGGTGCGTACCCTCTCCCGGGTCCTCTTCTTCACGCCCGGGCGGCTGGTCGAGGCCCGGGTGAAGCGCGACCTCTTCGAGAAGGTGCTGCGCCACCAGCCCGCCTTCCTCCGCCGCTTCCCCTCGGGGGACCTGGTGAGCCGGGCCAGCTCGGACGTGGCCAGCCTGCGGCTGCTGGCCGGCTTCGGCCTCCTCCAGGTCTTCAACGTCACCGCCGTCCTGGTGCGTACCCTCTCCCGGGTCCTCTTCTTCACGCCCGGGCGGCTGGTCGAGGCCCGGGTGAAGCGCGACCTCTTCGAGAAGGTGCTGCGCCACCAGCCCGCCTTCCTCCGCCGCTTCCCCTCGGGGGACCTGGTGAGCCGGGCCAGCTCGGACGTGGCCAGCCTGCGGCTGCTGGCCGGCTTCGGCCTCCTCCAGGTCTTCAACGTCACCGCCGTCCTGGTCCTCACCCTCACCCAGATGGCCCGCCTCTCCCCGAGCCTCACCCTGTGGATGATCGGACCCCTCGCCGTGGGGCTCGTCCTCACCCAGCTCACCATCCGGTGGCTCTTCATCCTGATCCGCCGGATGCAGCGGGAGATCGCGGCGGTCTCGGACCACGCCCTGTCCAGCTACGAGGGGGTGGCGACCCTGAAGGCCTTCAACGCCGAGGACCCCTTCGAGGATCGCTTCCGCACGCTCAACGCCGCCTACCGGCGCACCACCGTCCAGCGGGCGGGCCTGCGCGCCCTCATCGGGCCCATCCTGACGGTGGCGGGTCTGATCGACGTCTTCCTGCTGCTCTACATCGGCGGCGGCATGGTCATCGAAGAGACCATCACCGCCGGCGAGCTGGTGGCCTTCACGAGCCTGGTCGCCTACCTGGCCGGCCCCCTGCGCGGTCTCGGCTTCCTCCTCTCCATCGTCAAGCAGGCCCAGGCCAGCCTCGAGCGCCTGTTCGAGGTCATCGAGCCCGCCCCCGACCGCCCCGATCTGCCCCGCCCCACCGCGCCCTCCGCCACGCCGCCGGCCCTGTCGGTGCGCGGGCTGACCTTCACCTACCCCGACGCGGATCGCCCCAGCCTCGAGGAGGTCTCGGTCGAGGTGCCCGCCGGGGCCACCCTCGGCATCCTGGGCCCCACCGGCGCCGGCAAGACGACGCTGCTCCGCTGCCTGGCCCGCCTCTACAACCCGCCGCGCGGCACCGTCTTCGTCGACGGGGTGGACATCCTGGACCTGGACCTGGACGCCTGGCGCACCCGGGCGGTGCTGGTGCCCCAGCGGGCCTTCCTGTTCAGCGAGAGCCTGCGCGACAACATCCTCCTCGGCGAGGACGACCCGGACCGCCTCGACCAGGCCCTCGAGCTGGCCGCCCTGGCCCCCGACATCGAGGCGCTGCCCGATGGCGTCGAGTCCCAGGTGGGCGAGTCGGGCCTGATGCTCTCGGGCGGGCAGCGGCAGCGCAGCGCCCTGGCCCGCGGCCTCATCCGGGATCCGGCCCTCCTCATGCTGGACGACGTCCTCTCGGCCGTCGACCACGCCACCGAGGCCCAGCTCATCGAATCCCTCCGCCCCCGCCACGGGGCCCCGCCCACCACCGTCATCGTCGCCAACCGGATCAGCGCCCTGCAGCACGCCGAGGTGATCCTGGTCCTCGAGGGCGGCCGGGTGGCGGACCGCGGCACCCACCAGGAGCTGGTGGACCGGCCCGGCCTGTACCGGCAGACCTGGGAGAAGCAGCGCGAGGGGGAGGGGGCGGCATGAGCGAGGTCCGAGCCGGCAACGACGCCCTCGAGAAGGTGCGTCACCCCACCGACTGGTCGCTGCTGAAGAAGCTGTGGCCCTTCGTGCGTACGCACGTGCACTGGTACGCCCTGGCCCTGGTGCTGGCGCCGGTCTCGGCGGGGCTCTCCATCGCCCAGCCCTGGCTGCTCAAGGTGGCCCTCGACGAGCACATCATGCAGGGGGATCTGCCCGGCACCCGCGAGGTGGCGCTCGTCTTCCTGGGCGCGGTGCTGCTGTCGTGGGTCACCGAGGCCGCCTACCTCTACCTGCTCTCGCTCGGGGCCCTGGGGACGGTCACCGACCTGCGCAACCGGGTGTACCGGCACACGGTGGACCTGGCCCAGGGCTTCTTCGACAAGGTGCCCAAGGGCCGCCTGCTCACCCGGGTCACCTCGGACATCGAGGCCCTGAACGAGACCCTCACGGCCGGCGCCGTCACCATCGTCCTGGACGTGCTCAAGGTGGTGGGGGTCCTGGGCGCCATGCTCTGGCTCGACGCCTGGCTCACCGGGGTGATGCTGCTGGTCTCCCCCGTCATCCTGGTGACGGTCGAGGTGCTCCGCCGCATCCTCCGACGGCTCTACCTCGAGGTCCGCACCAGCCTCTCCGAGCTGAATGCCTTCACCACCGAGCGGATCAACGGCGTCGAGGTCGTGCAGCTCTACAACGACGAGGTCCGCTCCCTCGAGATGTACGACCGGAGGCTGCAGCGCTACCGCGACGCCACCATCCGCACCAACGTCTACGATGCCTCGCTGTACGCCATCATCGACGGGCTCTCCTCCATCACCGTGGCCCTGATGCTCTGGTACGGGAGCGCCGGCGTGGTCGAGGGGACCCTCACCGCGGGCCTCCTGGCGGCGTTCATCGAGTACATCAGCCGTCTCTACCAGCCCATCCAGGAGTTCAGCGCCAAGGTGGCGGTCCTCCAGCGGGCCACCACCGCCATGGAGAAGATCTTCGGGCTGCTCGACGTGGAGGAGGAGGTCCGGGAGGGGACGGCCGAGCTGGCCGAGCCGGTGGGCCGGCTGCGGGTCCGGGAGCTCTCCTTCGCCTACGGGGATGGGCCCGCCATCCTGAAAGGCATCGATCTGGACCTGGACCCGGGCGACGTGGTGGCCGTGGTGGGCCGGACGGGCTCGGGCAAGACCACCCTGGGTCGGGTGCTCACCCGGGCCTACGATGGCTACGGCGGCAGCGTCACCCTGGACGGGGTGGAGCTCCGGGAGCTGCGCCTGGCGGATGTGCGCCGAACCGTGGGCACCGTGCTGCAGGACGTGCAGCTCTTCCCCGGCGATGTGCGCTTCAACCTGACCCTCGGCGCCGAGGTGGACGACGAGACCCTCTTCGAGGCCATCCGGGTGGCCCGGGCCGCCGAGACGGTGGAGCGCCTGGGCGGGCTCGACGGGCGGGTGGAGCACAAGGGGAGCAACCTCTCCGTCGGCGAGGCCCAGCTCCTGTCGCTGGCCCGCACGCTCGTCTTCGATCCGCCGGTGGTCATCATGGACGAGGCCACGGCCAACGTGGACACCCTGACCGAGGCCCGCATCCAGGAGGCCACCGAGGCCATCCTGGCGCGGAAGACGGTGCTGGTCATCGCCCACCGACTCTCGACCGTCGTGAACGCCGATCAGATCTGCGTGATGGACGGGGGGCGGGTGGTGGAGCGGGGAACCCACGCGGCGCTCATGGCGGCGGGCGGCCGCTATGCCGAGCTCTTCCACCAGCAGTTCGAGGGGGCCGACGCGGCCCTGCCGCCCCGGGCCGAGGGCGCCTGACCGGGCTCAGACCGCGATGACGACGCGCCCGGAGAGGAGATCGCGGCCCAGGTGGAGGCCCTCGGGCTCACCGGGAGCCGGCGCTCGGACCGCCAGGGGGCCCTTGAGGGTGATGGGGCCGAGCCAGAGCACCAGCGGGACGCCGTCCAGGTCGGGGGGGCCGCCCACCCAGGTGGAGGTGGCGGCGGTGGGGTCGAGGCGGGCGGGGACGGTCTGACCGAGGCGGACCACCATGGCGTCGGTGCGCCATGGGAGGACCGGACGGAGGGGATCCTCGTCGGGCGGGTGCGGGAGGTCCGCGGCGAAGGGGTCATCGTCCAGGGCGTCGTCGCTGACGGGCCGGGCGGGGGCCCGCTCGGGGGCCGGCTCCTCGGGGAAGGGGGTGCCGTCGTCGTCGTCCACCGCCTCGAAGGGGTCGGGCGCCTCGGGGGAGGGGGGCGGGTCGACCCAGTCGAGGTCCGGGTCGTCGGGAACCTCTTCGGGCAGGTCGAAGGGGTCGGCTTCGGGGCGGCCGGGGCTCATGGGCGGGTCCTCGCAGCGCGGCTTCCCGTGGCCGGGCGGGCGGTCAGTAGCCGCCGGTCTCGCGCCAGGCCGTGGCGTTGCCGAAGACCAGGCAGACGATGCCCACCACGATCAGGGCGACGGCGATCTCGGCCCCGGACAGGAGCTGGATGTCGTCCAGCCCGGAGAAGCCCACCCCGGCGAAGTCGCTGTTGAGCGAGCCCTGGGGCCAGCCGAAGGCGCCGTAGAGGAGGATGAGGCCGGTGCCCACCGCGCCCCCGCCCAGCAGGTAGAGGAAGAGGTGGAGGGGGTGCAGGCCGGGGCCGTCGTGGGTGTCGTGGCTGCTCATGGCGGTCTCCAGCAGGGGCCCGGTGGACGGGCGGGGCGCGCCCTATCGCGGAGGCGGGCGGGCGCACACCCGGGCCGGGTCGTCATGGCTACGATCGGCACGTCGGGGGCGCCGGTCGCTGCAACGACGCGTGGCACGTCACCGCATCCGGATCCGGGCGCCCGGGTCCTGGGTGCGGACCCAGGCGATGAAGGCGGCCAGCTCGGGGTGCTCCAGGAGGGCCTCCCGGGAGGCGTAGCGACGGCCCAGGGTCTTCTCGTCGATGAAGCGGTGGA
>CAZPJM010000295.1:0-6417 GCA_964586865.1 uncultured Enterobacteriaceae bacterium
GACCACCGAGATCTACACTCTTTCCCTACACGACGCTCTTCCGATCTGGCGACGCGCTCCTGGCCCGCACCTTCTCGCTGGAGGACCTGCCCAAGGGGGACCCGCGGGCCCTCGACCGGGCCCGGGCCGAGCAGCTCCGGAGCTTCCACGCCGACGTGGAGGCGGCGGTGGTCGAGCACCTGCGCTACGCCAGCATCGCCCCCCGCCCCGAGGCCGAGCAGGCGGTGGAGCGGGCGGCCGTCCTGAGGGAGCACCTGGCGAGCGAGCTTCGTGGCGCCGAGATCCCCGAGCACCTCCCCCCCGCCGAGGCGCGGGTGACCCGGACCATGCTCGACCGGATGGCGGAGAACCACCAGCGTCAGGCCAAGGCCCTCCGCGCGGGCGGCATCCCCGAGGGCCCTCCCCCCGCCCTGCCCGAGGGGGGCCAGGTGGGCGCCGTCCAGGGGCGCTAGCCAGCCGGCCGACAATCCGGCCGACAATCCGGCCGACAATCCGGGCGGCCCATCGGCCGTGATCCGCCCGCCTTCACGCCGCCCGCCCGGCGCTCCGCTCGCCCCGGCGCACCGCGGCCTCGATCCCCGCCAGGACCGGCTCCGCCATCACACCGGTCAGGTGATGGCCCATGTCCCGCACCACCTGCAGGGTGGCGCCGGGCACCCGCCGCGCGGTGGCCCGCCCGCCGCGCAGGGGAATCAGGGGGTCGCGGTCCCCGTGGATCACGTGGGTGGGGCAGCGGACCCCCTTCAGGCTCTCGCGGCGGTCGGGGGTGGCGAAGATGGCCGCGAACTGTCGGGCCGCCCCGGGCGGATGGAAGCTCCGGTCGAAGTCCCGGGCCGCCTGGGCGCGGGTCTCGGCCTCGTCCAGCGGCGCCCGGCCGCCGTTGAGCACCCGGGCCACCCGCAGCCGGGCCTCGATGGCCTCCTCGCGGGTCTCGGCGCGGGCGGTGAGCAGGGCCAGGCCCGCCCTCGGCGTGCCCAGGGTGTTCCACGGATCCCCGGGGGAGGACATGATCGAGGTCAGGCTCCGGACCCGCTCGGGGTGCTCGATGGCCACGATCTGGGCGATCATCCCGCCCATGGAGGCGCCGGCCACGTGGGCGTCGGAGAGGCCCAGGGCGTCCAGGACCCCCACCACGTCGGCGGCCATGTCGTGCAGGGAGTAGGGCGCGTCGGGCACGCGCCCGAACAGGCGCTCCCGGATGAGGGGCCCGGGGTCGGGCAGCCCGTGCTCGTCCAGCTTGGTCGTGAGGCCCACGTCCCGGTTGTCGAGGCGGATCACCCGGTGGCCCGACCGCACCAGGCCGTGCACCAGGGCGTCGGGCCACAGGGTGAGCTGGCAGGCGATCCCCATGAGGAGCACCACCGGAGGCCCCGTCCCCTCCTCCTCCACCCACACCTCGATCCCGTTGGCTCGGACCCGTGGCACAGCGCCTCCACGTCTCCGGGGTGGACCCCGTCGACCCCGCCGTCAAGGGGGGGCCCTCGCGCCGGTACGTCCCGCTGCAGCCCGCGACGGGGACGTGACAAGGCCGGATCGGCCTGCGGTCCGGGGCCCGGCTCGTGTACCCTGCTGCCTCGGGAGATCCCGTGGGAGGACGCATGCACGACGCCCTTCTCCTGAACGCCGACTTCGCGCCGGTAGGGGTGGTGTCCTGGCAGCGGGCGGTGTGCCTGGTGCTCGACGAGAAGGTCCGCATCGTGGAGCGCTACGCCGACCGCATGGTCCGGGCCCCCGCCTTCGAGATGGCCTGGCCGGCGGTGGTCCACCTCGTCCGCTACGTCCGGGTGCGGACCTCCCCCCCGCTCAACCGGCTCAACGTGCTCGCCCGGGACCGGTTCACCTGCCGCTACTGCGGGCTCCGTCCCCGCCACGCCGGGCGACCCGACACCCGCCGCCTGACGCTCGACCACGTCATCCCCCGCAAGGAGGCCCGGGACGGCGTGGTGGTCGTGCCGTGGATGGACCGCCCCGTGCCGGTGACCTCCTGGGAGAACCTGGTGACGGCCTGCGCGCCCTGCAACCACCAGAAGGGCAGCCGCAGCCTCGAGGACGCGGGCCTCTCCCTGCCCGAGCCCCCGCGGCGGCCCCGGCCCCAGGACGCCATCCGGGTGGCCCTGGCCCGGGTGCGGGTCCCGGACGAGTGGCGAGACTACCTGCCCGGCGAGATCTGAGGGTCCCCAGGCCCCGGCGGGCGCGGGACCGGCCCGGACCGGATACGCCCGTTCCCCGCCGGAGCCGCTGACGTGACCATCCTCGTCGTCGACGTCGAAGCCACCTGCTGGCCGGACGAGCAGCCCGAGCTGCGCGGTCGGCAGCGCGAGATCTCGGAGATCATCGAGATCGGCGCCGTGCGGCTCGAGGGCCACGATCTCCGGGAGACCGGCGAATACCAGGCCTTCGTCCGCCCCTTGGCCCACCCGGTGCTCTCGCCCTTCTGCCGGGCCCTCACCAGCATCGAGCAGGTCGACGTGGAGGCGGCGCCCCCCTTCCCCGAGGCCATGGAGCGGTTCCGCGCCTGGCACGGGGCGGTCCCGGACCTGGTGATGATGTCGTGGAGCGCCTACGACCAGCACCTCTTCCTCCGCCAGTGCGCCGAGCACGACCTGCCGCCGCCGGACTGGACCCACCTGGACCTGAAGGAGGAGTTCGGCCGGTGGGTCTTCGCCCAGGACGGCACCCGCGCCCGTCACCGGCTGGCCGAGGCCCTGGAGCGGGTGGGCGTGGACGTCACCGGCACCGCCCATCGCGCCCTCGACGACGCGCGCAACACGGCCCAGCTCCTCCGACACATCCGCGATCCGCACCACACCTCGCTCCTCTCCCGCCACGCCCTGCGACTCATCCGCGACCGCCAGCCCAAGCCCACCCACCTGGGCCACCTGCGCGGGGTGGTGCCCGAGGCCAAGCGCTGGTTCCCCCGCATCCGTCACGAGCTGCTGCGATGCGGGCTGGTCGAGGATCTGGGCCAGGGCCGCGGGCTGGTCCTCACGGCCTATGGCCGCTCGGTCCTGGAGCCGCTGAACCTGGACGCCCTGCCCCCGCCGGTGGACCCCTCGCTCGAGCCCTGAGCCCCGCGGGGGCGACGGTCGGCCGGCGATGTGCGATCCTCGGGTCCTGGAGTCCCCGTGCGCCGCCTGTCCCTCGCCCTGTTCCTGCTGGGCTGTGGCCCCGCCACCATCCCCGAGCCCGTCGTCATCGTGGATCCCGTCCGGCTCGACCTGGGTCGGGTCGAGGTGGGCGAGCCGGTGGGGCGCCGCCTCACCGTGGCCGAGCTGAACCAGGTGGGCCTCTCGCCCACCCTGGAGGCGGTGGTCCTGGACGGCCCCTACCTCGACGCCATGGAGGTCCAGCCGGCCTTCCCGCTGCCCCTGGAGCTGGAGGCCCCGCTGCCCGTCACGGTCGGCACCGAGGGCATGCCGGTGGACGCCGGGGGGCGCCGCCTGTCGTGGACCGTGCGCGCGGTGGGGACCGGCTCGGAGGGCCCGTTCGAGGCCGTGGCCACCGTGACCCTCGATGTGGCCTCGTGCGACGCCGACCGGGATGGCTTCGCCAGCCTGGCCTGTGGGGGCGGGGACTGCGACGACGCGGACCCGGCCCGCTTCCCGGGGGCGGTGGAGATCTGCAACGAGGTGGACGACGACTGCAATGGCCAGGTGGACGACGCCCGGGATGGAGACGGGGACGGCTTCGGGGCCTGCGAGGACTGCGACGACCAGGATCCGGGCGTCTTCCCGGGGGCGCGCGAGATCTGCAACGGCATCGACGACGACTGCGACGGCTTCCTGGGCGTGTTCGAGGTGGACGACGACGGGGACGGGGTCCCCGGCTGTGCCGATGACTGCGACGACCTGGACCCGGACGTCTTCCCCGGGGCCCCCGAGCGGTGCAATGGCATCGACGACGACTGCAACGGGGTGGTGGACGATGCCCGGGACCGGGACGGGGACGGCTTCGACACCTGCGTCGACTGTGACGACACCGACCCGGACGTCTCGCCGGTGGCCCTCGAGGTCTGCAATGGCGTCGACGACGACTGCGATGGGGAGCTGGGCCCCGACGAGGGGGACGAGGACGGCGATGGCTTCCTGCAGTGCGAGGACTGCGACGATCTCGACCCGGCGGTCTTCCCGGGGGCGGCCGAGTCCTGCAACGCCGTCGATGACGACTGCAACGACGTGGTGGACGACCCGGGGGCCTGCCCCTGCGTGCGCGAGGAGCGGGCCGGCGCCGTGTACCAGCTCTGCGATTCCCCGTTCCGCGCCTGGACCGATGCCCGCGCTACGTGTCGGGGCTGGGGCTACGACCTGCTCACCATCACCTCGGCCCGGGAGGATGCCTTCATCTTCGAGGCCGCGGTGGACGTGGCGGACGAGAAGTGGTGGATGGGGCTGAACGATCGGCGCATCGAGGGCCGGTTCGTGTGGGAGGATGGCACGCCCGTGACCTACACCAACTGGGGTCCGGACGAGCCCAACGACTCGGGGGGCGAGGACTGCGGCCAGCTCAACCGCTACGCCGACGGCGGCTGGAATGACGAGCCCTGCGGCACCGTCCTGCCCTTCATCTGCGAGCTGGACTAGCTAGCTGGAGAGGACGCCGGCCTCGCGGAGGCGGGCGATGGCGCGCTCGGTGGCCGCGTCCAGGCCGTCCGGGGCGGCATCGCCCTCGGTCAGGGTCAGGCTGGGCACGCCGCGATGGGGCTCGGGGAGGATGGCCACGAGACCCGCCCCGGACAGGGCCACCGCCACGCCGGGGTCGCGCGCCACGGCCGGCAGGTGCCCCAGATCGAAGAGGCGGCGCTCGACGGCCCACGCCACGGCCTGCCGGGCCGCCGGGTCGAGCCCCTCGAGGGCCAGGATGCCGCCGGCGTGCCCCAGGCGGAGCTGACGCTCGGTGGGGCTCACCTGGGTGCCCTCGCCGGTGCGGGTGGCGGTGCCGGCCCGGTCGGTGAGCCCGAGCAGCATGCCCGCGGCCACCGTGTTGTTGGTGGCGCTGTCTACCAGGATGAAGGCGCCCGTGCAACGGTTCTGGCGGTAGGGGTCGAAGAAGAGCTCGCTGTGGACCGCCAGGCGGACCAGGCCGATGTCGTTGAGGGCCAGCCGCTCGACGTCGGCCTCCGGGTCGAGGGTCCCCAGGTCCAGTCGCCAGGCCACCTCGCCGACCCGGGTGCGCACCGCCCGGGTCGTGTGCTTGAGCACGTAGGTCTTGCCCGGGTCCAGGTCGGTCTCGCTCATCCACACGAGCATGGCGTCCACGTCGCGGCCGCGGAGCGGCTCCTGCCCGGTGGGCACCAGCATGTCGCCCCGGGTGATGTCGATCTCGTCGGAGAGCCGCAGCGTGACCGAGCTGGGGGCGAAGGCCTCGTCCAGCTCGCCCTCGTAGGTGTCGATGTGGGTCACCCGGGTGCGCTTGCCCGAGGGCAGGACGGTCACCTCGTCGCCGACCCGGACCACGCCGCTGGCGATCTGCCCGGCGAAGCCGCGGTAGTGCAGATCGGGTCGGAGCACGAGCTGCACCGGGAAGCGGAAGTCCCGCAGGTTGACGTCGGCGGTGATCTCGACGGCCTCGAGGTAGCCGAGGACGTCCGGGCCGTCGTACCAGGGCACCGTCGCCCGGTCGGGACGCACCACGTTCACGCCGTGGAGGGCGCTGATGGGCACGAAGTCCACGCTGCGGAAGTCGAGGCCCTCGGTGAAGGCGCGGAACTCGGTGACGATGTCGCGGTAGACCTGCTCGTCGTAGTCCACCAGGTCCATCTTGTTGACGCACACGAGCAGGTGCGGGATCCCCAGCAGGTGGGCGATGTAGCCGTGCCGGCGGGACTGCTCGAGCACCCCCAGGCGCGCATCGATGAGGATGAGGGCCACGTTGGCGGTGCTGGCCCCGGTGGCCATGTTCCGGGTGTACTGGACGTGGCCCGGGGTGTCGGCGATGATGAACTTGCGCCGCGGCGTATTGAAGTAGCGGTACGCCACGTCGATGGTGATGCCCTGCTCCCGCTCGGCGCGCAGGCCGTCGGTGAGCCGGGCGAAGTCCACCATCTCCTCGCCCGAGGCATCGGTGCGGGTGGCGTCGGCGAGCTGGTCGTCGTACACGCCCTGGCTGTCGTGGAGCAGTCGCCCGATGAGGGTGGACTTGCCGTCGTCGACCGAGCCCACGGTGGTGAAGCGCAGCAGCTCCTTGTGGAGGTTCGCCTCGAGGAAGGCGTCGATGTCGCTCTGGGCGAGGGCGCGCTCGGTGCGGGGGGCGGCGGGATAGGTGGGGCGGGTCATCCGGGCCTCGGGGCAGGGGCGGGCGCGCGGGCGCCGCCGGACCGCTGGCGGGGGGGCCGGGGGGCCAAAGGAGCGGGCCGGGGGGGACCCGCGCGGGCCCCACCCCACCAACCCCAGCAGGGGCAAGGTGAAGAGGGCGGCGAGG
>CAZPJM010000296.1:0-6408 GCA_964586865.1 uncultured Enterobacteriaceae bacterium
TTCCCTACACGACTCTCTTCCGATCTCCACGCCCCCGACGCGGTGCACCTCGTCGAAGGTCGCTACACCGTGTCGGCATGGATGTCCATCCCCGACTGCCTCGCGGGCACCTACGTCCCCAGTCCGTTCGAGCCCCGTCATGTTCGCGATGGGTTCGACCTGGTGGTCTTCAACCCCGACGACCGCTTCCACCTCTCCTGGGGGCTGTGGACCAATGGCGGCTCCCTGCGTTGCCCGGTGGATGCCGAGGGACGGTTCACCTGCCGGCACCACCAGTACTGGGACAGCTGGGGGAATTATGACGCCCGCGACGACAGGTGGCGAAACGACTTCGTCCTGCGCGGCTACTTCGACGAGGACCGGCGTGGCTTCACCCTCTTCGCCGATGTCGAGGCCACCTGCTACGGCTCGGGCTGCCCCGGCGCCGACGACACCTCCTTCCGCCGCAACATCTGCACCTACCGCCTCGACGCCACCGCCACCCTCCTCGAGGAGATCCCCTTCGTGAACCCCCGGGATGCCTATGCGCCGTGGCTGAACCGGTAGCTGGCTGGCCCGCATCTGGTGATCGATGCGGGCTAGAACCCGGGCCCGCCGTCCACCTTGTCGAGCATCTCGACGGTGAAGCCGTCGACCAGCTCCTTCTTGTTCTGGTCGCGCTGATCGATCTCGCCGCGGAGGCGCTCGAGGCGCTGCTCGAGCACCTGGAGCTGGACGCGTCGCGCCTCCTGGCGCAGCTCGAACAGGGTGGCGACGGTGGCCTCGATCTCGGGGCGGAGCGCCCTGCGGGCCTTGTCATCGGCCGCGATCCAGGCGTCGAGCTGCTCGTGCAGGGTGTAGCTCGCGTCCACCGTCTCCTGGAAGCGGGGGATGGCGCGCTCGTCGATGGCGCGGTGGCGCAGGTTCTGGGCGGCCTGGAGCACCAGGCTCCGGTACAGGCGGGGGCGGGCGTCCCGGAGCTGGACGAGCTTGGCGTGACGGCCGGGATCGGTCCGGCGCACCATCTCCAGCAGCCGCGCATCCCGGGCCTGGCCACCGCGACGGCGGCCCTCGAGCCCGCGCCGCTCCTGCCCCACGCCGGGCCCATCCCCGGGGTCGGCCCAGGCAGTGGGCGAGGGGGTGCCCGACCCGATCACCAGTACGACGAGGAGGGCGACGAGGCGGCGCATGCGGAGGCTCCTACAGGGTGGTGAGGCCGGCCTCGAGGGCCGCGAAGTCGTCGAAGAGACCGTCCAGTCCCTCGTCCACCGGGTCACCCGGATCCAGGGGATCGTCCAGATCCGCCAGGAGGGCCTCGAGGGCGGCGGCCGCTTCGGCATCGGAGGGCGCGGCGCGCCTGACCGGGGGCGGGGCCTCGACCACCTCGAGCGGCGGAGGGACGGGCGCGGGGACCGGGGCGGCATCCGGGGCGGGCTCGGGGAGGGGCGAGGCCTCGTCCGGGGCCGCGGCCACCGTCGGCGGAGGAGGTGTCAGCGGATCGGCGACGGGCGGCGGCGCGTCGGCCTCCACCTGGACCGGCTCCGCGTCCCGCGACGGGCCCGACCACACCGCCAGCACCACCGCTGCCGCGGTCGCCATCGCCAGCACCACGCCCAGCAGCCACGGGCGGTTGGCCGGGGCGACCCCAGCCGGCGCCTCGGGCGCGACGGCCGCGGGGACGGGTCGGGGCAGGTCGTCCAGCACGGGCCCGACCTGGGCCAGCACCTCGCTGTGGAGCTCGAGCACCCGGCTGCAGTCCGGGCAGGACGCCACGTGGTGGACGTGGTCCTCGTCTCCCTCGCCGTGGATCCAGGCCAGGGTGGTGGCCTCGGCGTGGGGGCAGGTGGTGGGCTCGCTCATGCGGCACCTCCGGTGAGGCCGGCCGCCTCGAGGGCGGCCGCCAGCTTCTTGACCGCCCGGTGCATCCGGCCGAGGGCGGTGTTGATGGAGACCCCCTGGCGCCGTGCGATCTCCTTGAAGGGCACGTCGTCCCGGGTGCGCCAGTGGAAGACCTGGGCCATCTCGGGCTTCATGGAACGGAGCTCCTTCTCGACCACGGCCAGGACCTCCTGGGCGTCGAGCCGCCCATCGGGCGAGGACTCGCCGCCGGTGGCCCGGCGCTCCACGGCGTCGGCCTCCATGGGCACGAGCTGGATGCGGGCGCGGCGGCGGCGATGCAGGTCCACCACGAGCCGACGCGCCACCGTGTACATGTAGGCGCGAAAGGCGGCATCGTCGGGGCAGTCGGGGCGAACCCGGTGCATCTTCAACCAGACCTCCTGGGCCGCCTCCTCGGGATCGCCCGGCAGGCGCCGGGCCAGGAACCCGACCAGCTCGGGATGGAAACGGGCGACGCGGCGTTCGAACTCGGTCACGGCGACCTGCATGGGGCTCCGGGGGTCTCGCACCCCGAACAACGCATCCGAACCCAGCCTATTGCACGCGGCCGCGCGCCGGGCCTCCTCGGGGCCCGCCGAGGCCACGCCCCGGCCGCCCGCGTGGCTGTAAGGCCCGTCCGCCTCCCGCGTTGGTCCCGGCGTCGTAAGCTCCCCCACACCCCCCGCCCGGGATGCCCGCATGCGCCAGGTCCTCGCCCTCGCCGTCGTCGTCGCCGTGGCGTGCACCGGCTCCGGCCGCTCCACCCCGGACCGGGCCGACACGGCCAGCAGCACCCCGCCCGTGCGCGCCGAGGAGGCCGCCTTGTCCATCGACCGCTCCCTGGCCCAGCCCGGCACCGGACTGGTCCTCCAGCTCGCCGACGCCGACGACACCCCCGCGGGATCGCAGGACCGCCCCCCCACCGCCCGGGTGGATCCCCTCCCGGCCAGCCGCGTCGACGCCCTCCTGGCCCGCCTTCCGGCCATCGAGGCCGCCGAGCGGGCCGACTTCGCCCTGCGTCAGGCCTCACCGCCCCCGCCGCTGACGGGCGAGGATGTGCAGCAGGCCTGGCCCCCCGCCCCCGGCCCCGACGGCGCCGTCGACGTGGACCCGGGCCCCCTCGAGGTGGTGCGGGCCGCCCCCGAGGGCGACGTCCCCCTCGCCCCGCACGTCTCCATCACCTTCAACCAGCCCATGGTGGCCGTGACCAGCCAGGATGCGGCCAGCCAGACCGTCCCGGCCACCCTGGAGCCCGCCGCCGAGGGCCGCTGGCGGTGGCTCGGCACCCGGACCCTGCTCTTCGACCCCGCGTCCCGCCTGCCCATGGCCACGAGCTACACGGTGACGGTGCCGGCGGGCACCCGCTCGGCGCTGGACGTCCCGCTCGAGGACGAGGTGCGCTTCACCTTCACGACCCCGGCGCCCCGCCTCGAGACCACCTGGCCCGGGGGCACCGGCGTCTCCCTCGACCCGGTGATCGTGGTGGGCTTCGATCAGGACATCGACGACCGCCTGCGGGAGGCCATCCGACTCCGCGGGGGGCAGGGCGCCAGCCTGCGCGCGGCCACCGCGGCCGAGCTGGCGGAGGACCCGCGCGCCAAGGCCGTCGCCGATGGCCTCCCCCCCGAGCGGCGGGCCGTGCTCGTGCCCACCAACCCCCTGTCCGCCTCGACCGAGTACCGCATCGTGGTGCCCGCGGGCAGCCCCAGCGCCGAGGGGCCCCGCACCACCCCCGAAGACCAGTCCGCCACCTTCCGGACCCACGACCCCCTTCGGGTGGAGCGGTGGGGCTGCTGGGAGGTCGACGGCCGCTGCAACCCGGACGGCTCCCTGTGGGTGCGCCTCAACAACCCCCTGAAGGAGGACGAGGCCGATGGTCACGTGACCGTCTCGCCGCGTGTCGAGGGGGCCGAGGTGGTGGCCAGCGGCAGCAACCTCACGCTCCGGGGACTGCTGCCCGGCCGCAGCGCGGTCACGATGACCCTCGGCGAGGGCCTGACGGACATCCACGGCCAGACCCTGGGCCAGGAGCAGCGCCACACCTTCCGCATCGGCCCGGCCACCAGCGTCCTGGTGGGCCCCGGCCGCGAGCAGGTGGTGCTGGACCCGAGCGGGCCGGCCACCCTGCCCATCTACACCCGGAACCACGACCGGGTGAAGGTCTGGGTCTACGCGCTCCCGCCCCAGGATCTGGAGACCCTGTGGCAGTGGTGGGACCAGCGGTGGGACGATCGCACCGCCCTGCCCCGCCTGGACAGCCTGTTCGAGGGCACCCTCCCGGTGGCGGACGACACCCCCGACCTGCTCGTCGAGACCCCCCTCGACCTGGCCGAGCACCTGGACCGGAGCGAGGGGCAGGTGCTCGTGGTCGTCGAGCCGGTTCGGCAACCGGACGAGGCGTGGCGCCACGAGCGGGTCATGACCTGGGTCCAGCGCACCCGGATCGGCCTCACCGGCCTCTCCGACCACCGGGAGGGGCTGGTGTGGGCGACCGACCTGGCCACCGGACGCCCCCTCGAGGGCGTCGAGGTGCGCATCCCGGGCACCCCCGAGCTGGCGGCCACCACCGATGACGAGGGCCTGGCCCGCTTCGACCTGGCCCAGTCCCGAGGCGGCGGACCGGGGATCGCGGTGGCTCGCCGCGACGGGGATGTGGCGGTCCTGACCGGCTCGGACGGCCTGGGCCGCGACATGCGCCTGTTCCAGGAGGGGACCCGGAAGCCGCACCTGTCGTGGATGACCTTCGACGACCGGGGGATGTACAAGCCCGGCGAGACGGTCCGGATCAAGGGATTCGTCCGCCCCTTCCTGGCCCGGCCGGGGCAGGGCCTGGGCCGGTTCGAGGACCCGGGCACCACCATCACCTGGAAGGCGACCGACGCCCGCGGGGCCGTCCTCGGCGAGGGCACCGTCGAGGCGGATGCCCTGGGGGGCTTCGATCTGTCCCTGGAGCTGCCCGAGAGCCCCAACCTGGGCATGGCCCGGGTCCAGCTCCTGGCGCGGTGGCGGGGCGAGCGCCTGGCCAACGCGCACAGCTTCCTCATCCAGGAGTTCCGCCGTCCCGAGTACGAGGTCACGACCCGCATCGACCCCCGGCCCTACATCCTGGGCCAGACCGCCCGGGCCACCGTCGAGGCCGCCTACTACAGCGGCGAGCCCCTCCCCGGAGCCCCGGTCACCTGGTCGGTCCGCGCCACCCCGGCCACCTACCAGCCGCCGGGCCACGATGCCTTCCGCTTCGGTCCCTGGTCTCCGTGGTGGCGGTCCGGCGGGGTGGACGGTGCCGGCCTCACGAAGCGCCACATCGCCGAGACCGGGGCCGACGGCACCCGGACCCTGGCCATCACCCCGGTCGCCATGGACCCGGTGCGGCCCTACACCGTGAGCGCCGAGGCCACCGTCCAGGACGTGAACCGCCAGCGATGGTCGTCCAGCAGCCGCTTCCTGGTCCACCCCGCGGATCGCTACGTGGGGCTGCGGGTGGACCGGACCTTCGGCGAGGTGGACGAGCCCGTCGACATCGACGCCATCGTCACCGATCTCGAGGGGGAGGTGCAGGGCGGCGTGTCGGTGGACCTCACCATCGCCCGCCTGGTCTGGAAGCGGAAGGATGGTCAGTGGACCGAGGTGGTGGAGGATCCGGCCGACTGCCCCCTCACCTCCGAGGCCGCCGACGCCCGGGCGCCCGCCCGCTGCACCCACACTCCGTCCCGCCCGGGGCGCTACCGGATCCGGGCCGACATCACCGATGACGAGGGGCGGACCAACCGGACCGACCTCTTCTACTGGGCCGGCTCGGCGGACCGGCCCCCCCGTCGACAGGTGAGCCAGGAGGAGGTGACCCTGGTGCCCGAGGGGGCCTCCTTCGCCGTGGGCACCACCGCCCGCATCCAGGTCCAGGCCCCGTTCGCCCCGGCCGAGGGCCTGGTGACCCTCCGCCAGGACGGCCTCCTCGAGACCCGCCGGATCACCCTCGACAGCCCCTCCACCACCCTGGAGCTGCCGGTGGAGCCGAGCTGGGTGCCCAATGTCCACCTCATGGTGGATCTGGTGGGCAGCGCCGATCGGGTCGATGACGACGGCTCTCCCCTCCCCGACGCGCCCCCCCGGGTGGCCTACGCCAGGGGCACCCTGAACCTGTCGGTCCCCCCCCGAGAGCAGACGCTCGACGTGGCGCTGGACGCGCCCGCCGAGACCGGGCCCGGGGAGGACATCGCGGTGGACGTGGTGGTGAGGGACCACGCCGGCCGGCCGGTGGAGGGCGCCCAGGTGGTGCTGTGGATGGTGGACGAAGCCGTGCTCGCCCTGTCCGGCTACACGACCCCCGACCCGCTGGCCCTGTTCTACGCCGACCGCCCGGCGGCGGTCCTCGAGGCGCACCTGCGCGCCCGGGTCCGGCTGGCCGATCCCCAGGCGCTGCTGGCCGCCGCCCCCCCGGCCATGGAGCTGGAGAGCGGCTTCGGGGGATCGGGCCGGGCCCGGAGTGGGGCCGCCCCGCCGGCCCCGGCCATGCGCAAGAGCCTGGCGGAAGACGAGCTGTCGGCCGCGGCC
>CAZPJM010000297.1:0-1584 GCA_964586865.1 uncultured Enterobacteriaceae bacterium
AGGTCGGGCCGGGACGAGGGGGGGGCTGCCGCGTTACCGACGCCCGATGCCAGGACGTTGGGAGCTGGAGCAAGCCTACCGTGGCCTGCTGGACCGGGAGGTCCGGTGCGGGCCCGCCTTCGTGCAGGGCGCCCGCCGGGTGGCCCTGGCCTACCCCTCGCCCTACCGCGCCGGCATGTCGAGCCTCGGCTACCAGTGGATCCTGCGCCAGCTCCTCGACGCCGGGCTGGCCGCCGAGCGGGTCTTCCTGCCGGACGACCCGGAGGCCTGGCGCCAGGCAAGGCTCCAGCCCTGCTCCCTCGAGACCGGCACCCCCCTGGGCGCCTTCCCCATCATCGCGGTCTCCCTCGCCTACGAGCTCGAGCTGGCCGGGCTGGTCCAGCTCCTCGAAGACGCCGGCATCCCACCCCTCCGCAAGGACCGGGGGCCCGAGCACCCGCTGGTCCTGGTGGGCGGGCCCCTCACCTTCAGCAACCCGCTCCCCGCCGGCCCCTACGCCGACGCCATGCTCCTCGGCGAGGCCGACGAGGTGACGGCCACTGCGGTGGCCGCCTCCTGCGAGCACCGCGACCGGACGGCCTGGCTCCGCGAGGTCCGGGGCCTGCCCGGCGCCTGGGTGCCCGAGCTCGACGGCGCCGTCCTGCCCCCGGTCGCCAAGGCCACCGACGCCCTGCTGCCCGCCCGCTCCATGTTCTGGACCCCCGAGACCGAGCTCTCGGACATGTTCCTCCTCGAGGGCGAGCGCGGCTGCCACCGCACCTGCACCTTCTGCGTCATGCGCCGCTCCACCAACGGCGGCATGCGCCTGGTCACCCCCGAGCGGATCCTCTCCTTCATCCCCGAGGGTGCCCCCAAGGTCGGCCTGGTGGGCGCCGCCATCTCCGACCACCCCAAGCTGGTGCCCCTCCTCGAGACCCTCGTGGCCGCCGGCAAGGGTGTGGGCGTCAGCAGCCTCCGGGCCGACCGGGTGTCCCGCAAGCCCCGGATCGCCGAGCTCCTCCGAGAGAGCGGTGCCCGGACCCTCACCGTGGCCTCGGACGCCGCCAGCCAGCGTCTCCGCCGCACCATCTCCAAGGGCACCACCGAGAAGCACCTGCTGGCCTGCGCCGAGCAGGCCGGATCCCTGGGCTTCGAGGTCCTCAAGGTCTACATGATGGTGGGCGTCCCGGGCGAGACCACCGAGGACCTGGACGAGCTGGTGGCCTTCACCCGCGAGCTGGCCAGCCGGTGCCGGGTGGCCCTCGGGGTCTCCACCTTCGTCGCCAAGCGCATGACCCCCCTGGACGGCACCCCCTTCGCCGGCATCAAGGAGGTGGAGCGCCGCCTCAAGCACATCAAGCGGGGCCTGCGCGGCAAGGCCGAGGTCCGGGCCACGAGCGTCCGGTGGGCCTGGGTGGAGTACGTGCTGGCCCAGGGCGGCTTCGAGGCCGGCGAGGCCGTCTACCACGCGGTGCAGGAGGGCGGGCGCTTCAGCCACTACAGGCGCGCCTTCAAGCACCTCTCCCCCGAGGACGTGCGCCCCTGGGCAGCCCACGAGCGGCTGGTGGGCTGAGCGACCGGCTGCAGACCCGGCGACCGCGGCGA
>CAZPJM010000297.1:1684-6344 GCA_964586865.1 uncultured Enterobacteriaceae bacterium
CGCGGCGAACGCGGCGAACGCGGCGGTTCAGTGGGTCTCGGGCAGGGCGGCCACCGTCTCCTCGGCCAGCCAGGCCACGCGCAGGCCCTCCCGCGCCTCGAGGCCGGCATCCCGGGCCACCGCCGCCCGCCAGATGGCGTAGCGCTGGGAGGCGGTGAGGGCGCCCGAGGCCTCGCAGACCGCCCGAGCCACGGCCTCGCCCCGGACCAGGGCCGCCGCCAGGACCGCCACGTCGTCGACCGGCAGCTCCTCGACCAGGATGGCCGGCAGGCTCTCCCGCAGCGTCGCCGGATCGCCGGCCCGGGCCACCACCTCGAGCTCCAGGCGACGGAGCCCGGCGTGACGCAGGTGTCGGAGCAGGGCGTCACGCCCCGGGGCGGCCGGATCCTGGACCAGCGCCGCCCAGGCCGCGAGGAGGGCGTCCTCGACGGAGCGGGCGGGGGTGGTGGGGTCGGGGGTCAGGAGCACGCCCTGGTCCAGGCCCTCGAGGGCGGCCGGCAGCAGGCCCGACAGCTCGGTGAGTCCCGCCGCGCCGGCGACGGCCGCCGCCTCGACGATGGCGTGGGGATCGCCCGTCTGGACCAGGGCCGCGCACAGGCCCACCCCCAGCGGGCGGGGCAGGTCTCCGGCCGTGATGGCCTCGGCGAGCCAGGTGGCGGGACGCTGGTCCGCCACCACCGTGCCGCCCCCCGCCCGGGCGTCGGCCAGCACGGCGCGGGCCAGATCGGGCGGGGTCTCGAAGGTGCGGCCGGCGAGACGGATGGGGAAGCTCATGCCCCGAGTCTACCCACGGGGGCCGCGCGGGGCGCCCCTTGCCGCGGGGGGACCGGGTGGGCCTCGGGCGGCCCGGGGCTTCAGGTCCCGGCCAGCTCGAGCTGCATCTGCTCCAGCTCCCGCATCCGGTCGCGCAGCTCGGCCGCCCGCTCGAACTCCAGCTTGGAGGCGGCCCGCTTCATGTCCTTGCGGAGCTCCAGGATCAGCTTGGGCAGCTTCTCGGGGCTGATGGCCTCGGCGTCGGTCCGACCCTTCCGGCTGCGCCGGGGCTCGGTGTCCACCTCGACGTAGTCGGCGTTGACCAGGGCCGCGAGGGGGTTCTCGATGTCGCGGACGATGGTGGTGGGGGTGATGCCGTGCTCCTCGTTGTAGCGCTGCTGCACCTCGCGCCGGCGCTCCGTCTCCTCGATGGCCTTCTTCATGTTGGGCGTCACGCGGTCCGCGTATAGCACCACGTGGCCCTCGGCGTTGCGGGCGGCGCGCCCGATGGTCTGGATGAGGCTGCGCTCGTTGCGCAGGAAGCCCTCCTTGTCGGCATCCATGATGCAGACCAGGCTCACCTCGGGCAGGTCGAGGCCCTCGCGCAGCAGGTTGATGCCGATGAGCACGTCGAACTCGCCCAGCCGGAGCTGCCGCAGGATCTCGTGCCGCTCCAGCGTGTCGATGTCGCTGTGGAGGTAGCGCGCCTTGACGCCGACCTCCTGGTAGTAGTCGGTCAGCTCCTGGGCCATGCGCTTCGTGAGCACCGTGATGAGCACCCGGTGCCCGCGCTCGACCCGGGCGCGGATCTCCTTGAGGGCGTCGTCCACCTGGATGCCGGCGGGCCGTACCTCGACCGTGGGGTCGAGCAGCCCGGTCGGCCGGACGATCTGCTCGACGATCTGATCGCCCGAGTTGTCCTTCTCGTAGTCGCCGGGCGTGGCCGAGACGTAGACGGCCTGCCCCACCATGGCCTCGAACTCGTCGAAGCGGAGGGGGCGGTTGTCGAGGGCGCTCGGCAGTCGGAAGCCGAAGTCCACCAGCGTCTCCTTGCGGGCCCGGTCCCCCCGGTACATCCCGCCGAGCTGGGGGACGGCGATGTGGGACTCGTCCACCATCAGCAGCCAGCCCTCGGGGAAGTACTCGATGAGGGTGGGCGGCGGCTCGCCGGGGGCTCGGCCCGAGAGGTGGCGGCTGTAGTTCTCGATCCCCTTGCAGCGGCCCAGCTCCTCGAGCATCTCCAGGTCGAACAGGGTGCGCTGCTCCAGCCGCTGGGCCTCGAGGAGCTTGCCCTGCCGATGCAGCTCGGCCAGGCGCTCCACCAGCCCCTCGCGGATCTCGCGGATGGCCCGGTCCATCTTCTCCTTGGGCGTGACGTAGTGGCTGGCCGGGTAGATGGCGACCTTGTCGAGCCGTCCGTGCATGGTGCCCCGGAGCGGGTCGAAGACGTGCAGGGCGTCCACCTCGTCGCCGAAGAGCTCGATGCGGATGGCGTGGTCGTCGCTGCTGGCGGGGAAGACGTCCACCACGTCGCCCCGGGCCCGGAAGGTGCCCCGGTGGAAGTCGGCCTCGTTGCGCTCGTAGTGCAGATCCACCAGCTTGCGGAGGATGTCGCGGCGGGCGATCTCCTGGCCCTGGGCCAGGTGGAGGAGCATGCCGGCGTAGGCCTCGGCCGATCCCAGGCCGTAGATGCAGCTCACCGAGGCCACGATGATCACGTCGTTGCGCTCGAGCAGCGCCTTCGTGGCGGCGTGGCGCAGCCGGTCGATCTGCTCGTTGATGAGCGCGTCCTTCTCGATGTAGGTGTCGCTCGAGGGGACGTAGGCCTCGGGCTGGTAGTAGTCGTAGTAGCTGACGAAGTACTCGACCGCGTTGTCGGGGAAGAGGGCCCGGAACTCGCCGTAGAGCTGGGCGGCGAGGGTCTTGTTGGGGGCCAGGACCAGGGTCGGGCGGCCGTGCCGGGCGATGACGTTGGCCATGGTGAAGGTCTTGCCCGACCCGGTGATCCCGAGCAGGGTCTGGTGACGCTCGCCCCGCTGCAGGCCGGCCAGGAGCTTCTCGATGGCCTGGGGCTGGTCGCCGGTGGGCTGGTGGGGGCTGTCGAGCCGGAAGGCCCGGGGCAGGGGCGGGGCCCCCTTCTCGAGGAGGGTGGGCTCGAAGGGCATGGGCACCTCGTCAGGCGGAAGCCTAAGCGCGTCGCGGATCCACGCCAGGGGGTGCGTCCGGGCGCCGAGCGGGTGATGCAAGGGCGATCCACCTGGAGGGGCCGTGACCCCTGCGACCCGGGTCCCCGCCCTCGGTGGGGCCCTCCTCCTCGCGACCGCGGGCTGCGCCCGCCCCCCCGACGACCCCCCGCTGGCCGCCATGGACCCCATCCTCCTGGCCCCGGCCGTCTTCCCCGATCCCACCGACCCGGCGCCCGGGCCCGGCCCGAACGCCACCACGGTGCCCCTCCCCACCGGGGTCGGCCCGGTCCGGATCACCCTGACCCGCCCGTCGCGGGCCCGGGCCTACGACAGCGCGGGGACCCTGGTGCTGGGCCCGGGCCAGCCCTCGTGGACCGGCGCCGGGGGTCCGGACCTCCGCTTCGTCCTCGAGGGCCTGACCTGGGGTGACCTGGGGCGCCTGGTGGTCGAGGAGGCCCGCACCGGCGCGCGCCGGGAGCGGGAGCTCGTCGGCAGCCCCCCCACGGTGGGCCACCCCCTCCTCCCCACCGAGGAGGTCTTCGTGGTGGCGGTCGACGACGGTCCGGACTGGAGCAATCGCCTGCTGGTCGAGACGCTGGGGAGCCTCCTGGGCGGCGCGCTCACCATCGTCGACGGCAACACGGTGGACGGCGACGTGTGGATCCAGGACGAGCTGGAGGTCCTGGCCGCGTGGGCCCCGGACGGTCGCGCCGAGCTGGTGCTGGACAGCCCGCGGACCGGGCCGGAGGACGGTGGGCTCGACCGCTTCGTGCAGGGGCTCCGTCGACCGGGCCGCGGCGTGCTGGCGGTGGGCGACGCCTGGGACGTGACCACCTTCGACAGCTTCGGGAACCTGGAGGCCACCCCGCCGGTGGCCGCCGGTGGACGGGACCACCCGCTCGGCCGGGTCTACTACGGCTGGAACGGGATCACCGGAGCAGAGGACCTGGGGCTGCACGCCGACATCCGCGCCCTCCTGGACGAGCTGGGGGCCCAGGCGCCCTTCGCCGTCGACACCTCGTGGCTGTGCACCGGCCACGTGGACGAGTTCGTCACCTTCGTCCCCGATCCCGACGCCCCCCGCGGCTTCCGGATGCTCTACGCCGACACCGCCCTCGGCTTCGAGCTGCTCGATGCGGGGGCGGCCGAGACGGGCCTCCAGCGCCACGGCCGGGGCGGCGGCCGGGGCCACCACCGACCCACCCTGGGCCACTACCAGCGCGACGTGGCGCTGCGCGCGTACAACGAGGACCTGCAGCGAGATCACCTGGACCCGCTCCTCGACGTGTTCCGTCAGGCCCTCGACCTCCGCGAGGTCGAGGTGGTCCGGGCGCCCACCGTCTTCGAGGAGTGGGTCGACGAGCAGGGGGTGTGCGGGGCGGTCGCCGTGGTGCCGGCCCAGATCAACCTGCTGCTGATCACCGATTCGGACGGCCTCGGGGGGACGGCCATCATGGCCGATCCCTTCCTGCGGCCCCCCGGGGCCCCCCTCGAGGCGGATCCCTTCGTCCGCGCGTGGCGCCACCTGCTCCCCGACACCGTCGAGCCCGTCTTCGTCGACGACTGGGACGTCTACCACATGGCCGGGGGCGAGGTGCACTGCGGCACCAACCAGGTGCGCACCCCCGCCCTGGCCCGGGCCGGCGGCCTGGATGCCCTGCCCGGGAGGCCCCGATGATCACGTTGCTCCTCGCCCTGCTGCTCCTGGGCGGCCCCGCGCT
>CAZPJM010000298.1:0-6337 GCA_964586865.1 uncultured Enterobacteriaceae bacterium
GTGGTGGGTCGGGGCGCCCGGCGCCTGGCCACGCCCCTCGTGCGCCAGCGGGTGGGGCGCTTCCTCGACCGGATCCACGCCTGCTTCGATGCCCTGGACCAGGCCCCGCTGACCACCATCGCCGCCGTCCACGGCGTCTGCCTGGGTGGGGGCTTCGAGCTGGCCCTGACCGCGGATGTGATCCTGGCCGACCGCTCGGCCCGCTTCGGCTTCCCCGAGCTGCGCCTGGGGCTCATCCCGGGCTTCGGGGGCCTTCCCCGCCTGTCCCGCGACGCCGGCAATGCGGTGGTGCGCGACCTCCTGCTCACCGGCCGCACCGTCCGCGCCGCCCGGCTGCACGCCCTCGGCGTCGTGAGCCAGGTGGTGGCCCGGGGTCAGGCCCTCGAGGTGGCCCGCCAGGTGGCCCGCCAGGCCGCCCGCTTCGACCCCCACGTCACCGCCCGCGCCAAGGCCTTCGCCAAGCCCCTCCCCCGGGCCGCCCTGGACCGCGAGAAGGAGACCTTCCTCGACCTGGTGACCGATCCCCGCGTCCTCGAGGCCCTGACCGCCTTCGTCGAGGATGACGGCCCCATGCCCTGGCTCCCCGGAGACCGCCCGTGAACGACGATCTGGCCCGCCGCCTCATCGCGCTGGCCGCCGAGCGCTTCGGCCACGACCCGGCCCGCCTCGCCCCCGAGGACGACCTCTTCGAGGCGCTCGGCATCGACAGCGTCCAGGCCCTCGACCTGCTCACCGAGCTGGAGGACACCTTCGACGTGGAGATCCCCGACTACGAGCTCCAGGACGCCCGCACCTTCGCCGGCCTGGCGGCCGTCGTGGCCCGGAGGCGCTGAGTGGCCGCCCACGCCGACGCCATCCCCTCGACCGCCCTGTGGCCGGGCGCCTACGAGAGCCTGGGCGACCTGCTCCACGATGCCTTCGTCCAGTTCAAGTCGGAGCTGGCCTTCATCGAGGCCAGCCGGACCCGCGAGCGCCACCGCCTGACCTACCTGGACGCCTGGCGCGCCACCCGCCCCCTGGGCGCGGCCCTCGAGCGGTGGGGGCTCGGGCCCGGCGACAGGCTCGCCATCCTCATGACCAACCAGAGCCGGTGGGGGATCACGGCGGCGGCGGCCTTCCTGCGCGGCCTCACCCTGGTGCCCGTCGACTACAAGCTCACGGGCCAGGAGCAGGCCGACCTGCTGGCCCACGCCCGCCCGGCGGTCCTGGTGGTGGAGTACGGGCTGTGGCGACGCCTTCCACCGGAGCTCGAGGTGCCCCACGTCCTGGTCCACGAGGCCCCGGAGGGCGCCGAGCTCGGCGGGGCCGCGCGCCTGGACGACCTGCCTCCGGCCGAGGGCTTCGCCCGCGCCCCCCAGACCCGCGACGACGTGGCCTGCCTGGTCTACAGCAGCGGCACCGGTGGCACCCCCAAGGGCTGCCAGCTCACCCACGGCAACTACCTGGCCCAGTGGGAGGCCCTGCTGCGCCTGTACCCGATGCAGGTCGGCGACCGCTTCTTCAGCATCCTCCCCACGAACCACGCCATCGACTTCATGACCGGCTTCATCGGCCCCCTGGCGTGCGGCGGCACCGTGGTCCACCAGCGCACCCTGCGGCCCGAGCCGCTGCGCTGGACCCTCGAGACCTACGGAATCACCCACATGGCCCTGGTGCCCCGCCTGCTCCAGAGCCTGCGGGAGGGCATCGAGGCCCGCCTCGACGAGCAGCCCGAGTGGCGACGCACCGCCTTCGACGCCCTGGTCCGGCTGAATCGACGGGCCACCCGGGACCGGCCCCGGCACGGCCTCTCCTCCCGGCTGCTCGGCCCGATCCACGCCCCCTTCGGCGGTCGGCTCCGGCAGCTCTTCTGCGGCGGCGCCTTCGTCCCCGAGGACCTGGCCCGCTTCTTCTACGATCTCGGGCTGCCCGTGGTCATCGGCTATGGCCTCACCGAGGCCTGCACCGTGGTGACCGTGAACGACCTGCGGCCCTTCCGGGCCGACAGCGTGGGCGCCCCGGTGGACGGGGTGGCGGTGCGCATCGACGCCCCCGACGCCGAGGGGGTGGGCGAGGTGCAGGTCCGCGGACCCACGGTCTTCCGCGGCTACCTGGACGCCCCCGCGCTCACCCGGGAGGCCTTCACCGACGACGGCTGGCTGCGCACCGGGGACCTGGGCTGGGTGGACGGCAGCGGCCACCTGCACCTGGTGGGCCGGGTGCGGAACCTGGTGGTGACCGCGGGCGGCAAGAACGTCTACCCGGAGGATGTGGAGGGGGCCTTCCGCGACGCGCCCTGCCCCGAGCTGGCGGTGATGGCCCGCGACTACGTCTGGCCCCGTCGCTCCATGGAGGGCGAGACCCTCATCCTGGTGGTGCGGAGCGACGGCCCGCCCGGACCCGCTCTGCTCGAGGCCCTCCGCCGCCACAACCGGCGCCTCCCCGACTACAAGCGGGTGAGCGGGGTCCTGGCCTGGCACGAGGACTTCCCCCGCACCGCCTCCCTCAAGCTCAAGCGCCACGTCCTCGCCGAGGCCCTCCGCGCCGCCCGCGAGCCGCACGACCTGATCCCGTTGGGGGAGGCCCCATGAGCGCGGAGACCCTCTTCATCGTCAACGGGGCCGCGGGTGGTGGGGCGTGCGGTCGCCGCGCCCCGCGGGTCCTGGCGGGGCTGGGCGAGGCGCTGGGCCCCTCGCGGCAGGCGTGGACCGAGGGCCCGGGGCATGCCCGAGACCTGGTCCGGGAGGCCTGGGCCGCCGGCGTGCGCACCTTCGTGGCCGTGGGCGGAGACGGCACCGCCTTCGAGATCGTCGATGGCCTCTTCCCCCTCCCCCCGGTCGAGGGCCGGGACGACCGCCCCACCCTGGGCTTCCTGCCCCTCGGCACGGGCAACTCCTTCGTGCGGGACTTCGACATCACCGGCCCCGACGCCGCCATCGCGGCCCTGCGCGCCGGCCGCTCCCGCCCGGTGGACGTGGTCCGCGCCACCCACGCCGACGGCGTCTTCCACTTCATCAACCTCTGCAGCGTGGGCTTCTCGGCCGACGCCGGCGAGCTGACCAACCGGCGCTTCAAGCGGCTGGGGGCCACCGGCTACGTGGCCGCCGTCCTGGTCACCCTGGCGCGGCTCCAGCACCCGACCTTCCCGATCCGCCTCGACGGGGGGGCCTGGGACCGGCGTCCGGCAGCCCTGCTCTCCTTCTCCAACTCGGGCTTCACCGCCGGCACCATGAACATGGCCCCCGGCGCCGACCCCGCCGATGGTCGCCTGGACGTCATCCGGGTGGGCGCCCTCTCCCGGCCCCGCTTCCTCGCCACCTTTCCGCGGATCTTCCGGGGGACCCACACCGCCGCCCCCGACATCGAGCACGCCCTGGCCACCACCGTCGAGCTGGACCTGCCCGAGCCGGTGCCCTGCATGGTGGACGGCGAGATCCTGGAGGCCCGGCTCCAGCGCCTGGAGGTGCTCCCCGGGGCCCTCGAGGTGCGGCTGTGAGCGCCCCGGACGCCCGCGCACCCGTCGAGCCGCCCGCCGCGGCCCCAGAGGCCGAGGCGCGGCGCTGGCCCTTCGAGACCTGCGGGCACGTGCCGCGGGAGGACCCGGTGGTCCTGCCCGAGGACACCCTGTGGGACCGGGCCGTCGCGGTGGCGCTGTGGGCCGTGGGGGTCGCCTGGATGGTCCCCGTCATGACGCTCATGATGCTGGCCCAGCTCGTCCGGCGACCCGACCGGATCGAGGGCCTGTCTCGGGTGTACTGCCGCGGTCAGGTGGCGGCGACGGGCAGCCGGTGGCGGTGCGTGGTGGATCCATCGGTGGATCCGGACCGCGCCTACATCTTCGCCCAGAACCACGTGAACCTGCTGGACCACGTGACCATGTACCCGGCCACCCCGCACTTCAAGCAGGGCATCGAGCTGGCCAGCCACTTCCGGATCCCCATCTACGGCTGGTTCATGAAGCAGCGCGGCACCCTGGGGGTCGTCCGGGGGGATCCGGACAAGCGCGCCCACCTCCAGCAGGGCATGGCCCGGGAGCTCCAGGCCGGGCACAGCCTGCTGGTCTTCCCGGAAGGCACCCGCACCACCACGGGCCGGGTGGGTCGCGTCCGCACCGGCACCCTCCGCATGGCCCGCGACCTGGGCGCCCCCATCGCGCCGGTGGCCGTCACGGGCATGTACGAGGTCCTCCGCAAGGGGAGCTGGTTGCTCCGGCCAGGCCACACCGTGACGGTCCACGTGCTGGCGCCCATCGAGACCGCCGGCCTGCCCGACGAGGCCCTTCCGGCCCTGGCAAGCGAGATCCGCCGCCGACTGGCCGAGCGGGTCGATGCCCACTGGGACGCCATCGAGGAGACCCCATGAGCGACGGCCCCAGCACCGACGGCCGCACCCTGCGCGCCCGGCGCGCCCGGGAGGCCCGCCACCGCCAGATCCTGGACGCGGCCCTCGAGGTGTTCGCCGAGCGCGGCTATCACCAGACCTCGGTGAGCGATCTGGTGGCCGCCGCCGGCGTGGCCCGCGGCACCTTCTACCTCTACTTCGACGGCAAGGCGGCCATCTTCCACGAGCTGCTCGACAACCTGCTGGCCGAGCTGCGGGGCACCATCCGCGGGGTGGACACCCACCCGGGCGCGCCGCCCATCCCGGCCCAGCTCGAGGGCACCGTCCACCGGGTCCTCTCGGCCCTGGCGGACAACCGCGCCCTGTGCCGGATCCTCTTCCGGGAGGCGGTGGGGCTGGACGACGAGGTGGACCGCAAGCTGCAGGCCTTCTACGACGCCCTGCTCCACTACATCGGCGCCGCCCTGCGCAATGGTCAGGCGCTGGGCTTCGTCCGACCCGAGCTCGACGTGGACGTCACCGCCTCGTGCGCCCTGGGCACCGTCAAGGAGGTGGTCCGTCGCTACCTGGTCCGCAGCGACGACGAGATCGACCTGGAGGCGGTGGCCTTCGGGGTGCTGGACTTCAACCTGAACGGCGTGGTGGGGGTCCGAGGGTCGACCTGACCGCCCCGCGCGGGATCAGGGGATCTGGAGCGGGTCGAGGACCTCGTTCAGGACGGGCTCGACCGCCGGATCCTCCCGGTTGGGGATGTCGATGATCACCTGGACCTGGCTGTCGGCGCCGGTGAGGGTGTACGAGCGGTGCTCCACCATCTGGGGGCCCGCGTCGGTGGGCAGCGTGGCCCGTACCGACAGGCCCTGGGCGGTCTGCCCGGCCATCTCCCGGGAGATGGGGGTGGGCTCGCCGATCTCGGCCACATCGCCCAGCTCGGCGCGGAAGACCTGGAGGAAGCCCTCCATCTCCTCGGCGGGGCTCGGCGCCGTGCCCGGGGGGTGGATGACGAGCTGCACCTGGGCCTCCTCGCCGGCGAGGGTGTAGATGACGTACTTCTTGCCGCCGTCCTCCAGGGTCTCCTTCTCGCGGGTCCAGTCGGCCGGCTTGCCGAAGGAGAAGCTGCCGCCGTGACGGCTGGTCTGCTGCGCGGGGGCCTGGGCGGGGGCCTCGGCCGCAGCGCCGGACTCGGTGGTGGAGGCGCTCTTCTTCCCCATCCCGCCGCAGGCCAGCGAGAGGGAGACAGCGAGGGCGGGGAGGAGGTGGGGCAGCCAGCGATGCATGGGAACTCCCGAGAGGGTGCGAGACGGTACCCCGATGCCCCGACCTGCTCCTTTCGTCCACCTGATCCGGGAGCCCTCCCCCGGACCCGACGCGTCCGGTATCCTCCCCCCATGACCAACCTCCTCTCGCTGCTCTCCGCCCTCGCGCTGGCCGGCCCCGACCCGGTGGCCTGCGCCCGGGACGCCTTCCAGGTCCAGGTCCACCGGGCGGCCCTGGCCGAGGCCTCCGACGACCTCCGCCCCGCCGTGCAGGCCGCCCTCGACGCCGCCGCGGTCCGAAGTGCCGACTGCCCCCCGGTCCCGCCCGCCACCTGCCCCGGCGCATCCGAGGCCGCCCTGGACCGGGCCCGGGCCCGCGTCGCCCTGGAGGCCTCGGGGCGGGCCCTCTCCGCCCAGGAGCCCCTCCCCGCCCTCGCCGCCGAGGCCCAGGAGTTCCGCTCGGCCCTGGCGGCGCTGAAGCGCTCCCCGGAAGAGGAGGAGGAGGAGGAGGAGGAGGAGGAGGAGGACGCCGACGCCGACGATGTCCGTGCCGATGGCGAAGAGGCCGGGGCGGGTGGCGACGCCGCCGGAGAGACCGGGGCGGATGGCGACGACAGCGCGGGTGCCGGGCCCGACGGCGAGGCGACCGAGGGCATGGTCGATGAGACCGCCCAGCAGGCCCCCTCCGGGCCCCGCGCCGCCCTCGAGGCCGAGCTGGCCGGGGTGGCGGCGCGTCGCCAGGCCCGCCACGAGGCCGAGGC
>CAZPJM010000299.1:0-6288 GCA_964586865.1 uncultured Enterobacteriaceae bacterium
GGCCTCGGCCGTCGATCAGGTGGGCGCCGTCGACCCCACACCCGCCGCGGGCCCGCCGCCCGGCATCCGGCTGGGCGCGCCCGCCACCCTGGTGTGGTCCTCCGGCAGCCAGGGGCGCCCCCGCGCCATCGCCCACAGCCTCGGCCAGCACCTCTCCAGCGCGGCCGCCTCCCACCTCCACACCCCCTTCTCGGAGGGGGATCGGTGGGTGGCCGCCCTGAAGATGCACCATGTGGGCGGCCTGGCCCTGCTCTTCCGCGCCCTGCTGGCCGGCGGCACCGTGGTCTTCCCCGGCGCTCGCCCCCTCGAGGATCTGGCCCCGACCCACCTGAGCTGGGTGCCCACCCAGCTCGTCCGCGCGCCGGACGCCCCGCCCCCGACCCTGCGCCACCTCCTGCTCGGCGGGGCCGCCGCGCCCCCCGCGCTCGTCGCCCGGCGGCGCGCCCACGGCTGGCCCATCCGGACCACCTATGGCGCGACCGAGACCGCCAGCCAGGTCTGCACCTCCACCGTGGACGGGGATCCCGCGGCGAGCGGGGCGGCCCTGGCCGGCCGGGTGGTCCGGGTCGATCCCGTCATCCACGTGCGCGGCACCACCGTGACCCTGGGCGTCTGGGTCGAGGGCCGCGTGCAGCCCGTCGCCGATGCCGAGGGCTGGCTCCGCACGGGCGACGTGGGCTCCCTGGAGCCCGACGGCGTGCTCCGGGTGCGCGGCCGCGCCGACACCATGTTCATCTCGGGCGGCGAGAACGTCTTCCCCGAGGCCATCGAGCGGGTGCTGGGCGCCCACCCGAAGGTGCGCCAGGTCGTGGTCGTGCCCGTGCCCGATCCCGAGTGGGGCGCCCGGCCCTGGGCCTTCGTCGACGGGGAGCTGGAGCTGGAGGCCGCCACCGCGCTCCTCGCCGCCCACCTGCCCCCCCACGCCCGGGTGGACCGCATCCTGCCGTGGGAGCCGGCGGGGGTGGGGGCCACCGGCAAGCCCCGGCGGGCCTGGTTCAGGCGTCGCGCCCTTCTTCTGCGGGAGGGAGGAGGCGGCTCATGACCTCGGGGAGGGCCGTGCTCTTGCCGGTCCGTGCGTCGAGGGCCACGTGCACGGTCCTGGCGCTGCCCACCTGGCGCCCGCCGCTCTCCAGCGTGTAGGCCAGGGTGAAGGACCGGGCGCTCCGCGCCTCGACCGTGATGCCGATGGTCACCGGGTCGCCCACGAAGACCTGCCCGGTGTAGCGGCTCTCGGCATGCACGATGGGCAGCCCGCCCTCCGGATCCTCGACCAGGGCCCGGAAGTCCACGCCCTCGTGGATCAGCCAGGCCTCGTAGGCCTCGTGCACCAGCTCGAGCTGCCGCGCGAAGTAGAGCCGCCGGGCCGCGTCGGTGTGCCCGAGGCGGATGGTGCGCGTGGTCTCGAACACGGTGGACATGGAGACTCCCGGGCCGGGGGGAAGACGGATCGTAACCCCCGGAGCACGGGGCTACGGAGCCCGCCGACCCGCCGCGGGGCCCGGTCCCGCGCACTGCACCGAGGAGCCGCCATGACCTTCGATCCATCGCGCTGGACGCCCGTGGAGGGCTTCGACTTCACGGACCTGACCTACCACCGCGCCAAGGAGCACGGCACGGTGCGGATCGCCTTCGACCGGCCCGAGGTGCGCAACGCCTTCCGGCCCAGGACCGTGGACGAGCTGTACCGGGCCCTGGACCACGCCCGGCAGACCGCCGACGTGGGCTGCGTGCTGCTCACGGGCAATGGCCCCTCGCCGAAGGACGGCGGGTGGGCGTTCTGCTCGGGGGGCGACCAGCGGATCCGCGGCAAGGACGGCTACAAGTACGAGGGCGCCGAGGGCACCGGGGGCATCGACGCCGCCCGCCTGGGCCGGCTGCACATCCTCGAGGTGCAGCGCCTGATCCGCTTCATGCCCAAGATCGTCATCTGCGTGGTCCCCGGCTGGGCGGCGGGCGGCGGACACAGCCTGCACGTGGTCTGCGATCTGACCCTCGCGAGCCGGGAGCACGCGCGGTTCAAGCAGACCGACCCCGATGTGGCCAGCTTCGATTCCGGGTACGGCTCCGCCTACCTGGCCCGCATGGTCGGCCAGAAGTTCGCCCGGGAGATCTTCTTCCTGGGCTTCGACTACACCGCCGAGCAGGCCTTCCAGATGGGCATGGTCAACCGGGTCGTCCCCCACGACGACCTGGAGGACACGGCCCTCAAGTGGGCGCGGGTGATCAACGCCAAGTCCCCGACGGCCATGCGCATGCTCAAGTTCGGCTTCAACCTGCCGGACGACGGCCTGGTGGGGCAGCAGCTCTTCGCCGGCGAGGCCACGCGCCTGGCCTACGGCACGGAAGAGGCGCAGGAGGGCCGGGACGCCTTCCTGGAGAAGCGCGATCAGGACTTCAGCCGCTTCCCCTGGCACTACTGAGGCCCCCGCCGAGGGCGACGGGCCCGCGCCTCACCCCATCAGGTCGGGGAGCGGCTCGCCCACGTTGCTCTCGTCATAGTCGCGGGCGAAGCCTCCGCCCTTGCCCACGGGCCGGTACTCGCCGAAGCCCTTGCCGGGCTCGATCTCGTACTCGTCGGGGCGCAGCCCCATGGCCTGGAGGAGCGTCACCAGCAGCCGGTTGTACTGGACCCCCTCGATGACGGCGCCGTTGTGCTGGCTGAACCGGACGCGCTGGTTCCAGTCCACGTAGTCCAGGTAGCGGCCGGCCCGGATGCGGCCCCCGCCGCGGCCGAAGAGCACGGTGGGCATGCTGTAGTTGAGGTGGTTGAACGACAGCTCATTGCTGAAGAGCACCAGGCTGTGGTGCAGCAGGCTCTCGCCGTCGGCCTCGGTGATCTCGTCGAGGCGCTCGATGAGCCGCAGCACGACCTCCTGGGCGATCCAGCGGTAGCCGATCCCGAGCCAGCGCTGGGCCCGATCGTCCCAGTTGTGGGCCTGGAGGTGCCAGTTGCTCCGCCCGGCGGAGCCCGCGTTCTGGCTGTCGCCCATGCCGAAGACGTCGCCGCCGTCGTCGATGATCATCTTCTGGACGTCGAGGGTCACCACGCGGGTCAGATCGCAGGACAGGGCGAGGGCGACGAGGTCCACCATCTGGTCGAAGAAGGCCTCGATGGTCTCGGGGCGCACGTCGAACTCGCCGCCCGTGTCCAGGTCGTCGAGGGGGCTGCCGGGCTCGCAGACCTCGCCGGACGTGCCCAGGCGGGCCTCGAGCTCCTCGAGGTAGGTGAGGTGGCGCTCGAGGGTCCGCCGATCCTCGGCCGAGAGCAGCCGCCCGTCCCGGGCCTGGCGGTAGTCCTCGACCACCCGGTCCACCAGGCGGGTGGAGGGGCTGGGGGCGGCGCCGTCGTCCAGCTTGGAGAAGACCGTGTCGAAGGCCACCCGCGGGTTGGTCATGGCCTTGGACTGCTCCACCGCGTCCCGGCCCGTGGCCAGCAGGTCGTTCGGGTTGCGGGGCCCGTAGGAGCAGGTGTTGGTGCGGCTGCCCAGGTGCAGGATCCGCGGGCCGAGCGGGGGCTCGGGGTAGACCGCCCGGGAGGCGGCCATCACGTGGTCGATGGTCACGTTGATCCGCGCGCCCGGCAGGGGGCCGCCGACCCCGTTGGTCCGCAGCCCGAAGTTGCCCAGGAAGCCCCCATGGTTGTGGTTCAGGTTGGGCATGAAGTCCAGGCCGCGGAACAGGGTCATGGCGGCCAGGTACGGGTTGAAGGCCGTGCCGAACACGTTGCCGAGACCCACCTCGGCGAAGTCGGTGAGCGGCGCCTGGTGCCCGAAGTACGGCTGGCCATCGGCGTGTCGGCCGGTGGCCTCCGGGAGGGGGTCGGTCAGCACCACCGTGCCGTCGCGGCCGCGCGTGCCGTACCCGCCAGGCGCGGTCCGGGGGTAGAAGTCCAGGACCGGAGCCCCATTGTAGGCCTTGATGGCGATGAAGCGGCGCGGAACCTCCGTGCCGTCGGCGCGGGCCTCGGACCGGAGGCCCCGGGGGAGGAGGGAGGGGAGGAGCGGGACGGCCACCAGGGCCCCCATCCCGGTCAGGAACATGCGTCGGGAGGTGCGGTCGTAGCGCATGTCAGTCCTCCAGGGTGCGGCGGCGGAAGGTGGCGTCGAGGGCGACACGCTTGAGCCAGTCGCGGAGCGGCTCGTCGGCCGCGAGGGCGTCGGACCAAGCATCCAGCAGGGGCTGGTCGGCCTCGGTCTCGGGGCGTCGGTGGGCGAAGCGGAAGTACTGCCGCGCCATGCAGGCGTCGGCCTGGGGGGTGGCGGCCACCTGGAAGGCCAGGTCCGGGCCGTCCGCCACCCGGGTCCACGCGCCGTCCAGGGGCGCGGCCACCGAGGCGTCGACGGGCGCGGTGCCGTGGTCGGTGCCGCTCTCGTCCACCAGGCGCTCGTCGGTGCGGTACCGGCCCAGGCCGTCGTAGGACTCGAGGGCGTAGCCGAAGGGCGAGAAGGTGGCGTGGCAGCCGGCGCACTGGGTGTCCTGGACCTTGGCCTCGTAGGCCTCCCGGGTGGTGGCGCCGGGGCCCACGTCGGGCGGCGCGAGGGCCTCGGGGGGCAGGTCGGCGGGCGGCGCCTCCTGGAACTCGCACAGCATCAGGCGCTTGACGAAGATGCCGCGGCGGAACGGGTTGGTGGAGCCGTCCGAGGTCAGCAGCATCCCGGCGCGGTTCAGCAGGCCGGCCCGCTGCCCGGCGGGGAAGAGGGGGCGCTCCCCGACCCCGTCCCACGGCGGCACCCCGTACAGGCCCGCCAGGCGCTCCCCGGTGGCGAAGGACTCCTCGGTGGTCTGGACGTCGTACCAGGTCCGGTCCTCGCTGCGCATGGCGTGCACCAGCAGGTCGTGGACCTCGGCGCGCATCTCCTCGGGCAGGCCGTCCAGCTCCAGCTCGCCCGCCAGGGTGCGCAGCCGCGGGCTGTCCACGAAGTCCCCGCGGTGGAGGTGGAGCCACTCGTCGAAGAAGCGCAGCAGCGTCGCCTCGGTGCGGGGGTCGGCGTAGAGCCGCTCCACCTGGGCCCGCAGGCCCTCGTCGGTGAGGAGGCGGCCGTCGTCGGCGGCGGCCATGAGCACCGCGTCGGGGGGCTCGCCCCAGAAGTGGTAGGAGAGCCGGCTGGCCAGCTCGTGGGCGGTGAGGGCCACCCCGCCCTCGTCGTCCACCACCCCGCGGTTCTCGAAGTGGTACAGGAACTCGGGCCGCATCAGGGTGACGAAGACCAGGGCGTGGATCCGCGTATTGCCTGAGAACCCGCCCATGAGCGCCAGGGCCTCGCCGATCTCGTCCTCGGTGGGGGGCCGGCGGAGGGCCCGGCGGAGGAAGGTGCGGGCGAAGGGCTCGAGGCAGGCATCCTCGACGGCGTCGGCGCAGGCGCCACCCGCCCGCTGCCGGACGGTGGGGTCGGCGGCGGCGGCCTGGGCGAGGGCATCGCTGATGGCGTAGAAGCGGTCGACGTGCTGCTGGGAGAGGCGCTGGTCGTTGCGGGCGAAGGCACCCTCCTCCTGGGCGGCGTCGGCGGGGAGGGCGTCCAGGAGGGGCTGGAGGCCATCGAGGGTCTCGTCGCCGAAGAGCACCCGCAGCGTCCGCTCGTAGTCGCCGATGGACAGGCGGTGGAGCGGCGCGGTCGGGGGCACCACGGCCGGATCCACCCCGTCGGGGTCCGACGGATCGGGCGGGGAGCCGTCCTGGCAGCCGGCCAGGGCGAGTCCCAGCACCAGGGCCAGGCTGCGCAGCATGGGACCTCCACGGGAGGCGTCAGGATCGTCCATCTTGGTCGTGTCCGCCAGCTTTCGCGCTTGCGGGGGCCTGACGGATGGGGCGCCGTGGGCACGTTCGCCCCCTTGCCCGCGGCGCGGCGGTGCGCACCCTCGGGCGGGGCCCCGGGCCCAGGGAGGGCCGGTGCGAGAGGGTCCCGACAGCGCAGCCCAGGATGCCCTGGCCGAGAGCGACCGCCACCCCGTCCCCCTCACCCGGCTCCTGCGCCTGGCGGTCCCCGAGATCCCGCTGCTGGCCATCGCCACCGTCGCGCTGCTGGTCAGCGCCGGCATCCAACTCGCCTACCCCATGGCCGTGAGCTGGATGGTGGACACGGTGGTGGCCGAGGCGGCCCGTGCCAAGCTCGACCAGCTCGCCCTGGTGCTCGTGGCGCTCTTCCTGGTTCAGGGCGTCTTCGCCATGCTCCGGGCCTGGCTGTTCACTGTCGCCGGGGAGCGGCTGGTGGCGCGGCTCCGCGAGCACCTCTACGCGGCCATCATCCGCCAGGACATCGGCTTCTTCGACACGGCGCGGACCGGCGAGCT
>CAZPJM010000300.1:0-6286 GCA_964586865.1 uncultured Enterobacteriaceae bacterium
CCCATCGAGGGCCGCCGCCGCGCGGTGGGCCAGCCCCAGCAGCCGCACCACGTCCAGGCTGCCCTGGCTCCAGGGCAGGGTCTCGTCGCCGTCGGCCAGATCGTCCAGGAGATCCGCCGCCGCCCACACCGCCCCGCAGGTGAGCGCCACCCGGTGTCCGGCGGTCGCCCCGGCCGCCGCCGCCCGCTGTCCGGCGATCCGGGCCAGGGAGGGCAGCGGCTCGGTCCGCACGCTCCGCACCAGGCGGGCCTCCAGGCGGGGCCAGGCCTCCGCGGGGACATCGACCCGCCAGGCGTCGATCAGCGGATCCTCGAGGGGTTCGGCCAGCCCGTCGGCTGTGGTGTGGGCGCCGGTCACGCGCACCTCCCGTACCGAGAGCCTACCCCCGGTCGGCCTTGTACGGCTCGGCGAGCCAGAGATGGTCCGTGATCCGCAGCAGGCTGCCCATGTCGTTCGCCCCGCCGGGGAGGGTGGGCGTGGCGAGGGCCCAGTGCTCCTCGGCCTCGTCGGCGAGGGTGGCCAGCAGGTGGCGGTCCCGCTCCATCTCGACCCGCTCCACCTCGGCCAGGCGCTGGAGCTTGGGCAGTCCGGCGCGGGCGGCCTCCGGGGCGTCCGCGGGCAGCCAGTCCTCGTCCGGGAAGACCCGCCCGTGGGCCAGGGCCTGGCTGCGGTTGAGGACGAAGCCCGCGAAGGGCAGGCCCATGCTGGCGGTCCGCTCCTTGAAGAAGTGGGCGTCGGCCACGCTGGCGTCGGTGGGCGAGGTGACGAGCAGGAAGCCCACGTCGTCCGGATCGGCGAGCAGCTCGATCATCTTGCCCGCATTGGTGTTGAGCACCCCGAGGATCCCCGAGAAGGAGCCGAAGAACTCCTGCATGTCCCGGTAGGCCTCCTCGCCGAAGATCATGGAGTTGACGCGGTTGATGACGGCGCCGGCAGTGCGCCGGAACAGCCCGCCCCCCGCGTCCGGGTCGGGCACGAAGAGGTGGAAGATCCGGCCGTCGAGGAAGCTGGCCATCCGCTGGGGCCCCTCGAGGAAGGCGAGGGCGTTGCGGGAGGGGGGCGTGTCCAGGATGACCAGGTCGTACTTGCCCTCGCGGTGGAACTCGTGGAGGGCCTCCATGGCCATGTACTCCTGCATGCCGGCCACCATGCGGGAGATCCCCTTGTAGATGCGGTTCTCCATGAGCCGCTCCACGTCCTCGGGGTCGCTGGAGAGGCGCCGGACCACCCGATCGGCGACCAGCTTGGGGTCGAGCATCCAGGCGTCGAGGGTGCCGGGGGGCTGGATGCCGGCCTGGGCCAGGCGCTCCTCGCTGATGGAGACGGGGGCCTCGAGGTTGCGATCCACCCCGAGGGTCTGGGCCAGGCGCTTCGAGGGGTCGACGGTGAGGGCCAGGACGCGACGGCCCTCGCGGGCGCCGGCCAGGGCCAGGGCGGTGGCGGTGGTGGTCTTGCCGACGCCGCCGGCGCCACACACCACCAGGATCCGCCGCTCGGTCACGAGCTGCTGGATGGGGGGGCTCATGCCGATCCCTCCGTGGAGGCCGCATCGTCGGGAACGCCGCGCTCGACATCGTCGTCGAGGATGGCATCGGAGAGGCCGTGGATGAGGCCCGCGCCCTCGAGGGGGAGCTCGGGCACCCGCCACACCGGGGCCTGGGCCTCGGCCTGGAGCTGGGCCACCGACTCGGCCATCCGGCCGATCCCCAGGAAGCGGGTGGCGCCGAAGACCGGACGGCGGGCCACCACGGGGGCCAGGGCGTCGCGCTCATCGGCGGTGAAGTCGTCCCCCACGACCTTGTTGACGATGACCCCGCCGATGGGCATGTCGGTCTCGCGGAGGCCCTCGAGGAGCTCGAGGCACTCGGTGACCGGGAGCTGCTCGGGGAGGGTGGCGACGATCATGGCCGAGAGGCGCTCGTCGAAGAAGACGTCCTTGCCCTCGTGGATGGCGCGGGCGATGGGCCCGGTGGGCAGGAGCTGGAGCACCCGATCGGGCAGGGTGGCCAGCCCGAGGGCGTGACCGGTGGCGGGGAGATCGACGATCATCAGGTCCCAGGCGGGGCCCCCGCCGGGCCGACGCTCCCGGGCCAGGGTGAGCATGTGGTAGAAGACGCCCAGCTCGTTCAGGGAGGGCGCGGCGTCGAACATGCGGCGGAGGCCCTTGCTGCGGAGGGCGGCGCGGACCAGCGCGGCCACCGGGAGCACCAGCGACAGGAAGCGCTCGTGGCCCTTGCGGGACCAGAGCATGACGCCGTCGACGTTGCGGGCCAGGGGCACCGGATCGGCGGGGAGGGTCTGGCGGCCGAACAGGCGCCCGAGGGCGGCCAGGTCCTCTTCGGGCTCGCCCATCTCGGCGATGAGGACCCGCTTGCCGCTGCGGGCGGCGGCCATGGCCAGGGCGGCGGTGAGGGTGGTGCGTCCGACGCCACCCTTGCCGGTGACCAGCAGGGCGCGCTTGGCGAACAGCTCTTGCACGGAGGTTCCGAGGTCTGGGGAACGGGAGGCGGTCCCGCCGGACCTAACGACGGCGGCAGGGAGGTCAAGGCGAGGGCCGGGCCGGTCCCCCTCGACGGTCCCGGGGTGCGCCGAGCCCCCAGGCCACCCGGCAGCGGGCCGTGGCGCCGAGGGAGGCCACGAGCTGGGTGCCCTGGACGTGCTGAACCACCGGCACCTCGCCCTCGACCCCGCAGCTCACCGCTTCGGAGAGGCGTCCGACGGCGGTGAGGCCCACCTGCAGCGCGCTGCGGCGGCCCACGGCCATCGGTCGGACCGTGCCCGTGTCGGGATCCCGATGCTCCAGCCGATCGGCGGTGTGATGCAGCCCGGCGAGGCGCGCCCCCACGCGGAGCCGCTCGCCGGCCAGCCCCACCGAGGCCTGGAGGGTGGCCTGCAGATCGGCGCCCCAGCGGATGTCGTCGGGGGTGTCGGTGACCGGGAGCTGGGCCCCCAGCCCGGCCTGCAGGGTGAGCCGCCCCCGCTGCAGGCGCGTGTCGGCGGCGAGGGTGGGCACCCAGGCCCCGGCCCCCAGGCTGGCGCGGGTGTCGTAGGGGACGATGTCGAGCGCGCCACCCTCGCCGGGCTGGACGTCGACCAGGGACACGGCGGCCTCCCGCACGTATCGTCCCGTGGGGGCCCACAGCCCGGCCTGGACCCACACCGACAGCCCGCCGTCCCCCACCGGGCGGCGTACCAGCCGATGGGCAGCCCACAGGCGCACATCGCCCATCCCCGGGGCCAGGTCGGGCGCCCGATCGTCGCCCGTGGTGCGCACCACCCCCACCGGCAGGTCGATCCCCAGGCGGGTGGGGCTCCGCAGACGCACCGCCGGCCGGAGCACGCCCTGGACCACATCCACCGCCACCAGCTCGGGGCCGGCGAAGCGGTCGGAGCCCTTGAGGGTGCGCGCGAACCGGCGCACGTCCAGATCCATGCCCAGCTCGAGCCGGGGGGCCTCGCCGTCGCGGCCGTCCATGACCAGCCCATCCGGGCCGGCGCCCCCCACCCGGCCCACCGCCGTGTCGTGGTGGGCCCACGCCGGCGAGGTGGCCAGCCCGACGCAGAGCGCCGCCACCCTCATGGGCCGTCCAGGAAGGGGTCCGAGAGGGCCGGATCGGTGAGGAAGTCCTCGTCGGTCAGGCTCTCGAGGAAGGCCACCAGATCCGCGCGCTCCTGGTCGGTCAGGCTGAAGCCGGCCACCAGGCCGCTCTTCAGCGGGCTCTCCCGCCCATCGCCCGCGTAGGGCCCCTCCTCGATGAGCCGTCCGCCACGCTCGTAGTGATGGATGACCTCCTCGAGGGTCTCCATGGAGCCGTCGTGCATGTAGGGGGCGGTGACCTCCACGTTGCGCAGCGAGGGCGCCCGGAAGCGTCCCATGTCGGAGGCCTCGCCCGTGATCTCCAGGATCCCCGGGTTGTTCGCGGGGTAGGCCCCCTCGCCGTCGAGGTTGTAGAGCCCCGTGTTGTGGAAGAGGCTGGCGTCGAAGGCCGAGTCCTCGTGGACGCTGGCCTCGGTGAAGTTGAAGCCCCCGTGGCAGTGGTGGCACTCGAGACGCTCGCTGTAGAACAGGGCCAGGCCCCGGCGGGCCTCGTCCGAGAGGGCGTCGGCGTCGCGGTCGTAGGTGTAGCGGTCGAACGGGGATCGCCCGCTCACCAGCACCCGGTTGAAGCTCGCGAGGGCGTCGACCACGCCGTCCCAGTCGATGGGCGCGGCGCGGTCGGGGAAGGCCTCGGCGAAGAGCTCCCGGTACAGCGGATCGGCCTCGATGCGCGCCAGGGAGGCGTCATCGGCCGCCATCTCCACCGGCTCCTCGCCGAAGAGCGGCACCAGGATCTGCTGCTCGAGGCTGGTGAGCGCCGGGTTGGCCCAGGTGAGGGTGCTGTTGTAGCCCACATTGGTGAGGGCATTGGCGTTGCGGACATGGGGCTGGCCGGTGGAGCCCTCGGGCACCCGGCGCCCATCGCTGAAGGCCTTGTCCTGGTGGTGGCACGAGGCGCAGGACTGGGTGCCATTCCCGGAGAGGCGCGGGTCGTAGAACAGGTGGCGCCCCAGCTCGACCTTGGCGGGGGTGAGCGGGTTGTCGTCGGGCACCCGCAGCTCCGGGAAGCCCGGTGGCGGGGTGAAGGCCTCGGCGGCCGGATCCACGGGATCGGGGCCGCACGCGGCGATCCCGACGAGCAGCGGCAGGACCGCCCGCAGCCGGCCCCCCGGGCGCACGGGAGCCGGCCGAGGGCCGACGGTGGGATCCCCCATCGTCACTCGACCCCCTGGAAGACCTCCTGGCCGACGCAGTCGTCGACGCAGGAGCCGGTCTCGAAGTCGAGCCCCAGGGCCTCGAAGACCGGGGTGCAGTCACCGGACTCCATGGGGTTGCTCATGCAGCCGGGCGGGGTGTCGGGCGCGTTGGTGGCGAGGTCGGCATCGGCCACCAGCGCGGCCAGGTCGATGTCGAAGCCGCCGTCGGCCGAGAGGGGCACCTCGATGGTGGGCTGGTTCGGGCGACCGCACGGGCCCTCGGGGGGGATGGTGGGGCCGTCCGAGACGCAGCCGGTGCTGCCCAGGTGCACGTTCCAGCGCCCTTCCCCGGTGGCGAAGTCCACCCGGATGAACTTGTAGCCGCCCTGCCAGGCCCAGAACATGCCGGGGGTGTTGAGGGGGGCCGGGGCGGTGGCGTTGTCCAGGTGGTTCAGCGCGAAGGGCAGCCCGACCTGGAAGCGCAGCGCCTCCCACGCGCCCTCGGGGGCCAGCGCGAGGATGGCGTCGTTGCGCTCGGTGGTCCCGCTGTCGGCGCAGGCCCCGGTGCCGTCCTCGAAGTCGAGGAGGACCACGCCCTCGTGCTGCCAGGGGCCGTCCTGCTCGAGGCCCAGATCACGCCACTCGCCGCCCGGAGCGCGGACCTGGAGGCCCGAGAGGAAGAGCCGCGCATCGGCGATGCGGGCCTGGGTCTCGGCGGTCCCGAGGGTGTAGGACGTGTCGCAGTCCACCGGGGCCCCGTCCACGTGGGCGCGGGCGGTGAGGGCGAGGGGCACCAGCTCCGAATCGGTGTCCTCGGGCTCGCCGCAGGCGGTGAGGGCGAGCCCGGCGAGGGCGGGGATGGTGAGGATGCGGGGGAAGGTCTGACGCATGGGGCCTCCGTGGCGGGCATGTACGCCCCGGGAGAACGAGCCCCAACGCGGTCTGTTGTCGCACTGCAGCAGGACGCACCAGCGCACCCCGGCCAACAGGGCCCCTCAGGCTCGGGAGGCGCGTCGGAACCGCATCTGGACCGGCCCGCCCATCATGCGGCCCTCCAGGTAGAGCTCGTCGCCGGTGGTGCGCCAGGTCCAGGGGCCGTCCTGCATGGCCTGGAGGACCTGCCCCATCCCCATGGCGCCGGCGGGCATGGCGAAGGTCCCGGTGGTCCGGCCGTGCATGGAGAGGCCGGTGGTGTCGAGGCGGGAGAGGCGCACCTCCCGGGGGCCCGAGACCGCCCAGCGCCCGGGCACCAGACCGCTGGTGCCGACCTCCTCGGCCATGGCCAGGGCGTCGGGGGGGCCGGCGAAGGCGTCGGCCAGGAGGAACTCGAGGCGCCCATCGCCGTGGAAGGTCCAGGTGATGCCACGGACGCCGAACACCTGGCCCCAGCCGGTGGCGCTCAGGTTCTCCCACCGGCCGACGGGGCCGCCCGTCGCGGGCACGAGGCGGCCCGGGGTGGCGAGGGCCCCGGCCAGGGTCTGAAAGGCTGCGCCCCCTGGGGCCCAGGACGCGGCGACCACCGCCCCGCCCTGGGCCCCAGGGGGCGCAGCCT
>CAZPJM010000301.1:0-6244 GCA_964586865.1 uncultured Enterobacteriaceae bacterium
GGGTGTACTGATGGGGATCCTGCTGCTGCTCTGGCTTGCCCTCGTCCTGGGCCCGGGCGGGGACGAGGGCAAGCCAGAGCAGCAGCAGGATCCCCATCAGTACACCCGCACGATGACGCGGCGGTGGCGCGCGAGGCGCTCCTCCTCGGTGAGGCCCTCGAGCTCGTCGGGGGGCAGGGAGACCGTGTCGGCGTAGCCCTCGACCCGGATCTTCGTCCGGTCGATGCCGAGCCCCTGCATCTGGGCGCGGACCGCATTGGCCCGGTCGGTGGACAGCTCCCAGTTGCTCCGGGCGCCCGGGGTCCCATCGCCCAGGGGCACCGAGTCGGTGTGGCCCTCGATGGCGAACTCGTAGCGGTCGGCGTACGGCACCAGCGTCTCCAGCATGCGGTCGAGGGTGGGCACCTGCTCGGGGCGGATGGTGGCGCTCCCCGAGTCGAACACCAGGCCCGAGTTGAGGGAGACCTCGAGCCCCTCGGCGGTCAGGCGGGTGGTCACGTCCTCCTCCAGGTCTTCGAGGCGCACCTGCTCCTCGATCTCCTCCTGGATGGCGGACAGGCTCTCCGGCGGATCCTCGCCCGAGAGCTGGCGGGCGATCTCCTGCATCCGGGAGCGGCTGATGGAGGAGGCCCCCAGCAGCATGACGAAGAACACCAGCAGGTTGGTGATCAGATCGGCGTAGGTGAGCAGCCACCCATCGCCGTCGGAGGCGCTGCGCCGTCGCACGTCAGCCCCCCACCACGCGGGCGGACCGGTCGGTCCGGGCGATGAGCTCGTGCACGGTCTTCTCGCAGCGGTCCAGGGCGCCCAGGCGCTCGTCGAGGAGGTTGCGCAGGTAGTGGCCGACGGGTCCGGCCACGCCCGCGCCGAAGGCGACGCCGTACAGGGTCGAGAGCAGGGCCAGGGAGAGGGCCGCGCCCATGTTGCTGTCCTCGCCCATGTTGCCGAAGAGCTGGATCATGCCGGCGATGGTGCCGATCATGCCGAAGGAGGGGGCCAGGCGGGCCAGCAGCTCCCAGTTGGCGATGGCGGGCTGCCACCGGGACAGGGCGGCGTGCTGGAGCTCCATGAAGGTGGCCGAGGTGGCCTCCTCGGGGGCGCGGGAGAGCACCAGGTCCATCATGCGGCCGATGGCGGGAAAGGCGCTCTGCTCGGCGAGCTGGACCGCCTGGGCCCGCCGGCCCTCCCGCCACAGGGCGAGCAGCTCCTTGCGCTCGGCCTCGAGGGCGTCGGTGCCGGGCCCCAGGGTCCCCACCACCGGCAGGATCTCGCGCAGGCACGAGAAGGTCCGCAGGGTGGTCAGGGCCGAGGAGCTGATGAGCACCGAGGCCAGGGATCCGCCCAGCACCATCACCAGGGCGTGGGTGTCGAGGGCCGAGATCGCCCCGGTGGCGCGGTCGGTGAAGCCGTACCACACCACGAAGACGAGCAGGGCGATGCCGATGAGCTGCACGCGGCCTCCGGGTCAGGGGGTCTCGTCGAGGAGCCGCTCGAGGGTCTCGCGGACGGCGGGGTCCGACGCGATCTCCTCGGCGGCTTCGTAGGTCTCGATGGCCTTCTCCCGCTCGCCGAGGAGCAGGAGGATGGAGGCCTTGGCCCGGAGGGTCTCCGGGTGGGAGGGGTAGCGGGCGAGGATCAGCTCGGCCCACTGCAGGCCCAGGGCCGGGTTGCCCTGCTCGAGGGCCTCGTCCATCCGCGCGCGGGCCCCGGTCAGGCTCACGGCGGCGGCCTCGGGGTTCACCCGCAGCCCGCGCTCCCGGTAGGCCTCCTCGAGGGTGGCGTCGGCCGGGGTGGGGGGCGGCGGCACGAGGCGGGTGGCGGGCAGGGTGTCCACGTCGGGCACGTCACGGGTGTGCTCGATGAGGATGCGCTGGCCGCCGGCGAGCATGGGGATCTGGACCTCGGTGATCACGTCGCCGTCGTTCCAGGAGACCTTCATGGACGTGGTGGAGCCGAAGGCGAACGGGCGCAGCCGGGTGCCCTCGTCCTCCTCGAAGGTGCTGTCCACCGCCGGGGCCGGCTCGATCAGGTAGTGGGTGTAGGCCCGGCTGGCGCAGCCGCCGGAGAGGAGCAGGGCCAGCGCCGCCAGGGCGGGGGATCGGTCGAGGGGCGGGATCATGGCAGGAGGGGTCCCAGGCTCGTGTTCATGAGCGAGATGCCGAAGGCGATGCGGCCATTGGTCGAGAGGGTCATCAGGGCGCCGTAGTTGGAGCGGCCCAGCGGGACCTTCACGACGAAGATGCCGGTGACCAGCGGGTCGATGATGTCCAGATCGCCGCCGCCCGCGTCGCCGAGGGCGCGCACCAGGGCGGTGGGCAGGCTGGCCAGGAGCTTCCCCCCCACGAGGGTGTCGGCGAGCGGGGTGACCACGTAGCCGTTCACCCCCAGGCCCACCGCCGGGTCCAGCACCGACAGGGTCACCCCCGACAGGAACTGGTTGCGGGGGCCCCACTGGTCGGCCCACTCGAGGGCCAGGTGCTGCTGGGGGAAGAGGGCGGCGTCGAAGAAGCCGTGGGTGAGGGTGCCGCCCCGGGCCCGGCGCTCCAGCTCCTCGGCGCGGGTGTAGACGCGCTCGCTGCGGCGGTCCTCGTCCAGGTCCGGGTCCACGTTCCGGGCCCAGAGCAGGTTGCCGGTGCTGAGCTCCACGATGCGGATGGCCACGCCGCGGGCATGCTCCTCGACGAAGATGGCGGTGCTCGCCGGCGCCGCGTCACCCCGCAGCTCGGCGTCCAGGCGGACCACCTCGTCGAGATCGGTGGGTCCGGCGCGGTAGTCCAGCACCCCGGGCCGGACCCGGGTGCGGGGCGCCATGCAGGCCTCGCACAGCCGCAGGGTCCCCGGGCCCAGGGCGGCTTCGAGGACCTCGAGGGTGGCCGCCGCGAACCAGCCCTCCGAGTCGGCGTACCGGGGCTCCACCCGCACCACCAGGGCCGGCGCCAGGTCCTCGCGGGAGAGGCGCCCCTCGTCCAGCCGGGCCTCGAGGAGCTCGTCGAGCCGGTCGAGGGCATCGCGGGTCTCCTGGGGCCCGGCGGCGGCGGGTCTGCCGAGGAGCATGGCGAGGATCAGAAGCACACCACCACCTCCGTCCCCAGGCTCTGGAAGCCGATCCCCAGCACCCGCACGTGCTCCCCCAGGTTCTGCGAGCGCCGGAGCGCCGGCAGGGTCTCGAGGTAGGCCGCCACCCCGAGGCGGTTGCCGAGGCGCAGGTCCAGGCCGACCTCGAAGCTGCCCCAGAGGCTCCGCGGCGCCTCCCCCTGCTGGCTGCGGATCAGATCGTCGGTGGTGAAGGGCTGGACCTGGAAGGCGCCGGTGGCCGGCCCCCACACGGTCATGACCGCTGCCCCGAAGAAGGCGTACAGGTCCGGGCGCACATGGGAGCGCGAGCGCCCGGTGACGAGCCGCAGGATCCGGGTCTCGGCCAGCAGCCCCTGGTAGGCCTGGGGGATGAAGCTGCCGCCGAAGACCACGTCCACCATCCAGTCGCGGGCCGGGGTGGCGGCGGCCTCGATGCCGATCTGCAGCCAGGGGAAGGGCGGGGGTGGCAGGCCGCCGGTGCCCTGGTCGGGGCGCGCGTAGGTGCGGATCCCCAGCCGGGCCACCACGTGCACGGGGCCGCGGTCGCGCAGGGCGTCCAGGTACTGCTCCCGGGCCTCCTCGGCCGAGACCAGGGCGTCCGGGTCGCGCAGCAGCGCCGGGGTGGCGCTGGAGGTGGTGAGGGTGCGGCTCCACACGATGGGCAGGTCGGGGGAGAGGCGGGTGAGCCGGGCCCGCAGCACGAGGGAGGTGCCCTCGGCCTCGAGGTCCACGAAGAGGGCGTGCATGCCGCCGTCGATGCCCAGGGCCTCGAAGGCCTCGGGGCTGTCGATCCCCCGGGCCACCACCGTGGCGCGGGGACCGGAGTGGACCACCACCTGGGTGCAGGCCGGGCAGTGCACCGGCCGCATGCGGGTGCGGGGGTGGGCGATGAGGGCGTGGGAGAGGTGGTTCTCCACCAGGGCCTGCAGCCCGGTCCCCAGGCCCACCGGCACCCCGACCTGGGCGAGCACCACCCGGGTGGGCTTGTCGAAGACGGGCTCCTGGGTCCAGCCGTAGACCAGCTCGTCGACGAGGTCGTAGGCCGAGAGCTGAATCTGATCGGCCATCCGCGCCCGGGCCTGCTCGAGGGCGGCGTCGCGGGACCGCTCCACCGGGGTCTCGGCCCGCGCCGGCGCGGCGAGGCCGAGCAGGATCGCGAGCCCGAGCAGGGCCACGACGCCCGGGAGCCCCCGTGCCCACCCCCCGGCCCGGCGCGCCCTCACTGGAGCCATCGCCACTGGCCATCGGCGCAGACGCCGGCATGGAGCCGGGTCTCGCGGGGGTCGATCAGCACCAGGGCCAGCAGGGCGTCGTCCGGGCCCAGGCTCCCCGAGGCGGTGTAGCGGGCGCAGGCCGCCGGGTAGGCCCGCCACGGCGAGAGGCGGGTGAGCACGTCCACATCGCCCGCGGACAGCCGCGGCACCCGGTCCGAGACCGCCGCCCCCCGGGCCATCAGGGCGTTCTTCGTGGCGAAGGAGACCTTGGGGCTCACCTGATCCGAGGGGTGGTAGACCTCCACCAGCCAGGTGCGGCCCTCGAGGGCGGCGGCCGCCGCCGTGGCGAGCGCCCCGACATGCCCCTCCAGGTCCTCGAGCAGCGCCTCTTCCGAGGCGCGCCGGACGTCGGGGGGCAGGATGGTCTCCTGGCACAGGACCACGCGCTGATCGGCCTCGTCGATGCGCGCCCGCGCGTCGCGGATCCGGCCCGGTCGCAGGTCGCGGGCCGCCTCCGGGTCGAGGGCGGTGCAGCGCAGGCGGCGGGCCTCGGCCATGGAGCGGGTGGCGCTGGGAGCCGGATCGGCGTCCACCAGGGGCAGGGCCAGGGCCAGGACCGGCAGCAGGGCCATCATCGGGGCCCCTCGGCGGCGGCGTCCAGGACCCGGGCGCGCATGCGACCGTCGAAGACCGCCTGGGAGAGCCGGGCGTAGAGGTCGCGGGAGAGGGCCTCCTCGGCCGACTCCATCGTCAGGCGCTCCTCGTTCGAGCGGCTGATCCGGTCCAGGACGCCGTTGACCAGCCACGTGCCCAGCCCGAAGCGCATGACGATGCGCCCGGTGAGGCGCTCCTGGAGCAGCACGAAGCCATCGGTGTCGCGGACCCGCACGTCGATGCGGAGGGGGAACTCCTCGACCGCGGGGACGAGGGTGAAGGTGAGGGCCGAGAGGGCCCAGGACAGGCCGGACGGCTCCCGGGGCACCTCGCGGGAGCGCAGCTCCAGCACCAGGCGCTCGGGGGGCGGCGGGCCCTCGGTGGGCGGGGGGGCGGACTCCTCGGGCTCGGTGGGCACCGGGGGCCCCCCGATGTTCGTGAAGAGGTCGTCCGGGATCCCCTCGGTCTGGACGGTCTCGACGGTGGCGCCCTGGTTCTCGAACAGGGCGGCCGCCCGCCGACACAGGGTGCGCGTCTGCGTCGGGGTCAGGCCGTCGGAGGGCGGGCAGTGGGCCACCATGCGCAGCCCCTCGAAGTTGCGGACCGTCGGGTCCACCAGGGCCGGGCTCTGGAGACCGGACATGGGCTGGTACGCGTGCACGCACCCCCCTCCGCCCAGCGCCAGCAGGGTCGCGCCGACCGCGGCGATCCGGGGATATCGCGGGGTTCGGGCCGAGCGGATGGGGACTCCCGGGGGCAGCGCGCCAAGCGAACGGGGCGCCGGCGGACCGGCGCGCGGGGCGGAGTATAGCGGGCATCCGGGGACCTGGCGCCCGGGGTGCGGGAGGCTCGGACACCGGGTCCTGGATCGGGTGGGACACGGTCCGAGCCCCGCCCTCGGGGGGCGGTCCGGTGGGGAGCCGTGCCTGGCTTCCGCCTTCCGAGGGGCCATCCGGGTGGGGAGCCGTCGTCCTCCCCGCGGGTGCGCTACCCTTCTCTGTGGGAGGTCGTGTCGGGGTGCGCCAGCCGCTTCCGGAGTCGACGGGGAGCCCCGGCAGTCTCCTCCGCAGCCGGCAGCTCCTCCGGCAGGCCACCGAGGAGGCGCGGGACGGGGTGAGCCTGCGTCGTCGCGTCATCGCCGCCCTCGATGCGGCGGGCATCGGCCCCTATGCCTTCACCTACGGCCTGGTCCCGCAGGGGGACGGGGCGGCGATGGTGGACTGGGAGGCCTCCCGCGAGCGGGGGCCCGACGATGTGTCCGCCCTGGCTGCCTTCGCCGCCGATCCGGATGGTCGCTACAT
>CAZPJM010000302.1:0-6241 GCA_964586865.1 uncultured Enterobacteriaceae bacterium
GCAAGGACGTCACCGCCAAGTGCTACGGCGGCGACATCAGCCGCAAGCGCAAGCTCCTCCAGAAGCAGAAGGAGGGGAAGAAGCGCATGAAGGCGGTGGGCTCGGTCGAGGTGCCCCAGACGGCCTTCCTGGCCGTGCTCTCGGTGGACCGCGACTGATGGGGTCGTGGCGGGCCCTCTCCGAAGCGGACAGGTTCTGGCACATTGGGAACGTATGGGGTCCTCGGAGGAAGCATGGTGCGGGTGCTGCGGGTGATGCTCGTCGGGGTGGCGGCCGGCGTGGGGTTGGTGGCGGTGGTGCTCGGCGCCGCCCTCTTCCCCTACCTGCGCGATGACGCCGTGATGGACTGGATGGTCCGCGCGGTGGCCCTGGACTGGCGCGACTTCGGGCGCGACGCCGCCGTGGAGCGGCTCCAGTACGAGCTCGACCACCAGCGGATCGGGCTCCACGTGGGCGATGACCACTGCGCGCTCACCGAGTCGGGGGACGGCACCCGGCAGGTCCGGTGCGCCTGGGGCGCGGCCCTGGTGGTCCCCGGGACCGAGCTGCGCTGGCCGCTGAGCTTCGCCTCCCACGCCGCCATCTCGCCCGAGGGGGAGCTGCTCTGATGGCGCTCCCGGTCCGGACCCCGCACGGCGGCCGCCGGCGCCTCCCGCGGGGGGCGCGGTGAGCGTCGACCCCCTCTCCAGGAGCCTGATCGGTCTCCGCGAGCTACCCGCCGACGCGATCACCGGCCTGCTCGACCGGGCGGTGGCCCTCCGCGACGCGGCCCGCCGCGCCGGCCCCCTCTCCGTCCTCCGGGGTCGGACGGTGGCCCTGCTCTTCATGGAGCCCTCCACTCGGACCCGCTTCTCCTTCGAGATGGCCGTCCGCACCCTCGGCGCCGATGCCATGGTCTTCTCGGACGCCCACTCCTCCACCACCAAGGGGGAGTCCCTCCTGGACACGGCCCGCACCCTGCGCAGCATCGGCGTCGACGCCTTCGTGCTCCGGCATGGGCAGGTGGGGGCGCCGCACCTGCTGGCCCGGCGCCTGGGCGTGCCCGTGATCAACGCCGGAGACGGCATCAACGAGCACCCCACCCAAGCTCTCCTGGACGCCCTCACCCTGAGGGACCACCTGGGCGGGCTCGCCGGCCGCACCATCGCCATCGTGGGCGATGTCCGGCACTCCCGGGTGGCCCGGTCCAATGCCTTCTGCCTGACCCGGCTCGGGGCCACCGTGCTCATGGCCGGGCCGGGCACCCTCTGCCCGCCCGGCATGGCCGCCCTCGGCGTCGAGGTGGTGGACGACCTGGACAGCGCCTTGCGCCGGGCCGATGCGGTGATGATGCTGCGCATCCAGCGGGAGCGGCTCGGCCGGGCCATGCTGCCGAGCGATCGGGAGTACGCCGCCCTCTACGGCCTCTCGGCGTCGCGCCTCTCGGCCGCCCGCCCCGGCACCCTCGTGATGCACCCCGCCCCCATGAACCGCGGCGTGGAGATCACCGACGACGTGGCCGACGGCGGCGCCTCGGTGGTCTTCGATCAGGTCAGCAACGGGGTCGCCGTCCGCATGGCCTGCCTGGAGCGGGCCCTCGCCGGGACCGTCACCCACGGGGAGGCCCCATGACCACGGTGCTGCTCCGCGGTGGCCGGGTCCTGGACCCGGTGGACGGCTCGGTGGTGGCCCGCGACCTGGGCGTCGTGGGCGGGCGCATCGCACCACCCGGTGCGGCCTCGGGGGGGCGCGTGGTCGACCTGGGCGGGGCGATCGTGGCGCCCGGCTTCGTCGATCTCCACGCCGCCCTCGTCCACCCGGGGCGCGACGGCGGGGCGGCCGCCGCGGGTGGCTTCACCACGGTGGTCGCGAGCCCGGAGCGCCCCGCGGTGCTGGACCGGCCCGACACGGTGCGCGCGCTCCTGGACCGCGCGGCCTCGGCGCCCTGTCGGGTGCTCGCCGCCGGGGCCCTCACCCCCGGCCTGAAGGGCGACGACCTCGCCGAGCTGGGGCTGCTCGCCCGGGCGGGGGCCCGCTGGTTCGGGCACGGTGCCGTCCTGCTGGGCTCGGCGCGGGTCCTGCGGCACGCCCTCGAGTACGCGGCGCGCCTGGGGCTGCCCGTGTGCCTGCGGGCCGGCGAGCCCGAGCTCGAAGACGGCGGGGTCGTCCGCGAGGGGCCCCGCTCGGTGGGGCTGGGCCTGCCCGGGGTGCCTCCCGAGTCCGAGGAGTCCGGCATCCACCGCCTGGCCGCGCTGGCCCGCCTCACCGGCGCCCGCCTCCACGTCTCCCACGTCTGGTCCGCGGCGGGGGTGGAGGCCCTGCGTCGGGTCCGGGGCACCGGGGTCTCCCTCACCGCATCCACCACCGTGCATCACCTGGGGCTGGACCCCGATGCCGTCGGGCGCTCCCCGTACGACGGCGATCTGCGCTTCGTGCCGCCCCTGGGCGATGCCGCCGATCGGGCCGCCCTGCGGGAGGCCCTCCGCGACGGGACCCTCGATGCGGTGGCCACCGACCACCTGCCCTGGCCCCGCCACGCGAAGGACCGCCCCTTCGCGGCCGCCCGCCCGGGCGCCGTCGCCCTCGACCTGGCGCTCCCGCTCGTCCTCTCCGCCCTCGACCGCGACCTGCTCACGGCCGTCCGGGCCCTCTCCGTCGGTCCCCGGCGCGCCCTCGGCTTGCCTCCTGCCCGCCTGGCCGTGGGCGAGGTCGCCGACCTGGTGGTGGTGGACCCCGACGGCGCGACCCACGTGGACCGCCCGCGCGGCGCCCATGCCAACACCCCTCTCGCGGGGGCCGTCCTGCCGGGCGCCGTCCACGCGACCTGGGTGGGCGGCCGCCCCACCTCCGAGGTGGGCTCCCCCGGAGACACCGGTTAGCGGCGCAGGACGCGGCCGGTCCACGGCCACCCTCGAACACAGCAGGCGCCATGCCCCGCCGAATCCCTCGCGGCTCCCGGGCCCTCCCGGCCGGACCGCACGGCGGGCACGTGGCCCGCGCACCCGACAGGAAGCGATCATGGAGCAGAACCCCGTCACTCCCGAAGGCTACGAGAAGCTCGTCACCGAGCTGGAGCACGCCAAGTCGGTCGAGCGCCTCCAGGTGGTTCGTGACATCGAGGACGCCCGCGCGCACGGCGACATCTCCGAGAACTCCGAGTACGAGGACGCCAAGGAGCGTCAGGCCATGATCGAGGGCAAGATCCGGGAGCTGGAGCGCCTGGTGGCCTCGGCCCGGATCATCGACGTGAGCAAGCTGCAGCCCTCCGAGCGCGTGGTCTTCGGCACCACGGTGGTGCTGGAGAACCTGGACAGCGGCGAGGAGCGCACCTGGACCATCGTGGGCGAGCGCGAGTCCGACATCGCGAACGGCCGGATCAGCTTCAAGGCACCCGTGGCGCGGGCCATCATCGGCAAGAACGAGGGCGAGGAGGTGGTGGTCCCGACCCCGGGCGGCGCCCAGCGCTGGGAGATCGTCGAGGTCCGCTACGCCTGATCCTCGGCGCCCCACCCCCGGAGTCCCCATGTCGACCCCCCAGGCGTCCGGCCCCGACGCTCCTCCTCTCGACCTCGTCGCCCTCGACGGCGCCCTCTCGCCGGTCCGGCGGGTGCTGGCCTGGATCCGGTCCGGGCGCGGCGCCGAGCCTCGCTACCTGGGCGTGATCGGGGGGCGCTGGCTGGGTCTGGCCCGGCGCATGGCCGTGCCGGCGGCTGCCGCCGACCTCCTGGACGAGATGATCGAGGCCTTGGACGGCTTCGACGCCGCCGAGGACCGGGAGGGTCGCCTGGCGGTGCTCTACGCCAACCTGGCCCGGCTCGACACCCTGCTCGGTCTGCCCCTGTCCGGAGCCAGCGCCTCTCACGCCGCGGATGCCCCGGCCGGGGCCGCGGCGAGCGCCGACAGACCGGCCCGCGAGCCCGGGTCCCGCAAGCGGGATTCCGAGAGCCGGAAGCGCGCACGCCGGCGCAGCCGGGGCAGTCGGCGCCGCGGTCGGGCGAGCGAGAGCGAGCCGGCCGAGACGACCTCCCCCGCGCCACCCTCGCCCGCAGGCCCCCTCTCCCTCGGTGACCGGGCGCTGGGCGGCCGTCCCCTCGACGCCCTCGAGGGCGCGGGACCCTTCGTGGACGCCCTGCGCCGGGCCGGCCTCGTCACCGTCGGCGACCTGCTGGCCAGGGCCCCCACCGGCGAGGACGTGGTCCAGCCGGTCCTGGGGGCGGGTCGTCTCACCGTCGAGGGGCGGGCGGCCGTGGGCGGGCGGGTCCAGCGGCGGTGGACCCGGCTCCTGCCCGACGGCACGCGCCGCACCGTGGTCCGCCTGCGTGGCGCCGGCCTGACCGACGCCGTCTGGGAAGGGGGCGCGCCCGCCTGGCTGATGGAGCGGCTCGCCCCCGGGGAGCGGGCCGTGCTGGTGGGCGAGGCCCGGATGGCGGGCGGGGGCGATGGGCCCGCCGATCTTGACGGTGGCGCTCCTTCCGAGGGGGAGGCCGGTGGCCCCGCCCGGCTGGTCGATCCCGAGCTCGCCCACGACGACGGCAAGCATGCCGCGCGCCTGCCCACCTTCGGTCTCGAGGGGGTTGCCGACCCGCTGGTCCGGGCCCTCCTCCACCAGATCCTCCCTGATCTGGGCCGGGTGGCCGAGCCCCTTCCCGCGGCCCTCCGGGAGGGCCGTGAGCTGCCGGACCTGGGCAAGGCCCTCGGAGACGCCTTCACCCGCGGCGGCCGCGCCACCCGGGCCCGGGCGCGGCTCGCCTGGGACGAGGCGGTGCTGGCCAACCTGGGGCTGCTCTGGCCGCGCTTCCAGGGCGCCGCCCCCCGCGGGGTACCCCACACCGTGCTCCACGGTCTCACCGTGCGGGCCATGCGGGTGATGGACATCCGCCTCTCGGACGAGCAGCAGGAGGCGTTCGACGAGGTCAAGCGCGGCCTGCGCTCCCCGCGCCCCATGCGCCGGGTCCTGACCGGAGAGGTCGGGGTCGGCAAGGGCCTGGTGGCGGTGCTCTCGGTCCTGGTGGTCGCCGAGAACAAGCACCAGGTCATGGTGCTGGCCCCCGATCGCGCCACCGCCGAGCAGCGCTTCGCCTTCACCGAGCCGCTCCTCCGCGAGGTGGGTCTGGTGGCGCGGCTGTACGACCGGGAGCCCACGGCCGCCCAGCGCGACGCCCTGCGCCGCGGCGAGGTCCATGCCGTCTTCGGCGCCCTCGACCTGCTCGACGCCGATCTGGAGTTCCGGCGTCTCGGACTGGTGGTGGCAGGCGAGCGGGATGTGTTCGGGACGGTCCCTCCCAAGGTCGAGGCCCTCCGGGGTCCCGCCCCGGATCTCCTGGTCATCACCTCCACCCCCGTCCCGTGGCCGGTGCTCCTGCGCGCCTACCCGACCTTCGACGTCTCGGTCCTCCGTCAGCTGCCGGGTCGCGACGTGGCCGTCGACATCCGCCCCGCCGAGGCCCGCGAGGAGGCCTACGCCGAGGTGGCCCAGGCCATCTCCCGCGGCGAGCAGGTGGTGGTGGTCTTTCCCATGCTGCGGGGCGGCGATCTGATGGACCTCCGGCAGGCCGTCGCCATGGTGCGCATGCTCGAGCAGCGGGCCTTCCCCGGCGCGCGGGTCCACCTCTTCCACGGGGCCATGCACCACGAGGAGCGGATCCGCACCTACCAGGCCTTCCGGGATCACGAGATCGACGTGCTGGTGGCCACCACCCACTTCGAGGCGGGACCGGCGGTGCCGGGCGTCAGCACCATCGTGGTGGAGCAGGCCGACCACATGAGCCTCTCGCGGCTCCACCGCGTCCGGGGCCACGTCTCGGTGGGGGCCGGCGCGCCACGCTGTGTCCTGATCACCGGTCAGCAGCCCGACCCGGCGGGCGTAGACCGGATCCGGCGCTTCGTGGACGCGCGCGAGGGCTTCTCGGTGAGCGTCCTCGAGCTGGCCGACCGTGGCCTGGACCAGATGGTGGCCGTCTCCGAGGGCGGGGGGGGCCGGTTCTCGTGGCTCGATCCCAACCGGGACGGCGACCAGCTCCTCGAGGCCCGCCGGGCCGCCGTCCGTCTGCTGGGCGCCGATGCGGGCCTCCGCGAGCCCGGCCACGCCGAGCTCACCCGCTACCTCGCCCATCGCTGGGAGCACCTGCTCGACGGGCCCTGCCCGGTGCGGGCACCCGGCCGCAGCAAGGGGCGCGGCGGGGGCAAGCGTCGCCGCCGACGCCGGAAGCGCTAGCCCGGATCCCTCATGACGACCGCGCCTGCGCGGACTCGGGCGCCTCGA
>CAZPJM010000303.1:0-6215 GCA_964586865.1 uncultured Enterobacteriaceae bacterium
CAGGACCAGGCGGGCAGGTCGACCGGGATGTCCACGGCGGCGGGGGTGTCCACGGGCAGGCCCACCTCGCCCGCGAGGCCGGCGCCCAGCACCCACCGCCCCGCCCCGAGCCAGGTCTCGGGGTCGGGCCCGGCGCCCTCGGCGAGCCAGCGGGTGGCCACCGCCCAGGGGTCCTGGCCCTGGTGACGGAGGGCCCGGAACACGGCCATCCCGGCCCGGGGGTGGCCGCCCGGATGGGCGGTGGAGGCCGCCTGGAGCAGGTGGGGTACGCCGAGCTGCAGGTCCGGGCAGGCCCGATCCACCGCCTCGAGGGCCGCCCCCACCCCGCGCCAGTCATCCTCGGCGACAGGGGCGCCCGCGGCCTCGGCGAGGGCGGCCCGGGCCACCCCCTCGAGGATGCCGCAGGCCGCACGACGCCACCGGTCCAGGCGCACCGGGCCCTCGGGCTCCGACGGGTGGTGCAGCGCGGGCCCGGCCAGGGCTTCCGAGAGCACCACCGTCGCCCCGTCCAGGAGCATGGGGCCCGCGGACGGCCCCAGGGCCACCCGGACCGTGGGGCCCGGCGGCAGGCGGTCCAGGGCGGGCGCCACCAGGCCCCACAGGGGCTCCACCAGCGCACGGACGGGGGGTTCGGCCTCGATGCGCACCACGCCTCCCGGGTCGGCCCACAGGCTAGACACGGCGATGGCGGGCGGGAAGCAGCCCGGACCGATGGCAGGATGCCCCGCGGATCCCACCCCCGAACGGGTCATCCTCCCGAACGCTGGAACCTGGCGCACCCCCGACCGCTCCCGATCTGGTGGATACGGATCCGCCGCAGGACGTTGCAGCGCTTCCCCCCTTCTACAATCCCGATCCCACCCTGGGGGAAGCTTGGATCCGGATCTGGCCGCGGCCCTGCTCGACGCCGCGCCGGTGGTGATCTTCGTCAAGGACCGGCAGGGTCGCCTGCTGTAGGTCAACCGCGCCGGGCTCGACCTGCACGGCTTCGACGACCCGAGAGAGGCGCTGGGCCGGACCGACGAGGAGCTCTTCGGGCCCTGGGTGGCGCCGGTGGTGGCCAACGATCGCCGGGTGCTCGAAGAGGGGGTCGCCCTCTCCCTCGAGGAGCGGACCGGCAGCGGCGAGGCCGCCCGCACGTGGCTGGTCGAGAAGTTCCCCATCCGCGACGCGGACAGCGACATCGTGGCGCTCGGGGGCCTGGGCCAGGACATCACGGACCGCCGGCGAGCCCTGGAGGCCCTGGAGACGGCCCGGGACGCCCTGGCCCAGCAGGCCCGGATGCTCGACGCCACCCAGGCCACGGCCCGGCTCGGCGGGTGGGAGCTGGACCTCCACGGCGGGCGATTGCGCTTCACCCGGGAGGCCTTCCGCCTCCACGACCTGGACCCGGACGCCGGCCCGCCCGAGCTGGCCGCCATCCTGGCCTGCTACAGCCCGGCTGATCGGGAGCGCCTCCGCGCCGCCGCCGACGCGGCGCTCCAGGAGGGGCTGCCCTTCGAGATCGACGTCCCCCTGGAGCTGGCCGACGGGAGGACCCGCTACCTGCGGATCCACGGCCGCTCCACCTGCCCGGCCGCGGACGACGATGTCGAGCGGCTCTACGGCACCGTCCAGGACATCACCGCCCAGCGCAGCCTCGAGGCGCGGCTCTCCGAGGCCCGCCAGCTCGAGGGCCTGGGACGCCTGGCCGGCGGGATCGCCCACGACTTCAACAACCTGCTCACCATCGTGCAGGGGGGCATCACCTTCCTCCGCGAGGCCCTGGCCGACCGGGACGACGCCCATGAGGAGCTGCGCGAGATGGCCCAGGCGGTGCGCCGGGGCCGCGACCTGACCTCACAGATGCTCGCCTTCGCCCAGGTGGAGCCCCGTCGACCCCGACAGGTGGATCTGGCGGCCCTCGTCTCCCGGGTGGTGCGGCTGGTGGAGCCCGAGCTCGGCCCCGGGGCCCGGCTGGAGTGCCAGCTCGCCGCCGGGCTCGGGCCGGTGACGATCGACCCCCACCAGCTCGAGCAGGTCATCTCGCACATGATCTTCAACGCCCGCGACGCCATGCCGGACGGCGGTCGGCTCCGCGTGAGCCTGACCCGGGCAGTGGAGGCGCCCCACCTCGCAGCGGGAGGCCCCTTCCTGGTCCTCACCATCGAGGACGAGGGTGTCGGCATGCCTCCCGAGATCCGCGACCGGATCTTCCAGCCCTTCTTCAGCACCCACGGTCCGGGCCGGGGCTCCGGGCTGGGCCTGTCCATGGCCTATGGGGTGATCCGGCAGGCCGGCGGCGTCATCACCGTCGCCTCCGAGCCCGGCGACGGCGCGCGCTTCGACATCTACCTCCCAGAGGGGATCGGCGCGGCCGACTACCCCCAGCCAGACCTCCCTGGCGGGCACAGCCAGGGCACCGGACGCGTCCTGCTGGTCGAGGATGATCGGGCGGTGCGCCGCGTGACGGCGCGGGCCCTGGAGCGGGCCGGCTACGAGGTGCTCACCGCGGCGGGCCTCACCGAGGCCCTCGAGGTGGCGGCCGATCCGGCGCAGCCGCTGGACATCCTGGTCACCGATGTGGTCATGGCCGAGGCGGACGGCATCGAGGTGGCCCGCCAGGTCCTGGAGCGCCGCCCGGGCCTGCCGGTCCTCTACGTCTCGGGCTACGCCGTCGAGGCGCTGGCGGCCCGGGGCCTCGACACCGAGGGCCTCCCCCTGCTCCCCAAGCCCTTCACCCCGGACGATCTCAGCGGCGCGGTGCGCCTGGCCATGGACCGCTGAACGGAAGCCTGGCCGGGCATGGGGCCTGGCCGGGCACCGTGGGCGCCCGCTGGGGCCCGCCCCACCCGGCCTCGTCGGGCCGACCGACGTGCCGCCCCCGTGTGTTACGCCCCCGGTCCCACCCCGAGAGGCCCATGGACCGCCCCGATCCCGACGCCCTCCTCGAGGCGTTCCGCCGCGATCTCGAGGCCGCCACCACCCCCGAGGAGCTCGACGCCGTCGGCCGCGCCCACACCGGCCGCAAGAGCCCGCTCAAGGCCGCCCTCAAGGGCCTGCGCCACGTCCCCAAGGACGAGCGGCCCGCGGTGGCCCAGGCCATCAACGCGGCCCGGGAGACCATGGAGTCGGAGCTGGCCGCCGCCCGCGACCGCGCCGAGGCCGAAGCCCTCGAGGCCCGCCTCGCCGAGGAGTGGCAGGACCTGACCCTGCCCGGCGTGGCCCCCGAGCGCGGCCGCCGCCACCCGGTCGTCGAGACCGAGCACCGCCTGATGGACCTGATGCGGCGGCTCGGCTTCGAGCAGGTCGAGGGCCCCGAGGTGGAGCACCCCTACTACAACTTCGACGCCCTCAACATCCCCAAGCACCACCCCGCCCGCGACATGCAGGACACCTTCTGGGTCGATGGCGGGCTGCTCCTGCGCAGCCACACGACCACCGTGCAGGCCCGGGTCCTGGAGCAGCGCCCCGAGCCCCCCATCAAGGTGGTCAGCGCCGGCCGCGTCTACCGGAACGAGGCCGTCGACGCGACCCACCTGGCCATGTTCCACCAGTTCGAGGGGATCTGGGTCGAGAAGGGCCTCACCTTCGCCCACCTCAAGGGGACCCTGGCCTTCCTGGCCCACGAGCTGTACGGCCACGCCCGCCGGGTCCGCTTCAAGCCCAAGTTCTACCCCTACACCGAGCCCAGCCTGGGGGTGGACCTGTCCTGCGGCGTGTGTGATGGCGCGGGCTGCCCGGCCTGCCATGGGGCGGGGTGGGTGACCATCCTGGGCGCGGGGATGATCCACCCGAAGGTCTTTCGCGAGTTCGGCTACGACCCCGACCAGATCAGCGGCATCGCCTTCGGCATGGGCACCACCCGGCTCGCGGCCCAGGCGGTGGGCATCGTGCGGGTCCGCAGCCTGTACGAGGCCGATCTCCGCGTCCACCGCGCCATCCATCGGGGGTCGTGATGCGGATCCGTCGCTCGGTGCTCGCCCGCTTCGTGGAGGTGCCCCGCGAGGGCCGCGCCCTCCGCGACCTCCTCGACGATCTGGGCCTGGAGGTCAAGCGCCTCGACGAGCTCCCCGGGGATCTGGGCCTCACCCTGGAGCTGCTGGCCAACCGTGGGGATCACCACTGCTACGCCGGCCTGGCCCGCGAGGTCCACGGCCGCACCGGTGCTCCGATCCGCCTTCCCCGGGTGGCCCCCCTGGAGGTGGGGGAGGCCCCGGTGCCCCTGCGCTGTGAGACCGACCTCTGCCCGGTCTACACCGCCACCCTGCTGGTCCGGGATGCGCCGGGCCTGGGCACGCTCACCGAGGACACCCTGGCGCCCGTGCTGGCGGCCGACCAGCATCCGGTGAGCGCCCCGGTGGACGCCACCAACCTGGCCAACCTGGAGCTCGGCCAGCCCACCCACGCCTTCGACGCCGACACCCTCGAGGGCGGGATCACCATCCGGCTCTCCCGGCCGGGCGAGACCTGCCTGCCCCTGTTCGCCGAGGAGCGGGTGGAGCTGCCCGAGGGCACCCTCATCATCGCCGACGACGTCAAGGTCCTGGCCATCGCCGGGGTCATCGGCTGCCAGGAGAGCCGCACCACCGAGGCCACCCGCCGGATCCTCCTCGAGTCGGCGCACTTCGACCCGGTGAGCGTGCGGCGGGCGGCCCGAGCCCTGAACCTGTCCACCGACAGCTCGGCGCGCTTCGAGCGCGGGAGCGACCCCTCGGCCCCGCTCTCCGGCGCGGGGCGGGTGGTCCACCTGCTCACCACCGAGGCGGGCTGGCGCGTGGAAGGCGCCACCGGCCAGGTGGGGGACTGGACCGACCCGGGACGGATCCTCCCCCTCTCGGTGCCCGCGGCCGCCGCCTTCCTCGAGGTCCCCCTGGACGGCGACGAGGTGGCGGAGCGCCTGGGCCGGTATGGCTTCACGGTGAGCCCGGCCTGGCCCGACTGGGACCCGGACCAGGGCTGGTCCACTCCCCCCGCCCTGCAGGACCTCTCGCGGGATCGCCTGCGGGGCTTCCGCCTGGTGCGGGTGCCGCCCCATCGGCTGTGGGACGTGGAGGACCGGGCCGATCTCTACGAGGAGCTGGCCCGCAGCATCGGCTACAACGCCACCCCCGCCCACCTGCCCCCCATCGCGCTCGGCAGCCTGCCCTCGGTCCGGGCCGCCCGACAGGCGCGGATCACCGAGGTGCTCCTGGGGCACGGCTTCTACGAGGTCGTCCTCGATGGCTTCCACGGCCGGGACCTGGCGGATCGTCTGGGGCTGCCGCCCAACCATCCCCTGATGAGCCACGTGGAGACCCTCAACGCCCTCGACCGTGCCTACAGCCTGCTCAAGAACCACGCCCTCCCCCAGGCCCTCGAGGGCGTCGCCGACAACCTGAACGTGCGCCATGAGCGGGTGCGGGCCTTCGAGTGGACCCGCACCTTCCACCCCGACCGCACCGCCCCGAACGGGGTGTGCCGGGAGCGCAAGGTGCTGTGGGCCATCGCGGTGGGCCCGGACCGTGCGCCCACCTGGGCCGAGCCCTCCCGGCCGGTGGACGCCTGGACCCTCAAGGGCCTGGTGTCGTCCATGGCCATCGAGATCGGCCTGCACCTCGAGGTCCGGGCCCTGCCGGACGGCGCCCCGGTGGCCGATCTCCTCCACCCGGGCCGGCGGGCGGGGGTCTATCTGGGCGATGCGCTCATCGGCGCCCTCGGCGAGGTCCATCCCCGGATCGTCGCGGCCTTCCGCATCAAGCGCGCCCGGCCCGTCTACCTGGAGCTGGACGCCGACGCCCTGCTCGAGACCGACGGGGGCCCCCCGGCCTGGTCCATGCCGCCGGCCAGCCAGCCCATCGAGCGCCAGCTCACCTTCACCCTCCCGCCCCGGATCGCCGCCGGCGAGGTGGCCGACACCCTGGTGCACGCCGGGCCCGACTGGCTCACCCACGTCGAAGTGGTGGACCTCTACGCCCACGACGAGGACGGCGTGCCGGTGCGGTCGGTGACCTGGACCCTGCGCTTCGACACCGAGGCCCAGGCCCGCACCGCCGACGAGGTGAACGCCCTCCTCGAGCGGCTGGTCCAGGCCGTCGAGGGCGACTGGGGAGGCCGGGGCGTGAAGCTCCGGAGCTGATCCGTGCGCCCCGCCCTGCGCTACGGCCTGGCAGCCGGCGCCTTCGTGGTCCTCATGGCGGCCGGGATCGGGGTCGGCCGACTCCTCGGCGCCGAGCCCCCGCCCCCGCCCCCGGTGC
>CAZPJM010000304.1:0-6181 GCA_964586865.1 uncultured Enterobacteriaceae bacterium
GCACCCGCGCGCGGACCAGGGCGTGACCCCGCGCCGAGAGCGCGTAGAGCGCGGCCGCCCGCGCCGCCCCGACCGCCGCCACCAGGCGCCAGGGATGCTCGGGGAGGCCTTGGGTCAGCACCCCCGTCTCCCGCCCGGAGGCCCCGTGAGCCGGTCCATCGCGGGCCTCGAGGACGACCACGTCGGTGCCCTCGGCCGCCAGGAAGGCCGCGGCGGCCAGCCCCGCGAGGCCGGCCCCCACCACCACCACGGCGGCGCGGTCGGGGAGCGGGTCCGAGGGGGCGGGCGACAGGCCAGGAGGTCGGGGGCTCATGGAGAGGCCGTAACGGATGGCGCCCGGCCGGGGGGGCCCTCCCTCAGGCCTGGCCCAGCAGGGCGAGGGCGGCGGTCCGCACGTCCGGGTCGCGGTGACGGGCCAGGCGCTCCACCTCCCGCTGGACCCGGTCCCGCACCGGACCGAGGGCCTCGAGGGCCGCCACGGTGCGCTCGGGGGCGGGCGCCCGTCGCCAGAACTGCCAGGACGGCACCGCGGCGTGGTGCAGCAGGTTCAGCAGCGGCGTCACGTCGCCCTCGGGGTGGGCCGCCAGCAGGGCCGCCAGCTCCCGCGAGCGGCCAGGGAAGTCCGGGCTCGAGACCGCCTCGCGGATCTGGGCGTTCACGTCGACCGGGGCGCCGTTCCGCAGGGGGTCCCCGGTCAGGAAGCGCACATCGGCCCACTGGGGGTGGAGCCGCGGATCACCGGCCGGGCGGGCCTCGTGCAGGGGGACGACGGTGCGGGCCGCCAGGCCGGGGAGGTCCGGGGCCGGCAGCGACCCGAGGAGGGCCTCGATCCGCGCGGCGACCTGGGGAGGCCAGGGCCGCTCGTCGGGCTCGTAGCAACACATGTCCCGGAGCAGCGCCCGGAGGGGCTCGGCCACCGGGTCGAGCCCGTCGACCGCGAGCGCCCCCACCTGGCGCTCCACGTCGAGGTCGTGGCGGTCGTAGCGCAGCGAGATCACCGGTCGCGTGCCCGCGAGCAGCTCGAAGAGCGAGAGCCCCAGGGCGTAGACGTCGCCCTTGGGCGTGTCGACCGCGTCGAAGCGCTCGGGCGCCATGTAGCCGCGCGAGCCGGGCACGAAGGCCATCGACTGGGACTCCCGGTCCTCGAAGCGGGCCTTGGCGAGCCCGAAGTCCACCACCTTGAGCACCCCGTCGACCGAGAGCATCAGGTTGCCGGGCTTCAGGTCGCGGTGCACCACCTGCATGGGCCGCGGATCCGAGCCCGAGGGTGTGTTCCAGGCCGCATCGAGGCCCCGACAGGCATCGCGGATGACGGCCAGGGCCTCGGAGGGGGGCAGGGGTCCATGCTCGCGCAGGACGTGCTCGAGGGAGGCGCCGCGGACGTACTCCATGACCACCGCAGGCCGGCCGTTCACCGAGACCACCGGCGCCACCCGCACCAGGTTGGGGTGGTCCAGGCGCGAGAGCATGCGCGCCTCGTCGCGGGCACGCTTGAGGACCGCCTCCTGGACCGCCTTGTCGAGCTGGAGGACCTTGATGGCGACCTCGTCGCCGTCGGGGGACCGGGCGATGGCGACGACCCCGTGGCCCCCGGACGCGCGGATCTCGAGGATGTCGTAGCTGGTGTGGGTGGTCTGCATCGGCCTCGCAACGGGCCCCATTCTTTCGTCCGCAGCCCCCACCGGGGAGGGGGGAATCCCCTGGAGGGGGACATGTCTACAGAATCTCGACAGGAGCCGGTCCCATGCCTCACGCCCCGGCCGGGGGCGACGTTGTCTCCCGGCCCGCGGGTGCCTACATGCGCTCTCCAGCGAAGGAGCGTCTCATGGCTGTGACCGACCTCGACGACACCACCTTCCCCGAGGCCATCGCCGGCAGCAAGGCCGCCGTGGTGGACTTCCACGCCGGCTGGTGCGGCCCGTGCATCATGTTCAAGCCCAAGTTCAAGCGGATCAGCAAGGACTACCCGCAGGTCGACTTCTTCATGGTCGACGGCGAGGCCGCCCCCGAGGCCCGCAAGACGGTGAACATCGAGAACCTCCCCTACTTCGGGATCTACAAGGACGGCGCCTTCGTGGAGGGCGTGAGCCTCTCGAAGGAGGACGCCTTCCGCGCCCTGCTCGACAAGCACTTCGGGGAGGCCTCGTGAAGGCCTCCGTCATCCGCCGCCTCGCCACCGACCACGAGTCCGACGCGCTGGAGCAGGCCATCGAGGCCCTCATCGAGCGCGAGGAGGACGTGCTCGGCGTCGACGGCGAGGACGCCGGCGAGAAGCTCACCCACTGCAACCTGGCCCTCCGGATCCGCCAGCGGGTCGAGCGGGGCGAGGATCCGAAGGAGGCGTTCCGGGCGGTCATGAAGGACGTCCGCGCGGTGCTCACCAACGACTGAGAGGAGCCCCGTGGCCCCGCAAGACCTGCTCGACCGGCCGTTCTGGATCTTCGACATGGACGGCACCCTCACCGTGCCCCAGCACGACTTCGCGGCGTTCAAGCGCCGCCATGGCCTTCCCGAGGACCAGGACGTGCTCGGCACGGTCGCGACCCTGCCGCCCGACCGCCAGCGCGCCCTCCACCAGGCCATCCACGACTGGGAGCTGGAGCTGGCCCACGCCGCCCGGGCCCAGGAGGACGCCCTGCTCCTCCTCGAGGCCCTCGCCGAACGCGGGGCCCGCTGTGCCGTGCTCACCCGCAACAGCCTCGAGGGCGCGCGGATCACCCTCGACGCCAGCGGGCTGGCCCCCTGGTTCCCCGACCCCCTCTTCGTGCTGGGGCGGGACTGCGCGGCCCACAAGCCCGCCCCCGACGGCATCGAGCTCCTCCTCTCCCGGTGGGGGGCCCCCGCCGAGCGGGCCGTGATGGTGGGCGACTGGGTGTTCGACGTGCAGGCCGGCCGGAACGCCGGGACGGCCACGGTGCTCGTGGCCCGCCACGGTCCCGTGCCCGAAGGCTGGCGACCCTTCGCCGATGCCGTCGTGGAAAGGCTCGACGGCCTGCTCGCCGCCTGAAGGGCCCCGCCGCGGAAGGTGCCGGGCGGCTAGAGGGTTTCCCTCCCCGCCCCGGAGACCCCCATGCCGCTTCCCTGGAAGACCCCCGCCACCCTCCTCGCGGTCGGGACGGCGCTCGCCGTCTCGGGCTGCGACGTCCTCTACCAGGGGCGCCTGGCCCGCCTCGAGGTGGAGCCCGGCACCCTCGAGCCGGCCTTCGACCCGGGCGTGCGCAGCTACACCCTCGTCGCCGGCGGCGCCGACGCGGTCGACATCACCGTGGCCGGGGAGCTGAGCTCGTCCACCCTCACCGTGGATGGCACCGAGGTCCCCCAGGACGGCACCACCACCGTGGCCCTCGACCCGGACGCCGAGACCGTCATCCCCATCGTGGTCACCGACTCGGACGGCACCACCGGCACCTACACCCTCACGGCGCCGCCCCCCGTGGGCACCGACGTGACCCTGGCGAGCCTCTCCCTCTCCGAGGGGGTCGCCCTGGAGCCGGCCTTCGACCCGGCCGTCCGCGCCTACACGGCCGAGGCCCCGAGCGACGTGAGCCAGGTGCGGCTGACCGCGCGCCCCGCCGATCCGGCCGCCACCCTCACCCTGGACGGCACCCCGCTCGACGCCGGGACCGCCTCGGCGCCCATCGCCCTCGAGGTCGGGGCCACCACCGCGGTGCAGCTGGTGGTCACCGCCGAGGATGGCGTCACCACCGCGACCACCACCCTCGCCATCACCCGCGCGGCGAGCGACGACGCCTCGCTGGCCGACCTGGTGATCACCGACGCCGACGGGATGCCCATCGCCCTCACCCCGGCCTTCGACCCGGACACCTTCGCCTACACGGCCACGGTCCCCTACACCGTCGACACGGCCCTGGTGGGTCCGGTCCCCACCGAGCCCGACGCCACCGTCACGGTCGATGGCATGGACGCCGGTGCCATGCCCGTGGCCGTCCCCCTGGCCGCCGACGCCAGCGTGGGCGCGCTCATCGAGGTCACCGCGCCCGACGGCGAGACCACCCAGGCCACCTCCCTCACCCTCACCCGGGAGCCCGAGCCCTGCGTGCCCATCCCGGGCGCCCTCGGCACCCTGGCCAGCCTGGACGTGGGCGGGGATGCGGTCGGTATCGACGTGGACGGCGATCGCGGCGTGCTCGCCCTGGGCACGGACGGGGTGGCGGTGGTGGACGTGTCCGAGCCCGCCGCGCCCACCCTCGCCGGATCCCTGGCCCTGACCGGGACGGCCTGGAAGGTCGACCTGGTGGGGGACACCGCCTACGTGGCGGCCCGCGATGGCGGCCTGCACATCGTGGACATCGCCGACGCCACGGCCCCGCGCCTGCTCGGGACCGCCACCACGGCTGGCGACGCCTACAACATCGCGGTCGAGGGCACCACCGCCTACGTGGCCGCCGATGCCGGGGGGCTGCAGATCGTCGACGTGGCGGATCCGGCCGACCCCGCCATCCTGGGCACCTACACCTCCGACGAGCCCAGCGGCCTGGTGCGGGGCATCGCCCTGGACGGCACCACCGCCTACGTGGGCACCGGCACCGCCCTGCACGTGGTCGACGTGTCCGACCCCACCGACCCGGTGCGGCTGGGCCGCGAGGGCTACAACCCGCGCTTCCGCGGCGAGGCGGTGGACGTGGCCACCTACGGCCCGCACTACGTGGCCGTCACCTTCGAGGCCTTCGAGGGCGACGGCTTCAGCGGGCAGGGCTTCATGGACGTGTCCGACCCCACCGCCCCCGACAACCGGGGCGAGGGCACCACCAGCGGCCTCGAGGGCCGGGCCGTCGCCATGGTGGGCGACCGGGCCATCATGGCCTGGGGTCCGCGCGGCCTGCGGCTGTTCGAGGGCGCCACCGCCGGCCGGGGCTTCACCGACTTCGGCTTCGTGAACGTTGGCCACGACGTCCAGGACATCGCCACCGACGGCGCCTACCTCTACCTGGCCGCCACCGACGGCGGCCTGCGGGTGCTGCCCCCGCAGGTCCCGGGGCCGTCCTTCGACCCGGGCGGGCTCAGCGGGCCCATGCTCCTCGACCGGGGCCGCCTGTACCTGTCCACCACCGACGGCCTGTCCATCCTGACCTTCGACGACCCCCTCTTCCCCACCGAGGTCGTCTCCGAGGTCCGGGTGGCCATCCCCGGGGCCACCGGAGGCCTGCACCTGGACGGCACCACCCTGTACCTGGCGCGCGGCGCCGAGGGCCTGGCCGCGGTGGACGTGACCGACCCGGACGCTCCGAGCTTCATCGACCAGATCGCCACCCCTGGGGAGGCCTACGACTGCACGGTCATCGCCGGGCGCATCGCGGTGGTGGACGACACCGCCGTCCAGATCGTGACCTGGGCCGACGCCACCACGCTGTCCCTCGGGGACAGCGCCCCGTACGACCCGTGGCCCACCCCCGACCCCACCATCACCACCGTGGGCGACACGGTGTGGATCACCGACGGGATCGGCGGGACCACCGCCTTCGAGGTCTCGGGCGGGATCCTGGGCAGCCCGGTGACGGTGGACGGGGCCGACTCGGGCGATGTGCTGGTGGACGGGACCGTCGCCTGGGTGGGCTCGGCCGACGGCCTCACCGCCTGGGACATCACCGACCCCCTCGATCCCCGCTCGCTGGGCGCCTACGCCCCCGCCTCGCGCGCCATGCCGGTGGGCCTCTCCCTCACCGGGCCCGAGGAGCTCTACGCCTTCGAGCGCAGCGAGCTCGTGCGGTACGACATCAGCGACCTGTCGGACATCCGGCCGGTGGTCCGCTACCGGGTCGACGACAACCTGGTGGGCACCCTGGTCACGGCCACCACCGCCTTCACCGTGCCCTGGCCCGGCCGGGACGGGATGTTCAGCTTCCGGGTCCGGCGCGCCTGCGAGCTGGCGGAGTAGCCCGCGAGGGCCCGCCCTTGCCGGACCCGAGGCCCGTGGGAACACCTCGGGTGCGGCCCCTCCCGGCCGCCTCCCTGCTTCCCGAGTTCCTCCATGGCCGACCACAAGATCGACTGGGTCGTCGACGACCGCGTCCTGATGCTCTCCACCGACGGCAGCCTGGACGCCGGCGATCAGGAGTCGCTGACCAGCGCCACCGCCGAGTTCCTGCGCGGGGGTGAGGGTCCGGTGCACGTCATCGAGGACCAGCGAGGCCTGCAGGGCATCGAGGGGATCTCCCTCGAG
>CAZPJM010000305.1:0-6173 GCA_964586865.1 uncultured Enterobacteriaceae bacterium
GCCTGGCCAGGCACATGCGCATCGACCCCGAGTCGGCCGAGGCGGCGTGGGCCCGGTGGGCCGGCCACCCGGCGTCGGTCCTGGGGGCCCTGCGCGCCCAGCTCCCCGACTTCGACTTCTCCGAGGTCCGACACCTGGCGGCCGAGGCCCGCCAGATCCTCGACTTCGTCAACGAGCGCCGCGAGGTCGAGATCCTCACCCTGGCGGGACACTTCCGCATCGATCCCCACACCCTGCTCGACCACTGCTGTGCCCTGGTGGCCGAGGGGCGGCTCGTGGTGACCGAGGACGGCGCGCGGCTGGCCCAGCCGGGGCTCGAGCTTGGCTGAGCACCGCACCCCCCTGTTCGAGCCCCAGCCCACCGAGCGGTGGGTCCACGACCTGTTGCGGCGGGCCCAGCGCCGCCTCGAGGGCCTGGACGAGGAGGCCCTGGTCGTCACCCTCGAGGACGCAGTCTACCAGGAGCGCAAGCGCCTCGAGAAGGACGAGCCCCGCGCCGGCGAGCAGGAGGCCCTCGACCGGCTCTCCCACGCCCTGGTCCGGGGCGACCGGCGGGAGCGCGTCGACGCCGCCCTCACCTTCGTGGCCCTGTGGGGTCGCGAGATCCACGGCTCCTTCAACCCCGCCGTCTACCGCTTCGCCACCCGGGCCCTGCCCCGGATCCTCACCGGCATGCTCTCGGCCCGCCCCCGGAGCCTGCACGGCCTGCGCCACTGGGACCTCTCCATGGCCCGCCGCCTGCGGGTCGAGGGCGATATCGCACTGCTGCAGCGCCTCACCGAGGAGGCCACCCTCGTCCTGGCCCCCACCCACGTCTCGAACATGGACAGCCCCCTCGTCGGCCTGGCCCTCCACCAGGCCGAGCTGCCGCCCTTCGTCTACGGCGCCGGGCTGAACCTGTTCGAGAACCCCCTCATCGGCTGGTGGATGCACCGGCTGGGCGCCTACACGGTGGACCGGCGCAAGCGCGCCGCCCTCTACAAGGAGGTCCTCAAGGACTACTCGGTCCTCTGCATCAAGAACGGCCTCCACTCGCTGTTCTTCCCGGGCGGCACCCGGTGTCGCTCCGGCGCCCTCGAGACCCGCCTCAAGAAGGGCCTGCTCGGCACCGGCATCCAGGCCTGGCAGGAGCTGCTGGCCGAGGGCGCCCCCCGCGCCGACATCTACGTGGTCCCCTGCACCCTCTCCTACCAGCTCGTCCTCGAGGCCAGCACCCTCATCGACGACCACCTCGCCGAGAGCGGCCGCCAGCGCTACATCATCGAGGATGACGAGTTCAGCGAGCCCCGCCTGGTGGCCAGCTTCGCCCGGCGGGTCCTGGACCTGGACGCCGCCGTGGTGTGCCGCTTCGGCGACCCGGTCGACCTGGTGGGCAACCCCGTGCCCAAGGACCCCATGGAGCGGGCCACCGCCAGCCGACGGCGGCGACGCTTCGTCACGAACGCCGAGGGCCGGGTCGAGGTCGATCCCCAGCGGGACCGCCGCTACACCGACCGCCTCGCCGACGCCCTCGTCCGCAGCTACCACCGGGACACCACCATCCTCACCACCCACCTGGTGGCCCGGGTGGCGTGGGCGCTCCTGGCCGAGGCCCGCGACACGGACGACCCGTTCCGCCTCTGCCGGGTCGAGGCGGCCGGCCGCCGGATCGACAAGGGGCGCTTCCTGGAGCGGCTGGGCACCGTGATGGCCCGGGTGCGCGCCGGGGCACGCGCCGGGCGCTGGCACCAGGATCTGCCGGGCACCGCCACCGACACCCTCCAGCTCGCCCTGGACCGCTTCGGGCGCTTCCACCGCACCCGGGCCCTGGCCGATCACGGCGAGGACATCATCGTCGAGGATCCACGCCTCTGCCTCTACTACCAGAACCGGCTGTCCACCGTCCCCCTCGAGGTCGGCCCATGAGGGTGGGGATCCTGGGAGGAGGTCGGTGGGGTCAGGCCCTGGCGCGGCTGGTCAAGGCGGCCGGGCACGAGCCCTTCATCGCCTTCCGGGGCAACCCGCCGCCCCACGTCCTGCCGTCCACCGACGATCCCCCCCGGGTCACGGAGGCCTGCGACCTGGTGCTGGTGGCGGTGAGCGCGGCCCGCCTGCGGGAGTCCATCCGCATGGCCCGTCCCCACCCGGGCAACCGGGTGGTGGTGGCCGGCCGCGGCATCGAGCCCGGCACCGGCGTGTGGCTCACCGATGTGGTGCGCGCCGAGTGCGACGCGGTGCGGGTGGGGGCGCTCGGCGGGCCGGCCCCCATCGAGGAGATCCTCAACGGGGGCCTGTGCTCCGGCGTCGTGGCCAGCGACTTCGACGAGGTCCGGCGGCTCACGGTCGAGGCCCTGCACAGCACCCGCTACCGCCTCTACGACACCGACGACCTGCGCGGGGTGGAGCTGTCGGGGGCCCTGGTGCCGGTCCTGGCGGCCCTGCTGGGCCTGGCGCGCAGCCTGCCGGGGGCCGGGGTGGGGGTCCACGCCATGGTGCTCACGCGGGTCCTGGCCGAGGTGGGGCGCCTGGCCCGGGCCCTCGACGCCGAGGAGACCACCGTGTTCGGGCTGGCGGGGCTGGGCGATCTGGTGGCGGTCCACGCCAACCCCGGCCAGCCCTACTTCGAGGCCGGGGCGGCCCTGGCCCGGGGCGAGGAGGCCGAGGGGCCGTGGAAGGTGGCCGAGGCGCTGCGGACCCAGGCCCGGAGGAACGGCGTGGATCTCCCGCTCATCGACACGCTCCTCCGGGTGGTGGAGGGCGAGGATCCCGTGGACGGCATCCAGCGCCTGATGGCCCGCCGGAGCAACCGGGAGCACCGATGAGCCCGCCCGAGGAGACGGTCGACCCCGCGGTGGCCCAGGCCGAGTCCCGCGCCAAGGACCCGAGCGGCTGGCCCTGGGTGGTCATCGGGGGCCTGCTGCTGGGCTTCTTCATCCTGCCCTTCGGCGGGCTCTACCTGTGGGGGATCCTGCTGCCTCCCACCTACGAGGCGGTGGCGGTCGGCACCATCACCGTCCCCCACGACACGGTCTGGGAGACGCTCACCGAGCCGGAGGCCCAGGGAGACTGGCGGCCGGGCGTGACCCGGGCCGAGCTGGGGTCGCCCATCGACGGCGATCCGGTGGTGGTGCTCCACACCGGAGAGACCCGCCTGACCCTCCGGCGCGCGGAGATGGTGCCGCGGGAGCGGGTGGCGTGGACCGTGGTGCCCTCCCGCAAGCATGTCTTCGAGGGGGGCTGGACCTATGAGCTGTCCCCCGCCGGCGAGGGCGCGACCCGGGTGCGGGTCACCGAGGTCGGACGGGTGCAGAGCGCCTTCGCCCGGGCGGTCACCCACGCCTTCTTCGGGGTGGACACCTACGCGCGGGCCAACATCACCGCCCTGGCCCGCCGCCACGCCGCCACCGCCACCCTGGAGCCGGCGCCGGGCGACGGCTGACGAGGGCCTTCAGCGGGCCGCCCACAGGGTGCCCGCGGGGGCGAACGGTCGGACGATGCCGGCGAGTCGGGCCGTGGCGGCGAGGGCCTCGTCCAGGGCGGGCTGGAAGGGGGCGCGGCCGCTGGCCGCCACCGCCTCCCGGGTGCGCGCCACGATGCGGGCCTCCTCGGGGGAATCGTCGAGGGGCACCAGCGGATCCCCCAGCCGGTCCCAGTAGGCCCGGGCATCGGTGGTGGGGGCGAGGAGCGTGCGCAGCCCGTGCCGCTCGGCGAGCCAGGCCTGGAGCCGCAGGGTGGGCCACTCCCGCCAGTCCAGGCCCTCCATGGGGGGGAAGCCCCAGTCGATCTCGCCCTCGGCGCCCGCCCCGTTGACGATCCAGTGGCCGATCTCGTGCAGCACCATCTGGGCCAGGTGGTCGTCGGGGTCGAGGGTCTCGCGGGTGCCGAGGAGGAGGGTGCCGCGGCCGTCGGTGCTGGCGAAGACGTCGGGCCGGCGCCGCACCACCAGGCCTAGCCGACGGGCGGTGGCCAGCCAGACGAGCTCGACCGGGTCCAGGTAGCGGCGCATGAGGCCCCGATAATCCGCCGTCGGCCACCGGCTCCCGGAGGGACGACACGCCCCCTGCGCGCTACGCCGGCATCCTGGAGTCTCCATGCGCCCCCTGCCCCTCGCCCTCCTGCTGGTCCTCTCGGCCTGCCCCAAGAAGCTGCCGGATCTGTCCCGCTTCACCCCCCAGGTGCGGGTGGATCGGCTCGAGCCGGGGGCCGTGTCGTGGGAGGCGGTCGAGGCCGACCTCGTCCTCGACATCGAGAACCCCAACCCGGTGGGGCTCTCCCTCGAGCGCTGGGCCTGGGACCTGGACGTGGACGGCCGGGACCTGCTGGCCGGCGAGGACGCCGACGGCATGGAGCTGGAGCCCCGCGGCCGCTCGGAGCTGGCCATCCCGGTGCGGCTGGCCTTCGCCGATCTCCTCGAGGCCGCCCGCGCCGGCAAGGGCGAGGCCCCCCGGGAGAGCCTTCCCTTCACCGCCTCGGGCGTGCTCGGCTTCGGCACCCCCCTCGGCATCGTCGACGTGCCCTTCGAGCACGACGGCACCCTGCCGGTCCTGCGGCGGCCCGACGTGAGGGTCGAGGGCGTCCGGGTCGAGAAGCTGGACGCGCTGCGCGGCCGGGCCGAGCTGGCGGTGGACATCCAGGTCGCCCACCGGGGCGGCGCGGCCCTGGATCTGGGGGCGCTGGGCTGGGACCTCTCCCTGGGCGGCTACGACGTCGCCGATGGAAGCCTCGACCAGGTGGGACGGCTCGCCGACGGCGAGACGCGCACGGTCTCGCTGCCGGTGGGCTTCAACCTTCTCGAGCTCGGGGCCCTGGTGGCGCGCAACCTCCAGCAGCGCAAGCCGGTGCCGGTGGGCTTCCGCGGCCGCGTCGACGTGAACACGCCCCTGGGGGCGCTCCCGCTGCAGATCGACGTGTCCGACGAGGCGCCGGTCCAGTGATGGCGCCCGTCCAGTGATGGCGCCCGTCCAGTGATGGCGCCCGTCCAGTGATGGCGCCGGTCAGGCCGCCAGGGGCAGCACCTCTTCGAGGGGGGCGGCCAGGACCCCGAACAGGGCGTCGGCCTCGTCGGCCACCCGGTCCAGGGCCGGAATCCGCCGGCACCGCGCCACGTGGGCCCGCACCCGCGGAGGCAGCGAGACCCCCAGGCGCTGCAGGTCGGTGCAGCCCACGAAGGCGCTCACATCGGGGAGGGTGATCCGGCGCCCCAGCAGCCAGGGCCCCCCGTCCAGGCGATCCTCGAGCAGCGCCAGCATGCGGTCGGCCGTGTCCCGGGCGCGGGCGGCGGCGGGGGTGTCGGGCTCGGCGAGCACGGTGACGACCGCCTCGAGCAGGTAGAGATCGACGAGGGCGTCCAGGTCGAGGGCGCGGTCCCGAAGCGGCGCGGGCAGGAGCACGGCCCGGCGATCCTCCAGGAAGGTCACGATCTCGGCCGGGCCCACCCGGGCGCCGGAGGGGGTCTCGAGGAGCGGCGCCGCGCCCACGATGGACCGCAGGTCGCGGCAGAGGGGCGCATCCAGCAGGGTGGGCCGGTCGCCGCGGAGGCGGAGGACGGCCAGGACCTTGCGGCAGAACGGAGAGGCGGACTGGACCCGCAGACGCATCGGAGCTCCACGCTGTACCCGCTTCATCGGCCCGGCGACCGCCGCGCTGGAGGGGAACCGGGGAGGCCTGGGCCCCCGGGACCGCCATCGGGCCGAGCGATCCCGGTCAGGGCAGCAGGGCGATCTCGGAGATGCAGACGTCCTTCGTGAAGCGGCCTTCGTCGGCCTCCACGAGGGTGAGGGTCAGGGAGGTGATGGGCGCCGCGATGGAGACCTCGACGGGCTTGACGGGGATCTTGGAGGCCTTGTGCTCGCGGAGCGGGACGAAGGGGAACGCCACCTCGCGGGCCGACCCGCCGTCCACGGCGAGGGTGGCGCGGCGGGGGCGGCCATTGTTGGTGAGGGTGCGGTCGTCCTTGAAGTAGCCGCCGTCGATGCGCACCGTGGCGACCTCGGTGGGCTTCTTCAGGGTGAGGGTGATCGACTCGCCGGCGCCCAGGCCCTCCGCGCCCTCGCACCAGGCGGTGGCCCGGTCGCCGTCGATGGCGTGCTCGGCGGGGTAGCTGTCGCCATCCTCCTCGGAGAGGTGGGACGAGGCGGAGGCGCCGGCAAAGGCGCTCCGCGGGAGGGGCTCGGGCTCGGGGGCCGCCTCGGGGG
>CAZPJM010000306.1:0-6144 GCA_964586865.1 uncultured Enterobacteriaceae bacterium
CCGCCGCGGCGGACGAAGGCCCGGAGCACCTGGGTCTCGGAGGGGTCCAGGTCGGTGTCCGGGGCGATCAGCAGCACGGCATCGGCGTCGTCGGGGATGGCCACCTCGCCGGCGTCGTCCCGGTCACGGAGCAGGTCCAGGGACTCCACGTCCCAGCCCTGGCGGTCCATCACCTCGGCGAAGCGGCCCAGGCCCTCGGGGCCCGCATCGTCCAGGGCGGGCTCTCCGTGACCGGAGAGGACGTAGATCACCCGGGTCCGGCCGGAGAGGACCTGCTGGAGGCCCCGCGCCACCAGGGCCTCGCCCCGGAAGTCCAGATCGGGCCCGTCGCCGCCGTCGGCGCGCACCCGCTGGAAGACCTCGCGCTCCCGGAAGTCCACCCGCTGGTCGCCGGCCCGGACCACCAGGGTGCCGTAGTTGGTGATCTCGAGGGCCTCGGCGAGCTGGCGCTCCCGGTCCAGGTCCACCCAGGTGGTGACGATGGTGGGGCTCTCGAGCTCGAGCTCCCGCAGCAGGTCGCGAACCCGCCGGTCCTTCCAGGCGGCCTCGGCGCGGCGACGCTGGTGGCTGGTGCCGATGACCTCGACGATGCCGTCGTGGGCGTCGACCGCGGCCAGGGCGGCCAGGGTGTCCTGCTGCAGGGTGGCCACGCCGTCGGAAGACAGGTCCACCCGCTCGCGGAAGCGGGCCGCCAGATCCACGACGAGCACCGTGGTGGCCACGACGAAGAGCGCCACCAGCACGGCGTTGGTGCCGGTGGCCAGCCGCCGCTGGAGCCCGGCCCTCATCGCCACCTCCGGCTCTCGAGGGAGCGCCAGGTGAGGAAGAGGAAGACGCCGGTGAAGCCGGCGAACCACACCAGATCGGCCGTGTCCACCACCCCGCGGGAGAAGCCACGCACGTGCTCGAGGAGGCTGAGCCGGTCGAGCACCGGGCCGAGCCAGTCGGGGAGCAGGTCACGGGCCGCGTCGGCGAGCCAGAAGGGCAGCAGCAGCAGGACCGTGCCCACGCCGGCCACCATCTGGTCGCGGGCCACGCTGCTCACGAAGAGGCCGGCGGCCGAGAAGGCGGCGCACAGCAACCCCAGCGACAGGTAGGCGGTGAAGAGGGCGCCGGGGTCGGGGGTGCCGTAGAGGAACAGGATGGCCGGGTAGGGCAGCGTCAGCAGCAGGAGCGCCCCGCACAGGGCCAGCGTCGCCAGCCACTTGCCGAGGATCAGCGCGCCGAGGGGGATGGGGGCGGTCATGAGCAGCTCGAGGGTGCCCACCCGGGTCTCTTCGGAGAAGGTGCGCATGGTGACGAGCGGCAGGCAGAAGAGGAGCACGATGGCCAGGTTGCCCAGGACCGGCCGCATGGAGGCCTCGCCGCTGACCGCCAGGCCCAGGTGGAAGAAGACGCCCCCGAGGAAGAGGAAGGCGGCCAGGAAGACCCACGCCAGGGGCGAGAGGAAGAGGATCCGCAGCTCCTTGCGCGCGATGGCCAGGGTGGCCCCCAGCAGGCCGGGGACCGGGGCGGCCGGCGCGGCCGGGCGGGCCTCGGTCGAGGCGGACTCGGCGAGGGGCGTCTCGGGGGCGCTCATGGCTCCACCTCGACCAGGGAGAGGAAGACGTCCTCGAGGGAGGCGGCGTGGGGGATGAGGGCGTGGACGGTCCAGCCCTCGCGGGCGGCCAGGGCCGCCACCGCACCGGGCAGCCCGGCGCCGCCCTCGAGGCGGAGGCGCGCATGGCCATCGCGGTCGGAGAGCCGGCGGACCCCCTCGACCTGGGGCAGGGCGGCGAGCCTGGCGGTGGCGTCCTCGGTGGGGCCATCGGCCACGAGCTCGACCCATGGGCCGGCGCCCGCCTGGGTGGCCAGGGTGTCGACGGTGCCGTCGCCCACGATGCGCCCCCGGTGAATGAGGATCACCCGCTGGCACAGGGCCGCGACCTCGGCGAGGACGTGGGTGGACAGGATGACCACCCGGTCCCGGGCCAGCTCGCGGATGAGGGCGCGGATCCCCACGAGCTGGGCCGGGTCCAGTCCGCTGGTGGGCTCGTCGAGGATGAGCACGCGGGGGTCGTGGAGGAGGGCCTGGGCCAATCCCACCCGCTGGCGGTAGCCCTTGGACAGGGCGCCGGTGACCCGGCGCTCCATCTCGCGGAGGCCCACGCGCTCCATCACCTGGCCCACCCGATCCAGGCGCCGCGCGGCGGGGATGCCCCGGATCTCGGCGACGAAGGCGAGCTGCTCGCCCACGGTGAGCTCGGGGTAGAGCGGCGGGGTCTCGGGGAGGTACCCGACCCGGGCCTTGACCTGGCGGGGCTGGTCGAAGACGTCGAAGCCCGCCACCCGGGCGGTGCCGTCGGTCATGGGCAGGAAGCCCGTCAGCATGCGCATGGTGGTGGTCTTCCCGGCGCCGTTGGGCCCGAGGAAGCCGACCACTCCGCTCTCGTGGATGTCGAGATCCACGCCGTCGACGGCCGTGATGCGGCCGTAGCGCTTGGTGAGGCCCCGGGCCTCGATCATCGACGTCCTCCAGGCGAGGTGGCCGTGACGAGACCGTCACGCACGGCCGGCCCGCATAACCCGGGTGCCCGTCGGGCGCGCAACGGATCGCCCGGGGCGTGCTACCGGTGGGCGATGTCACGGCCCGCGCTCGCGCTGCTCCTCGCCCTGCTGGTCCCCGCCCGGGCGCCGGCCGGGGTGGTCGATCGGGTCGCCATCGTGGTGGACGACGAGCTGGTCCTGGAGTCGGACCTGCGGTTCGAGGCGGTGCTCGCCAACCTGGACCGCAGTCCCCTCCCCTTCTGGGCCCCCACCCACGGGACCCCGGCCGAGCGCCTGGAGGAGGCCGCCCTGGTGCGGGCCCTGGCCGGCTCGGTGGACCTGTACCAGCCCTCCCCCCGCGAGGTGGCGGCCCGGCTGACCGCGCTGCGGGAGCGCCTGGGGGGCGCCGAGGGCTTCCGGGCCTTCCAGCAGCTCTGGGGCCGGGACGAGACCGCCCTGGCCCAGACCCTGGCCCAGCGCCTGGTGGTGGAGCGCTACCTGGCCCGCAACCTGCCCGAGGATCCCTCCGATGCGGCGGGCTGGCTGGCGGCGACCCACGCCCTGCTCGCCCAGGTCCGTCCCCGCTTCCGCGTCCGTCGGATCCCCCTGCAGGGCCCCCGGTGATCCGGCGCGCCACCGCCGACGATGCCCTCGCCGTGGCCCGCATCGAGGGGCTCACGGCGCCGGGGAGCTGGCCCCTGCCCACGGTGGCCCGTCACCTGGCGCGCCCCACCAGCCTCTCGCTGGTGGTGTCCTGGCAGGGCCGGGTGACGGGGCACCTGCTGTCCACCTGCGTCGTCGACGAGGCCGAGATCCTGACCCTGGCCGTCCACCCGGCGGCGCGGCGTCGGGGGCTCGGGGCGAGGCTGGTGACCGCGGCGCAGGCCGCCTGGATCCGCCGGGGGGTCTCGGCGGCCTTCCTCGAGGTGCGGGTCGACAACACCGCGGCCCGGGCCCTCTACCAGAGCACCGGCTGGTCCGAGGCCGGCGTCCGCCCCCGCTACTACCGCGACGGCACCGATGCCCTGGTGCTGAGATGGGCGCCGCCGTCGGGTCGGACCGAGCCCGTCGGCGGGCCGGGTGGGGCCGGTGGGACGAGCAGGAGCGGCGGGACGCCCCGGACAGGCGCCCTCAGCGCGCCTCGAACGGCACCGTCTTCTTGACCGGCTGGGGCTTCGTGATCCGCTCGAACTGCCACGCGGTCATCCGGGACTCGAGGCACTGCTCGAAGGTGGCGTCGGAGGCGCCCTCGGGGATGGCGGTGGCCTTGCGGACCGAGCCGTCGGTCTCGATGGTGAAGGTGAGGACCCAGGAGCCCTCGAGGTCGGGCCGGGCCCGCAGCACCCGGTCGTAGCAGGTGCGCAGCCGGGGGAGCTGCCGACGCAGGACCCGCTGCACCATGCGACCGATGAGGGTCGGGTTGGAGAGGGGCGCGGCGGACTGGGAGACCGAGCCCACATCCATCTGGAAGCCCGTGCCGACGCCGTCGCGGGGGGCGCTGCTGCTGATCTTCAGGTTGGTCTCGAGCTCGGGCGTCTCGCCCAGGTCCGCGGTGCCGCCGCGGATCTGGCGGGTGGCGTCGGTGACCTCGACCTGGCTGAGCTCGGCGAGGAGCTCGTCGTCGTCGGAGGCGCCCGACAGACGCGGCTTGCGGAGGACGGGGGCCTCGACCTTCGGGTCGACCTGGCGGGCCGCCGCCTTGGTGCCGGCCGAGCCGCGGGATGCGACGGCGCCACCGTTCCCGGCGTCGGCCACGCCGTCGGCCGAGGTGTCGCCGGCGGGCTCCTCGGTGGCGTCGGCGGGGGGCTCGTCCTCGGTGTGGGCCACCACCAGCACGTCGGCGTCGGGCATGTAGAACTCGCCGGCGTCCAGGTCCAGGACCGCCAGCTCGGGCTCGGGGCGCAGGACCAGCCAGGTCGCCACCCCCGCCAGGATCAGGACCACCGGGGCCACCACCAGCAGGGGAAGGAGTGCCCGGCGACGGGCCCGCCGGCGGTCCTGCTCGGCCTGGGCCTGGGCGACCTCCTCGCCGGGATCGGTGGCCGCCTCCTCGCCCGGGATGTGGGCAAAGCAGTGGGGGCACGTGCCGCCGTAGAGGACGACCGACTCCTCGACCTCGCCGCCACAGAAGGGGCACGCTTCCACGATGAGACTCCCGATCCAGTCCTTGGGCCCGCTGCCGGCACGGGCCGGGGCGCCCCGGGTCCGGTCCGGACCCCGACGACCCCTTGTAGGGATCGGACACGCCGGGCGCGACTATACCCCGGGCCTCCACCTCCGACCAAGACGCCCCCGCTCGGGTTCCCGGCGTACCGAAGCGGCCCGCGCAGGACCGGCCGCGGCCCGGGATCCGCGACGGAGGCTCATGGCGCCTGGAGGCCGTAGAGGATGTCGAGGACCGTGACGGTCACGTTGCACCAGGCGTGGAAGAGGGCGCCCGCCATGGTGTCGCCGGTGCGGGCGCGGAGCCAGGCGAAGGCGAAGCCGGGCACGATGATGGCGGCGTGCCAGGGTCGGAAGACCACGATGCTGTGGCCGAAGGCGAACAGGACGGTGGCGATGAGCAGCCCCGGTCCCACCACCGCCCCCAGGAGCCGGGCCCGGCCCGAGAAGGCCTCGTCGATGCGGGTCTGGAGGTAGCCCCGGTAGAAGAACTCCTCGGGGATGGCGACGAAGAAGAGGTGGTAGCCGACCAGGAGGAGGAGGCCCGGGACGGTGGGCCATCGGACGGGAAAGCCGTCGCCGAGGCGGACATCGCCGAGGAGGTGGACGTGCCAGAGGTGGTAGCCGACCACGAAGGGCACCACGACGGCCCCGATGAGGATCCCATTGAGGACCATGGCGCGGCGCCACACCGGATCCCGCAGCGCGGGGACCGCCAGGGGGTAGCTCCAGGAATCGACGCCGCGGAGCCGGCAGATCAGCACGGGGGCGTACAGGAAGAGCACGGGCACGAGGCCGAGGATCAGATCGTTCCAGCCCCCGGACCCCAGCAGGCCGGCCTGCCAGACGAGGCGGATCCCGCGGATCAGGAGGTTGACGGCGAGCCAGAGCAGGACCACCTCGCCCAGGATCCGCCAGGCCGGCTCACCGGTGGGCGCACCGGGCACGAAGGCGGCCTCGCGGCTCACCGGGTCACCAGGTGAGGACCGAGGAGCAGGGCGTCGAGCCGGGCCCCGCGCCAGACCCGCACCGCATCCCCGGGCCGCGCGGCCGGAGGCTCCCGACGAAGTCCCAGGGCCCACCCGGCCAGGGCGCCGCAGCCCGTCCGGGCGCGCACCCGGTCGATGAGCTCCGCCAGGTCGGGCTCGTCCTCGGGGAGGACCCGGCGGGCCAGCACCCGACCATCCGGGGCCACCACCGCCGGGTGGGCCTCCTGGAAGGTGCGGTCGGCCCGCGGCGCCACCGCCCCGAGCGCCAGGGCATGCGCCATCTTCCCGGACGACGAGAGGCTCCCGCCGGCCCCGTCCCACACGCAGCCCGGCTCCTCGCGCGGGTCGCGGCCCAGGGCCTCGCGGGCCCGGTCCACCGCCGCCGGATCGTCGGCCCGGACCAGCACCGTCCGGGCCCCATTGCCCCACGCGCCGCCGCCCCCGGGCCCCTGGAACCGGGCCACGG
>CAZPJM010000307.1:0-6133 GCA_964586865.1 uncultured Enterobacteriaceae bacterium
GCTCACCGCCGACGGCACCCTCCAGGTCTCGGGCGGCGATCCGGCCGTCCTCTTCCCCGGCTCCGCCGCCGCGCACGCCCCCCACCCCACCCTCCAGGCCCTCTTCCCCGCCCCCCTCCGGGACCGGGTCGCCCGCGCCGTGGGCCGGGCGCTGGCCGGGGAGCCCGTGTCCATCCAGCTCTCCCACGAGGGCCAGGCCTGGGATCTGCGCCTGGCGCCCGCCGCCCCCAGCGCCAGCGGGCTGCCCCGCGCCGCCGTGCAGCTCCACGACGCGACCCACGAGCAATCCCGCATGCGCGAGGCCCACCACCGCGTCAAGAACCACCTCGCCCTGGCCTGCTCCCTCCTCCGGCTCGAGGCCGGCCGCCTCTCCGGGCCGGCCCGCGAGGCCCTGATCCGCAGCGAGGAGCGCCTGCGAAGCTTCGCAGTGCTCTACGAGCGCCTCTCCCGCACCCCCGGTGGCCACCGCCTCGCCGCCGGCCCCTGGCTCGAGGGCCTGCTCGCCCCGTGGGAGCGCCTGCTCGCCCCCGGGCAGCTCCAGGTGGAAGCCGACGAGCTCCTCCTCCCCGACGAGGTGGCCCTGCCCCTGGGCCTCGTCCTGAACGAGCTCGTCAGCAATGCCGTGGAGCACGCGGTGCTGCCCACCGGCTGCGACCTGCGGGTGAGCCTGCGCGCCTGCCACGGGGGCGTCCTGCTCCAGATCGCCGACGACGGGCCCGGCTACCCCGAGGGCATCGAGGGCCACGCCGGACGCCTCGGCAGCAGCCTGGTGGGGCTCTTCACCCGCCGGATGGGCGCCACCCTGACCCGTTCCGGCCCCCCCGGCCTCACCGTCGACGTCTGGGCCCCCCTGCCCGGGTCCGCCTCGTAGCCTGGCCCGCCGACCCTGCTCTCCGCCGTTGCGCCCCCGTGTCCAGCCGGAGGGCCGTGGTTACGTCCTGGCCTCTACCGGAGGCCTCATGGCCGACAAGCGCCCGTCCCGGTTCGGCCGCCTCGCCCGCCTCACCTCCCTGACCAGCCGCGTGACCTCGTCCTACCTGGGCGAGCGGGTCAAGTCGGCCTTCCGCGGCGAGCCCGGCGAGCTCTCGAAGAAGGCGCTCGACAAGCTCCACGTCGAGAACACCGAGCGCGTGGTCGACGCCATGAGCCGCCTCAAGGGCGCCGCCATGAAGGTGGGCCAGGGCATGGCCATGGCCGCGCGCAGCCTGGACCTGCCCCCCGAGGTCGCCCAGCAGCTCTCCCGCCTCGAGAAGGATGCCGAGCCCGTCCCGTTCGACGTCATCCGCGAGGACATCGAGCGCGAGCTGGAGCGCCCCCTGGACCAGGCCTTCGCCCACGTGGACGAGACGCCCCTGGGCACCGCCTCGCTGGCCCAGGCCCACCGCGCCACCCTGCCCGACGGCACCGAGGTGGTGGTCAAGGTCCTGCATCGCGGCATCGATGACAGCGTCAAGACCGACCTGATGGCCCTGAAGGCGGTGCTGCTGGGCAGCCGGGTCATCCGCCGGGACAAGGCCGAGGTGGACGCCGCCTTCGCCGAGATCCAGGCCCGCCTCGAGGAGGAGCTGGACTACCTGCAGGAGGCCGCCAACATCCACATCTTCCACGAGCAGTGGAAGGACGACCCCGACGTGCGGGTGCCGCGGGTCCACGGCAGCCACAGCACCGAGCGGGTGCTCACCATGGACCGCATGCCCGGGGTGCACGTCGCCACCTTCGAGGAGACCGCCTCGCCCGAGGCCCGGCAGCGCGCCGGCGACACCCTGGCCCGCCTCTACTACACGATGGCCTTCCGCAACCGGACCCTCCACGCCGATCCCCACCCCGGCAACTACCTCTTCGAGCCCGACGGCCGGGTGGGCCTGCTCGACTTCGGCTGCGTCAAGCGCTTCGACGAGTTCTGGATCGGGCGGTACTGCCGCATCGCCAAGGCCGCCATCGACGGGGACCGCGCGCTGGCCCTGGCCGAGTCCCGCGAGATGGGCGCCCTGGTGGGCGACGACCCCCGGACCGAGGAGGCCCTGTGGGCCTTCTTCGACGCCCTCGCCGGCCACCTCCGCCGGGGGCCCATCCGGCTGGGCTCCGACGAGGACGACATCATCCAGACCATGCGCCCCGTGGGCCGCAACCTGGGCAACTTCCCCAACGTCCGCGTCCCGCCCGACGTCATCTTCCTGCACCGGAGCCTGGGCGGCATCTACAGCATCGCCAAGCGGCTCCACCCCGTCATCGACCCCGGCGCCCTCTTCACCGAGGTCTGCGAGGAGGCCATCGCCCGGGCCGAGGGCCGGGCCTGATCGGCGTCTCGACCCGGGGATCGGCCCGGGGATCGGCCGCGGAGTCAGCCCCCGGATCGGCCCTCACTGCCGGGCCCGCAGCGCCTCGGCCGCCTCCCAGCGGGCCCGTCCGATCCCCACCACCAGCCGCTCCTCCCCCTCGGCCGGCCGGATCCGACACGCCAGCCGGGACGTGGGCTCCTCCGGGGCCACCCGGTCCAGCAGGGCGTCCTCGTCCGGGTCCCGGCGCGGCGGGTCCACCCGGCCCTCGTGGATGTCGAGCCGGCACAGCCCGCAGATGGCGCTCCCCCGGCAGCGGGTGGGCAGGCGCCGGCCCGCGGCCTCGAAGGCGGCGTAGACCGTGCGGCCGCGGCTGATGGGGACGGTGGCCAGGGGCTCGCCCGTGTCGCGATCCTGCAGCACCACCCGGTCGTAGCGCACGCCCATCCCACCTCCGGGGTCGCGGTCCAGCGGCGTAACCCGTCCCCCCTCCCCCACCCCTCGGCCCTGGCCGGGGCGGCCTCCCGGGGCCACAACCCCCTCCTGGAGGTGCCCATGCCCACCACCGCCCTGGTCCTCGGCGCCACCGGCGGCCTGGGGGCCGCCCTCGTCCGCGCCCTCGAGGCCGATCCCGCCTGCGAGCGCGTCCTGGCCGTCTCCCGGCGCGAGGACGGCGTCGATCTCACCGACGAGGCCTCCCTCGAGCGGCTGGCCGCGCGCCTCGAGGGCGTCGAGCTCGACCTGCTGCTCGTGGCCACCGGGGTGCTCACCGTCGAGGGCCACCCCCCCGAGCGCGCCCTGCGGGAGCTGGACCCGGCGGTGATGGCGCGGGGCTTCGCCGTCAACGCCATCGGCCCGGCGCTGGCCCTCAAGCACCTGACCCCCCTCCTTCCCCGCCGCCGTCGGAGCGCGGTGGGCGTCCTGTCGGCCCGCCTGGCCAGCATCGGCGACAACGGCCTCGGCGGCTGGACCACCTACCGGGCCAGCAAGGCCGCCCTGAACCAGGTGGTGCGCAACGCGGCCCTCGAGCTCTCCCGCAGCCGCCCCCACGCCGTGGTGACCGCCCTGCACCCCGGCACCATCGAGACCGACCTCACCCGGCCCTACGCCCGGGGCCGCTACACCGCCACCGCCGACGAGAGCGCCCGCCAGCTCCTCGGCGTGCTGGACGGGCTCACCCCGGACGACACCGGGTGCTTCCGGGACTACGCCGGCGCCCCCATCCCGTGGTGATCACTCCTCGGGCTCGCCCGCCCCATCGGCCGGCGCCGCGGGGGCCTGGCCCGTCGTCACCGTCTCCCACAGGAAGGTGTAGGCCAGGGCGTCCATGAAGGCGCGCTGGGCATTGTCGGCGGCGCCACCGTGGCCCCCCTCGATGTTCTCGTAGTAGAGGACATCGTCCTCGCCGCCCTCCAGGAGCAGGGCCGCCATCTTGCGGGCGTGGCCCGGGTGGACGCGATCGTCGCGGGTCGAGGTGGTGAAGAGGATGGGCGGGTAGTCGGCGCCCTCCGGATCGGCGTTGTGGTAGGGCGACCAGGCCTTCATGAACGACCACTGCTCGGGATCGTCCGGGTTGCCGTACTCCCCCATCCACGAGGCGCCGGCCAGCAGCGTGTGGAAGCGGCGCATGTCGAGCAGGGGGACCGCGCAGTGGATGGCGCCCCACAGCTCCGGGTAGAGCGTGAGCATATTGCCCATGAGCAGGCCCCCGTTGGAGCGGCCTCGGGTGGCGAGCTGGTCGTGGGTGGTGACCCCGCGGTCCACCAGGTCCCGGGCCACGGCCGCGAAGTCCTCGTAGGCGCGCAGGCGCTGGTCCTTGAGGGCGGCCTGGTGCCAGCGCGGGCCGTACTCGCCGCCGCCGCGGATGTTGGCCACCACGTAGACCCCGCCCTTCTCGAGCCAGGCCGTGCCCACCGAGGCGACGTAGCCGGGGAGCAGGGCGATCTCGAAGCCGCCGTAGCCGTGCTGGAGGGTGGGCAGCGGGCCGTCCTGATCGGCCGGCGCCACCTGGAAGTACGGCACCCGTGTGCCGTCGGCGCTCTCGGCGAAGTGCTGGGTCACCTCGAGCCCCTCGGCGTCGAAGAAGGCGGGGAGGCTGCGCAGGGTGGTGGGCTCGCGCGGGCCGGCCAGGTCCAGCTCCATCAGGGTGGTGGGCGTCGTGTAGCCCGAGACCGTCAGGAAGAGGCGGTCGTTGTGGTCGTCGTCCTGGGCGCTGGCGCTCACCCGCAGGATGCCGTCCTCGGTGATGGGCAGGGGCGCCTCGTCCCAGGCCTTGCGGCCCGGCGTGAGCACCGAGAGGCGGTTCTTCACGTCGTCGAGCACGTTGAGGACCAGGTGGCTCCGGGTCGTGGAGTAGCCCGCCAGCGAGGTGGTCTCGGTGGGGGTGAACAGGGCGACGAGCCCCTTGTCCTTGCCCTTCATCCAGGTCTTGTACGGCGCGGCCAGCAGGCTGCCCGCCGGCCAGGTCCGGCCCGCCACCTCCCAGTCCTCGCGCAGCTCGATGAGGACGTGGTCGCGCCAGATGCGGGCATTGGCGCTGTCGGGCTTGCGGACCTCCTCCAGGCCCTTCTTCGGGTGCAGGACCCACACCCGGTTCGAGTAGAAGGTCATGGAGCGGTAGACGACGGTGCGCTCGTAGCCGGGGGTGTGGTCGTGACCAGCCCCCACCGCCACATCGGCCGTCTCGCCCTCGAACAGGACCTCGGCCTCGGAGAGCGGGGTGCCGCGCCGCCAGCGCTTGACCACCCGGGGGTAGCCCGAGTCGGTGAGGCTGCCCTCGCCGAAGTCGGTGCCCACCAGCACCGTGTCCCGGTCCACCCAGTCCACCGAGCTCTTGGCCTCGGGGAGCACGAAGCCGTCCTCGACGAAGGAGCGGCTCGGGAGGTCGAGCTCGCGCACCACGGTGGCGTCGGCCCCGCCGCGGGACAGGGAGAGCAGGCAGCGCTCGTAGGCGGGGGGCAGGCAGGTGGCGCCCTTCCACACCCAGCTCTCGCCCTCCTCGGCCGCCAGGGCGTCCACGTCGACCAGGACATCCCAGTCCACGTCCCCGCCCGCCCGGTAGGCCTCGGCGGTGGTGCGGCGCCACACGCCCTTCGGGTGCTCGCCATCCCGCCAGAAGTTGTACCAGTGCTCGCCCCGGACCCCCGGGTACGGGATCCGCTCGTCCGAGTCGTAGATGGCCAGCAGCCGCTCCCGCAGCGCCTCGAAGCCCGGATCGGCGCCCACGGCGGCCACGGTGGCCTCGTTGCGGTCGCGGGCCCAGGCCAGGGCCTCCTCGCTCGCGACCTCCTCGAGCCAGAGGAAGGGGTCGTCGGGCGCCTCGGCGGCGTGGGCCGGCGCCGAGAGGACGGCCATGGGGGCGAGCAGGACGAGGGATGCCAGGACGGAACGCACGGGGCCTCCAGAGGTGCCGGCCGCCCTAACCCGCGACCCCCGCCCGGCCCTCCGGGGGGCTCCGGGATAGGCCTGCCCCATGCGCTCCCTGCTCGTCGCCCTCCCGCTCGTCGCCCTCCTCCTCCCGCTCGCCGGCTGCTCCGAGTCCCGGCCCAGGCCGGCCGGGCTCCTGGACGCCGCCGATCCCGACCGCCGGGCCGCCGCCGTGCAGTTCCTCTCGGCCGACGATCTGGTCCGCCACCTGGACCGGGTCCGGGCCCTGGCCACCGACGACCCCCACCCCCGGGTCCGGGATGCGGCGCTGCTCCGGCTCCGCACCTGGGGGCAGGCCCAGGCCATCCCCACCCTGGCGCGGGCCTGGGAGCGCGAGCCCCGGTGGGAGGTCGCCGCCACCGCCCTCGACGCCCTGCGCACCGTGTGCTTCCACCACCACGGGCCCCTCCCCCCGGACGCCCCGCCCGACC
>CAZPJM010000308.1:0-6119 GCA_964586865.1 uncultured Enterobacteriaceae bacterium
GTCCGCCGGGTCCCAGGCGAACTTGAGCTGCAGCTTGTGCTCGCGGTGCTGCTCGCCGTCGCCGTCTTCGAAGACCACCTCGTACTGCTCGACCTGGATCACCTTGCCGATGACCTTGCGGTCGCCGTGCAGGGCCACCGCGAGGGGCTCACCCGACTCCCGGGCCTGCTCGAGGCAGGAGCGGAGGCGGTTCTCCTCGCGGTGCTCCTGCATGCGACGGCGGGCCAGGACCTTGTCCAGATCGGCGTGGCCGATGACCACCTGGGTGGCCAGGGCCCGGGAGAGGTCGTGCTCCTCCATGGTCTTGTCGACCTTGTCCTGGCGGGCGAGCCGCTCGAGCGCGTCATTGAGCGAGACGCGACCGAGGGCCACCGCCATGGCCATCTGGAAGGGCATGCCGTTCGCGGCCAGCTTCTCGGCCCGGGCGCGCACGCGGGGATCGGTGCGGTGCGGCTTCTTCCCGCCCTTGTGACCCTTGGGACCCGAGGAGCCCTTGGGACCGCTCTTGCGGTCGCGTCGGCGCCGTGGCTGGATGGGGTCGGGGATCACGGTACGGCGCGGCATGGGGCCTCCTCACCGGCGAGGCCGGTGTCCTTGCGTCCCAGGCTCGCGTCGACGCGCGGATGCGCTCGGCGGGCCGAGGGACCGGATGGGTACATCGCCCAACGTAGGGAGGAACCCCCCGAGGGTCAAGGCCAGCCGGGGACGGTCCTGGCAACCGGGAGCCCGTGGGCCGCGGTCAGTCCTCCCGCAGCCCGGCCCGGACGCCGGCCAGGAGCCCGGCCAGGGTGGGCGTCTCGATGCCGATCACGACGGCGTCCGCGGCATCGTACACCGAGCGGGCGTCGGGCGTGGGCGTGACCTGCCACAAGAGGACGGCGTCGCGTCCGGCCACGTCGTGTCGGGCCACGTCGGCCTCGCGACGGCGGCCGGGGACCACGTCCAGATCGATCCGCGGGTCGACCCCGTCGCGCAGCAGGCGGAGCAGGGCGGGAGGACCGCCGACGATCCGCACCCGCCGGAGCCCCGAGAGGAGGAGCTCGCCGAAGAGATCGTCCCGGAGCCGGGCGAGCCCCGAGCCCCCGGGGATGTCGGCCCGGTCCTCGGGGACCACCACGGTGGCAGGACCGTCCAGGTCGGGGACCGGCCCACCCACGAGGAGCAGGCGATCCCGGAGCAGGGCCCGGACCGGCGCGGGATCCACCACCCGCAGCCGCTCCAGGAGGGGGTCCAGGAGGCGGGCCCTCGCCAGGGCCGACAGGGCACGGCCCTGCTCGTCGGCGCCGCGGAGGCCCCGCTCCTCGAGGAGGCGTGCCACCGGGGTGCCCCCGGCCTCGAGGGCGTCCAGGGCCCGCGCGCGATCATCGAGGGCCTGGCGCGCCCGGTCGATCTCGGCCTGGAGGGCGTCCCGCTGGGCCCGGAGAGCCGCCCCCTCCTCGCGGAGCTGGGCCGCCTCGGCCTCGAGCTCGCGGGCGCGGGCCGCCAGGTCCCGGGCGCGGGCCTGCTGGCGGGCCTCCTCGTCCCGGATGGCCCGGGCGGCCTCCGAGGCCGCCTCGGTGACGGCATCGGTTGGCGTGCCCTGGGCACCGGCCGAGTCCACGACCTGGTCGAGGGGGGTGTCGAGGGGGGAGCGCGGCTGGGCATCGGCCCCGCGCTGGGGGACCACCCCGGGAACGAGCCGCGCCATGAGGTCGTCCTCGGGAGGCGGGGCCGGGGCCCGCGCGGGCTGGGGAGGCTGCTTTCGCGGGGCTTCCACCTCGGGGAGGCGTCCCCGGCGGGCCATGCGCCGGACCTCGTCGGCCGGCCGGTCCGGCAGCATGTCCATCGGAGAGCGGTACCGGTCGAAGCCGAGGATGGACAGGGCCGACAGCACCTGCTCGGGCCGGCAGCGGAGCTCGCGCGCCAGCTTCTTCACCCGGATGGCCATCCCGTCCTCACCTCGTCCAAGGCGGGGCCGCGTAGCCCGGCGCTGGGGCCGTCGCCTGCGCCCGCCGCTCACCGGGAGCCCATGGCCTCCTGGGCCGCGCTGCGCACCGCTTCCACGCTGTCGGCCAGATCCCCGGCGTGCGGGGCGATCTCGCGCGCCAGGGCCAGGGCCAGGGCGTGGTCCCCGTCGTTGTAGGCATCGACCGCCACGCTGTACATCGCGTAGACCGCCTCGGGATCCCCGGGTCCCCGGAGCTCCATGACCCGGCGCGCCGCCCCGGCGCGCGCTTCGAGGGACTCGGCCCGCTCGGCGACCTCGGCCAGGCACCGCCCGGCCTCCTCGGGGAGCCCCGCCGTCTCGGCCGCCTCGGCCGCCTCGGTCAGCCGCTCCACCGCATCCTTGCCGTCGAGGGCGGCGGTGGAGAGGGCCAGCCCGACCAGGCCCCGGGCCTGGAGCTCGGCGTCCCCGGCGGCCAGGCCATCGGCGGCGGCCTGGCGGAACAGGGGCACGGCGCGCGCGGGTGGCAGCCGGAGGGCCAGGTTGCGGGAGGCCCACCCCCTTCCCCGCCGGGCGGTGGCGGCGTAGCCGGTCTCACCCAGGGCCCGGAACGCCGTGACCGCCCCGTCGAACCCCTCGCGGGCCGCCTGGTGATCCCCGCGGTCGAAGGCCTCTCGCGCCCGATCGTAGCGGGCCTCCGCCGCCGAGAAGGCCTCCTGTCGGGCCATGACCGCCTCGAGCTCGGTGGCCTGGGCCATCTCGTCGGCGAGCTCGTCGGTGTGCCCCAGCGCCTTCAGCGCCTGGGCCGCGTTCTCCCGGGCGTGGGCGGCGATCTGACGCCCCCGGTCCGTGTCCAGGGCCTCGGCCAGGCGGGCGGCCTCCAGGAAGGCCGCGAGCGCGGCGTCGAGCTGCTCCCGCTCCACGAAGCCCAGCCCGGAGGCGACCCGGACGTGGGCCGGGCCGGCGGGGTTGCGCCCCACCGCGAAGTGCCCCTCGGCCAGCGCCGCCCAGCGGGCCCGCGCCGCCTCGTCGCGGCCGGCGAAGAGCCGCGCCAGATCGGTGGCCACGCGGGCGGCGTCCAGGGGGTGCCCCTTGTCCACGTACAGGCCGCGGGCCTCCTCGAAGCGGGCCGCCGCCTCGTCGACCCGCCCCTGCTCCGCGGCGATCTGCCCCTGGAGCTCGGCGATCCGGGCCTTCCCCAGCGGGTGCTCCGTCCCCTCCGCCACCACCGCGGCCGCCGCGAGCTGATCCCTGGCCTGCTGGAGGTCGCCGAGCTGCACCGCCGCCCGCCCGGCCTCGACCCGGTAGGCCACCTCGCGCAGGCGGAAGCTGGTGCCGGCCACCAGGCCCACCGCCTCCTGGAGGCTCTGCAGGGCCATGTCGAAGCGGCCGGCCAGGCTGTAGAGGGTGCCGAGCTCGGCCAGGACGGCCCCGGTCTCCCGGATCATGCCGCCCTGCCGGGCCGCTCCAAGGGCGGCCAGGAGCTTGTGGTGGGCGGCGTCGAAGGCGCCTGTGACCCGGTCGATGAGGGCGTCGGCCAGCAGCGCGCGGACGGTGCCCCGCCGATCCGTCTCGGGCGGTCGCGGGACCGCCGCCCGGGCCGCCTCCACGTCGCCGTCGCGCAGGTGGGCCGCCACGGTGGACAGGACGTCGCCACCCGCGCCCCCGCCGCGGAGCACCCCCAGGGTCGCCAGGTTCTCCTCGGCCAGCTCGCGGGTGGCGTCGTCGCCGGCGGAGGCCGCCCGGTCCCGGGCGGCGGTGAACAGCCGCTCGGCCTCGCCCAGGGCCCCCCGGTCGAGCTGGACCAGCCCCCGATCCACCAGCACCCGGGCCTGGAGGGCGGTGTCGCCGGACGCCTCGGCGCGGGCCGCCGCCCGGTCCAGCACCCCGAGGGCCTCGTCGCCGCGGCCCAGATCGGCCAGGATCAGGGCGTAGAGCGCCAGCGCCTCGCCCCGATCGTCGAGCGGCCCCAGCACGGGCTCCAGGGCCGCCCGGGCCCGTCGGACCTGCCCGCCCTCGTACCAGGCCAGCGCCTCGAGGTAGCGGATCCCGGGCCCCCCGCCGGCCTCGGCGAGGGCCCGGAAGGCCCGCCCGGCGGCGTCGAAGCGCCCCGCCTCCAGATCCCGGCGCCCCTGCTCCACCGCGTCGGAGGCGTCGTCCCCCAGGGTGATGGACTCGGTGGAGTCGGGCCCGGTCACCGTCGGCGCACCCACCGCCAGGCCCCACCACGCCAACCACCACAGCATGCCACCTCCGCACCACCCGAGGACCCCGACACGGGCCGCCGGGTTCCCCTCCACGGTAGCGTCCCCTCGCCGCCCTCGCTGTGTGGAGCCCCGCCATGTCCCCCATCCGCATCCTGGACCTCACCCGCGTGCTGGCGGGTCCATGGGCCACCCAGCACCTCTCCGACCAGGGCTTCGAGGTGGTGAAGGTCGAGCCCCCCGGCGGCGACGAGACCCGCCGCTTCGGCCCGGTGGTGGACGGCGACAGCTCGTACTTCCTCGCCGCCAACCGGGACAAGCGCTCCATCGTCCTCGACCTGAAGACGGAGGCCGGGCGGCGGGTCCTCGACGCCCTGCTCGCCCACGCCGACGTGGTGGTCGAGAACTTCCGCCCCGGCGTGGGCGCGCGGCTCGGCCTGGACCCCGAGGCGCTCCACGCCCGGCATCCCCGGCTCGTCTCGGTGGGCATCCACGCCTTCGGCACCGGCACCCCCGGCTGGTCCGAGCGCCCCGGCTACGACCTGCTGCTCCAGCACATGGGGGGCGCCACCGTCATGACCGGCTTCCCCGGCCAGCCCCCCACCAAGCACCCGGTGAGCAATGCGGATCTGGTGACCGCCCTGTACGCGGTCCAGGCCATCCTGCAGGGGCTCCTCCACCGGGAGCGCACGGGCGAGGGGCAGCACATCGTCGTGAACATGCTCCAGGCCCAGGCCGCCCACCTGGCCTACCAGGCCTCCCGCCTGGCGGTGACGGGCACCCGCGACACCCCCCGGGGCAACAGCCACGCCGGCATCGTCCCCTACGACGTCCTCTCCTGCGCCGACGGCTGGCTGGTGGTGGCCTGCGCCAACGATCCCACCTGGCAGCGGCTCCGCGTGGCGCTCGATCTCCCCGACCGCCCGGCGTGGCGCACCAATGCCGGGCGGGTGGAGCACCGGGAGGCCGTGATGGAGGCGGTGCAGTCGGTCCTCTCGGGCCTCACGGTCTCCGAGGCCGATCAGCGGCTCGCCGCCGCCCGCGTCCCCGCCGGACCGGTCCTCGCCCCGGAGGAGACCCTGGCCCATCCAGCGGTACGGACCATGGCGCTGGACCACCCCACCTTCGGGACGGTGCGGCTGCCGGGTCCGGTCCTCCAGACCGCCACCACCCGGTCCTCCCACGGGCCTCCCCCGGGCCTGGGCGCCCACCGCGACGAGATCCTCCACGAGGTCGGGCTCGGCGCGGAGGTGGAGCGCCTGGCCGCGGAGGGCGCCTTCGGCGGCTCCTGAGGCCCGCCGGAGGGGTCAGTCGGCGGCCTCGATGGCCTGGACCTGCAGGACCGGATCTCCGGTCATGAGGAAGCCCTGGGCCCCGCTGCGCCGCCCCCGCACCTGCACCCGCCGGCCCTCGAGGCCGTCGGGGACATCGCCCGCCAGGGTGTAGCGGCCATCATCGGTGACGAGGGCCCAGCCGCCCGCCCCCAGATCGACGCGCTCCAGGGTCCCGGTGAAGGTGCTCACGAGGCCTCCCGCTCGAGCTTCTCGGTGCCGGCCAGCGCCATCGCCACGAGGACACAGACGGTCGCGTTGCCCACGAGCCACAGCATGCCGAGGGTCTCGCCGAGCCACCACGGGTCCAGCTCGCCGGTGGCGGCACCGTGGAAGAGGTGGGCCGCGATGCCCGCCGCGAAGCCCATGGCCAGCGGGCGGGCCGGACGCCAGGCCCCGAGGAAGAGGCCGCCCAGGACCGGCAGGCCGGCGGAGAGCCACAGGGGCAGGCCGACGAGCCAGGGGGCTCCCAGCACCGCCGGCCACTCGAGGAATCCGGCGGTCAGGAGCTGGAGCGACCAGTGGGCCGGCAGCGGGAGCCAGGCGAGGGCGAAGACGCCCCCGGCGGTCACGGCGGCGGCGGCCGCAGCGGTGCCCATCCAGGCGGGCCCGGAGGTGGCCAGCCGCGCGATGATCACGGCCATCACGAGGCCGATGAGG
>CAZPJM010000309.1:0-6094 GCA_964586865.1 uncultured Enterobacteriaceae bacterium
GAGGGCGAGGTGGCGCGGCTCCGGGCGCGGGGGGCCGTGGCGCCGCGGTGGGGCGGGCCCCCCGACGCCGGGACCGGGTGAGGGCCTCGAGGCCCCGTGGGGTCAGTACCGGGCCGAGGCGTCCGACACGGCCACGGAGAGGCTCTCGGCGGGCGTGGGGAGGGGCTCCCCCCGGAACCAGGCCCGCCGCTCCACCACCACGCCGTGGTCGAAGCTGGCCCACAGGCCATCCCGATCACCCCGGTCGTAGCGGCCCACCTGCGCCAGAGCGCCGTCGGCGGCGAAGCGCGCCCAGGAGCCGTGCCGCCGGTCGCGGAGGAAGGCGCCCTGCTCGCGGCGGGTGCCGTCGGCCCGCCAGGCCACGTAGGCCCCCTCGCGGATCCCGTCCTCCCAGTGGGTGAGGGCGGCGGGGCTGCCGTCGGGGTGGAAGTCGGTCCAGGCTCCGTCCCGCAGGCCGGCGGCGTAGGTCCCGAGCCGGGCGATGGAGCCGTCGCTCCGGTACCAGGTCCAGGCGCCCTCCCCCAGGCCGTCCCGGTATCGGGCGATCTGGGCCACGTGGCCGGTGGGATGCCAGGTGCGCCAGTCCCCGTGTCGACGCCCCTCCCGGAAGCGTCCCTCGCGGTGGAGGGAGCCGTCGGTGCGGAAGGCCTCGTAGGGCCCGTGGCGCAGGCCACGACGCCAGGTGGTGCGGGCGGCCACGTGCTCGCCGCCCTCGTGCCACCGGACCGAGGGTCCGTGGCGGCGGCCGTCGGCGTCGGCGCACCAGGTGACGATCCCCTCGGTGCCCTCCAGGGTGGTGCCTCCGGGGCAGGGATCGGCGGCGAGGACGGCGGTCACGGCGAGGAGGGGGAGCATCGGGACCTCGGGGCGGGGGGGCCTCCGGAGGCTCGGATCCCGACGCGCCGAGGGTGAGGGGGCCGGCCTTGCGCGGGCCTCACAGGGTCCGCCACCTCCCCGCCGGGGGGTTCACCGCTGGTGCCAGCTCATGAGCAGGGTGGCGAGGGCCTGGTTGGGGTTGCCCTCCTTGCGCTCGCGGTGGCCATCCCATCGGTAGACCCACTTGCCGCGCTGGATGTAGACGGCGTCGTGGTCGACGGCGTAGAGCTCGCCGGTGGGATCGGGCGGCACGCGCCCGGTGATGGCCTCGCTGACCTGGGCCACGTCGGCGGAGCGGCCCGGCATGAGTCCGCGGGCCTCCTCGATGCAGGTGCCCACCTGGGTGGGGTAGCGGTGCAGCGCCAACACCTCGCCGTGGGGCTCGCCCCAGCCCACCATCAGCACCTTGGACCCGGGCCGCTGGAGGTCCGGGTAGCCGTAGAGGGTCGGCATGTTCCCGCCGGGCAGCTTGAGGCGGGCGACCTCGCCGGCCTGGTGGAGCACGTCCATGACGGGGGCCAGGTCCTCGAGGTGGAAGGGGATGTCGGGGGCCTTGCCGCGGACCACCTCGGCCTCGAGGTCGTAGACCATGCGCTTCCAGCCCTTGTCGGGGAGGGCCTCGCCCTCGGCGTCGTTGGGGGCCTCGGCGGTCATGGGCGCGGCCTCGACCTGGGCGCCGCGGGCACCGAGGCGCCACCGGGGGGCGGGGGGCGGCAGGCTGGGCCCGTCCTCCCCCTCCTCCCCGCCCGCGTCGGCGGGCTCCACGTCCTCGATCTCGGCGTCCTGGACCCCGTCCACGTCGGGCACCTGGGCCCCGCCGGCGGCGGCGAGGGCCGCGGCCGGGTTGGGCGTGGGGACCGTGTCGCCCTGGCGGGTACAGGCCACGAACCCGTCGATCTCGGGGAGGATCAGCTCCTCGATGGCGACGGCCACGTCGTCCTCGTGATCGGGCACCACGAAGACCACCGCCGGCCCCACCAGGCCCGCGGTGGCGCGGGTGAACTGGGCCGCGGTGCCCGCGTCGCGGTAGCTCACGAGGCGGAAGAGCTCGCCGAAGCCCGGGATGGTCCGGCTCAAGAGGGCCTCGACCGCCTCGGGGGCCACGTCGCCCGGGGCCAGGCCGGCGCCGCCCACGACCACGACCACGCGCACGTCGATGTCGCTGGCGGCGTTGCGCACCGCGGTCTGGATGGCCGCCCGGTCGCCCTGGATGGTGCGGGTGTCCACGACCCGCTGGCCCGCCTCCTCGAAGCGGGTGGCGGCGGTGCGTCCGGCGGACTCGGGGTCGGCGGCGGAAGACACGACGAGGATGGCGATGCCGTAGGGACCGGCCTCGGGCGACATGGGACCTCCAGGGCGGGGGCCGACGATCGGGTCACCGGGACGGGGCGTCAAGGGGGGGTGCGGCCAGGGGCCCGGGGACGGCGCGAGCGGGCCCGACGGATCAGGCGGCCTCGGGGCGGAGGGCGATCCCCCGATCGCGGAACCGGGGCCGGATCCCCGCGTCCATGGTCTGGTCGAAGATCCGCCGGTAGTCGGCGTGGGGAAGCAGCCCGCAGGCGCGCTCCTCGGGGGTGAGGGGAGGGTCGGGCGGCAGGTCGCGGTAGGCGGCGCGGTAGCCGGCGCACAGGGCGGGGAGCCGCTCGGCGGCACGGGCCCGCACGCCCGCGGGGTCCAGGGCGAGGACGGCGTCGAGGGCCTCCCAGCCGAAGGCGCGGTGCACGGCCTCGTCGCGGAGGACCCGGGTGAGCATGGGCTGGACCGCCGGGTGGGTGGCGCCGGATCGCATGGCGGCGAAGAGCGGGACGGCGAGGGTCTCGCCCAGGCAGAACGAGCCCAGGAGGTGCTCGAGGAGGTCGGCCAGCGGGCCGTCGGGGTGGGGCGCGGGCTGGAGGCGCGCGATGTCGAGCCCGAGGGGGACGTCCTCGTCGCCCAGCGCGATGCGGGCCTCGTCGGAGAGGGCCGCGTGGTCGAGCTCGTCGCCGACGATGCGCCGGGCGGTGGCCAGCAGGTCGCGGTCGAGGCCGCAGACGATCCCCAGGTGCAGCACCCGGGCGGTGATGGCGGCCGAGGTGTACTCGGCGGCCACCCGGTGTCGCCATTCCTGTCGGGCGCGGGGCGTGGGCATGCGGCGCTCTAGCAGGCTGTGATGCCATTTGCCGCCCCATGGGTGGAAGGCGCGCCGGCGCAGCAGAGCGCGTCATGAGGGATGCCGGCCAGCCCATCGGGACCTTGCGCGTCGGGGGCGGGTCGGGCATGACGGACGGCGCCGCGGGGGCCGTCCCCGCCTGGGAGTCATCCATGGCCATCGCCCTGCTCGCCCTCGCTGCCGCCCTTTTCGGCGTGGCCCTGGCCTTCGCCTGGATGGGCTGGCTGGGCGGGGTGCTCGGGCTGGTGGCCCTGGTCCTGACCGTGGGGGCGGGCGTCGCCTTCTGGATCGGCCGCCGGCGCCTCCAGGATCCGGCCCGGCGCCGGGCCGACACCGTCGCCAAGGTGATCTTCACCGTGGGCGGCTTCGTGGCCCTGCTCCGCCATCCCATCACCGGCGCCACCGGTCCCGAGCCGCTCCACGATGCGCTGATCACCCACCTCTCGGCCGTGGAACCCCTCCCCTTCCTGGTGTGGGGCGGGGCGGCCATGGCCATCAAGCTCGTGGGCGTCGTGTTCAGCGCCGTGGCCTGGCACCTGCTCCTCCGGGGGCAGGGCCTCCGGCTCCCCTTCGTCCAGACCATCCTCACCGGCTTCCTCATCGGCCGCTTCATCGGGACCTTCCTGCCCTCCACCCTCGGCCTCGACGGCTACACCCTCTGGGAGGCGGGCCGGGTCACCGGCCAGTGGCACCGGGCGGTCACCGCCAAGGCGGTCGAGAAGGTGGCCGGGGCCTCGGCCCTGTTCGTGGGCATCCTGGTCACCCTGCCCGTGGGGCACCAGGTCTTCCAGCAGGCCTTCGGCGGGACCACCGGCTGGGCGGTCACCATCGGGGTGGGCGTGGTGAGCGCCGGGGTGACCGGGGTGGGGCTCGGCATCCTGATCTTTCCCGGCCTGCTCCGCGCGGTGGTGGCGGGGCTCGGTCGGCTGGCCCCCGGGGCGGTGCGACACCACGTCACCCGCTTCACCGAGGCGGTGGGGGCCTACCGCGGCCAGCTCAGCCTGCTGGCGGCGGCCCTGGGGTGCAAGGTGGTGAGCCACGTCAACACGGCCATCGTCTACTGGTGCACCGCCCTGGCCATCGGGGTCACGGGCGCGGCCTTCCTCCCCATCGTGGCGGGCAGCCTGCTCCAGATCGTCGGGACGCTGCTCTCGCCCACCATCGCCGGCGAGGGCGCCCGCGAGGCCCTCCAGGCGCTGCTGCTCACCGACTACTACGACGCCAACCCCGCCAAGGCGGTGCTGGCCGCGGCGCTGGGCTTCGTCGCCGCCGAAGCGGCCACCCTGTGGGGGGGCGTCTTCCTGTGGACCCGCACCCCGACCTGGCGCCCCTCCTTCTGCGAGGTGGACGGGGTGCCGGTGGACATGGGCGACGGCGAGGGCTTCGACCTCGAGGCGGTCCAGGCCCGGCTGGCCGAGGGCGGTGGGTCCTCGGGCTGATCGGCGCTCGCACTGGCGGTCAGCGGAGCTCGAAGACGCCGTCCACGTCCAGGCTCGCGCCCAGGGTGTAGGTGAGGGCCACGTCGGAGGTGGCGGGGATCCGGCCCTGGAAGGCGAAGGCGGTGCCGTACAGCGCGATGTCCAGCCACCGGGCCAGGGGGAGCTGGAGCCGGCTGTCCAGGCGGGCCTTGAAGCGCAGGTCCGAGGCGTCGTCGTCGACGGTGCTGCCGTACCAGAAGGCGTCGAGCTGGCTGGTCCAGCGGAGGCGGGGCCCGAAGGTCACCCGGGTCTCGGCCTCGGCGCGGACCCCCAGCTCGGGCTGCTTGTCGGGACGGGAGACGTCGAGCAGGCCGAAGGCGCCGATCCGCAGGGCCCGCAGGACGCTCCGCCGCGCCGAGGAGAGGCCGAAGGTGAGGGAGAGGTCGCGCTGGAGGGGGAGGCGGGTGCCGTCGTCGGTCTCGACGGCGGTGATCTCGCTGTCGTAGAGGACCTCGGAGAAGGGCCGCAGCACCAGGCCCCCCACGTCGGGGAGGGATGCGCCCGGGAGCGTCACCGAGGAGGAGAGCTTGAGATCGTCGGCCGTCTCCTGGACCGCGTCGGCGGTACGCAGTCGGGTGTAGGCCCCCCGGGCCCGGGCATCCCAGAAGATGCCGCTGCTCGAGTAGTCGAGGGCCACATCGGCGGCGCTGCCCAGGGTGAAGCTGCTCGGGCTGGTGGCCAGGGTCTCGGGGACCTCGCTGTAGGTGTCATCGTCCACGCCCTGGAAGCCCTCGACCCGCAGCGAGAGCTGGCGGACGCGGAGCAGCCACTGCCGGTCCCAGTCCTCGGGGGAGCGCTCGAGGAGGTGGGCGATCAGCGCCCGGTCGTGCTCGGCCCGGAGCCGGCGCAGGGCGTCGAGGGCGGTGCCGCGGAGGGTGCGCCAGGCCCCCTCGTCGTCGAGGACGGGCTGGATGGGGTCGAGGTCGAGGACGCCCAGCAGGCCGTGGGCCGTCTCGAGCAGGCCCGAGAGCTCCTGGCTGGACTGGCGGAGGCGATCGGTGGTGGCGACGCGGTAGACCCGGTCGTCCTCGAGGAAGCGGCCGCGGGCCCTGGGGAAGCGCTGGGCCAGGGGGGCGCCGCAGTGGACCGGCACCACGCCGATGAGCTGGTCCAGGAGCTTGACGAAGCGGTCGCCGGGCACCCGGTGGATCTCCAGGTGGTCGGGCATGGCGAGCTGATCCACCACCAGCAGCTCGGTGAGGCTGCCCGGCGTGTCGGGCGCGGGAAGGTCGGGCAGCAGGACCAGGTCGGCGCGGGTCTCGTCCTGGATGGCCTCGCACACCGCCTTGGCGAAGGTGCCATCGGGCATGGGATCGGTGGGGGTCTCCGGATCGGCGGGGAGGAGGGGCGCGTCGAGGCGGGGGTAGCTGTCCAGGCGGACCCGGGTGATCCGGCGGTTGACCTCGGGATCGGGCGGGAGCAGCGGCGTGATGGGGATGGGCCGGCCCTCGAAGCGGGTGAGCCGGCCGCCCGCGTCGAGCTCGATCCGGGCGCCCACCACCCCGTCGAGGGGGAGGGCCAGGGGGCCGGGGACCCGGCGGGGATAGATCGGAAGAGCACACGTCTGAACTCCAGTCACGTGAAACGATCT
>CAZPJM010000310.1:0-6094 GCA_964586865.1 uncultured Enterobacteriaceae bacterium
CTCCCGCAGCCGACGGGCCACCGGGCCGGGCCCGGCGCTGCGAGGGACCGCGTCGAAGGCCCGCTCCGGCAGGTCCGGACCGAGCCAGAGCACCGGGCCGCGCTGGGCGGCGGCGATCAGGAGGCGGCCGGCGTCGGGGCGGCGGGCGTCCACCACCGAGACGCGGGCCTCGGGCAGTCGGCCCTCGGCCTCGACCACCGCCCACCCGACGGGACCGACCAGATCCTCCAGGGCGGCGCGCACGGCGAGCCCGTCCTCCGGACCCGTCCAGGCGATGGTGGGGATGGCGCGACCGGGGCGCACGGCACCTCCTGGTCGCCTCCACGGATCGTCCCCGCCGGTGTTCAAGCCCCTCGCTGGCCTCCGGGCCGCCTCCCCCGAGCGGGCTCGACCGGTCCGTCGTCGCGGGTCATGATGCGGGCCTCGCCGGGGGAGCCGTGAGCGTCCAGTCGTACGAGCGGGTGCCGTACCAGAGCAAGCCCTACGCGGTCGCCCACACCGGGCGGCTCGCCATGATGGCGCGTCTCTTCGGTCACACCCCGCCCGACCCGACCCGCGCGCGCGTCCTCGAGATCGGCTGTGCCGGCGGGGGCCACCTCCTCCCGCAGGCCCTCGTCTTCCCCCACGCCACGTGGCTGGGCATCGACCCGGCGAGGGCCCACGTCCGCGAGGCCGAGCAGGTGGCCTTCGCCCTGGGGCTGCGCAATGCCCGGGTCGAACAGCGCGGCGTCGAGAGCCTCTCCGACGCCGATGGGACCTTCGACTACATCGTCGCGCACGGGGTCTTCTCGTGGCTCCCGGGCCCGCTCCGCACGACCCTGCTGCGGGCGTGCCGCGACCGCCTGGCCCCCGACGGGGTGGCCTACATCAGCTACAACACGCTGCCGGGCTGGCACATGCGGCGCATGGTGCGGGACGCCATGCGCTTCCACGTCGACGGGATCGAGGATCCCACCCGTCGGGTGGAGCAGGCCCGCGCCATGCTCGACTTCCTCACCGAGGCGGTGAGCCCCCACGGCGCCAGCCCCTGGGGCCGCTTCCTCCTCTCCGAGCGCCAGCTTCTCCATCGCCACCGAGACGACTACCTCTTCCACGACCACCTGGCCGAGGACAACGAGCCGGTCTACGTCAGCGACTTCGTGGCCCTCGCCGCCGAGGCCGGGCTGGACTGGCTCGGCGAGTCCGAGCTGTCCGACATGATGACCCACGCTCTGGCCGAGGGGGTGCGGGAGACCCTGGCCCGGATCGCCCCCGACGTGGTCCGGACCCAGCAGTACCTGGACTTCCTCACCAACCGGGCCTTCCGCCAGAGCCTGCTGGTCCACGCCGGCACCCCCCTCGACCGGACCATCCGCTGGACCCGGGTCCGCGGCATGCACCTGTCGAGCCCCCTGCGGCGCCCCGCCGAGGGGCCCGCGCCCCTCGCCGAGGGGGTCGAGCTCACCTTCGCCGACCGACACGGGCGTGAGCTGACCACGGGGGATCCGGGGCTGAAGGCGGCCTGGCTGGAGCTCCAGGCCCACCACCCCGAGCTCCTCCCCTTCGCCGACTGGGTCACCGCCACCCGGGCCCGCCTCGAGGCGGCTGGCGAGGCCGTCCCCGAGGATCTCGAGGAGAGCCTCGGCAGCAACGCCCTCTTCGCGTTGGCGCAGGGGATGATCGAGCTCTGGCCGCATCCGCTCCCCACCGGCGGCCACCGCCACCCCACCCCCGCCGCCTTCCCCCTCGCCCGCCTCCAGGCCCTGGCCCGAGGGGACTGGGCCACCTCGCCGCTCCACGTGCCGGTGGCCCTGGACGAGCTGGACCGCCGGATCCTGGCGCTGTGCGACGGGACCGTCCCGGTCGAGGCGCTGGCCGGGCATCTCGAGCCGGATCTGGCCTCGGGGGCCCTGCGCCTGGCCGCAGGCGACGCCGAGGATGCGCCCGTCGATGCCGCCCGCGCCGTCCTGGGCCCCGCCGTGGAGCGTCGGGTGAGCCTGCTCGGCCGGTGGGGCCTGCTGCTGCCCCCCGATGCGCCGGTCCAGGGCCTGGGCGAGGAGTTCGCATGAGCCTGTCCTTCCAGCGCAGCAACCTGGATCTGGTGGGGGTCGGTCCCCTGGCCACCGGCGGGGTGCGGCCCTCCGAGGACCACCCGGTGGTGCTGCCGCCCGGGACCGCCCTGGGTCAGCACCTCCGCATCGAGCGCCTGGTGCGGGTGACCGAGGACCGTCAGCTCTACCTGGTCAACAACGTGGACCCGCTGTGGCAGCACCAGAAGTGCTGGGCCTGCGGCGAGCGCTTCAACCCCGACCTGGCCCGCTGCTGCACCTTCTGTGGGGCGCCGCTGCGGGAGCGACGCTTCCTGGCCACCGTGCGTCGCCAGCGGGGTCGCCGGCCCGCGTGGGAGTCCCTGCTCAACCTGCGGCTGGACCACCCGGCGCTGGCCCGACCGGTGGCCGCCTTCTACCGCGACCAGCACGCCGTCACCGTCTACCCCTACCACGGCGAGCGGCTCTTGCTCGATCAGCCCTCGCCGCTGCCACCCGCGGTCATCGTCCCCATCGCCCGGGGCCTCGCGGTGGCGCTGGGTGCGCTCCACGACGCCGGCGTCCGCCTGGAGCGGTTCGGGTCCGATCGGATCGCCATCATGCCGGACGGGACCGCCCGCTTCCACGACCTGGAGGCCCGCTCCATCCTCTCCCCAGAGGATCTGGCCCACCACCCGGACCGGCCGCTGCTGGCCGATGTGCGCCATCTCTGCAACCTGCTCATGGAGCGCGCCGACCCCGAGGACGGTCCCCTGTTCGCCTTCCTCGACGAGGGCCGCACCGGCCACCACGGCCCGCCCCGACGCTTCCTCGCCGCCCTCGAGCGGGCCCGGGGCGAGCTCGTCACCGCCACCCGCGAGCCCCACCACGCCGGCTACACCGACCTGGGACTGGGCCGCAGCCGCAACGAGGACACCTGGGGCTGGCGGCGGGTCGGCGAGGACACCATGCTCTACGTGGTCGCCGACGGGATGGGCGGCCACGATCGCGGCGACGTGGCGGCCCGCATCACGGTGGACCTGGTGCTCCAGCTCATCACCCGGGGGCTGCACGACGCGCGCCGGAGCGAGCAGGGGACCGAGGACCTGGTGCGCGAGGCGGTCGAGCAGGCCAACGCCGCCGTCCTCGACGAGGGCGTGGCGCTGGAGGGCCGGATGGGCGCCACCCTGGTGGTCCTGCTGCTCCAGCCCGGCGGTCGGGCGGTCCTGGCGTGGGCGGGGGATGCGCGGATCTACCGGATGCGCCAGGGCCGCCTCGAGCGGATGACCACCGACCACTCGCTCGTGCAGGCCATGGTGGAGCGGGGGACCCTGGCTCCGGAGGACGCGCGCAGTCACCCGCGGGCCAACGTGGTCCTCACCTTCGTGGGCCAGGACGCGGAGATCGACGTGGACGTGGAGACCCACGAGACGACGGTGGGGGATCGGTGGCTCCTGTGCACCGACGGCGTGTGGGGGCAGGTGGAGGAGGCCCAGCTCGCCGCCCACCTCTCCAACTGGACCGAGCCGCGTCGGTGCGTACAACGTCTGGTGCGCGAGGCCTACGCCGCCGGAGGCCGGGACAACGCCACGGCGGTGGTGGTGGACGTGCTCGACTGAGGTGATGGGCCGCGGGCCCGGGAGGCGCTCATGGGCTGGTTCGACGGTCTCACCGGCGGGGGCGCCGACCCCCAGCAGTACGAGGCTCCCAGGGGGATCCCCGACCCGGACGCCCCCCGGGAGCTCGTGCTGTACCAGTACCAGATGTGCGGCTTCTGCGCCCGGGTGCGGCGGGCCATGGACCGGCTGGGGCTCACCGAGCAGGTCCGGATGGAGGACACGCTGCGGGATCCGGACGCCCGGCAGCGCCTGGTGCAGGCCATGGGGCGCGGCACCGTGCCGGTCCTCTTCATCGACGGGGTCCCCCTGCCCGAGTCCGCCGACATCATCGACTGGCTCGAGGCCTACGCGGTGCGCGGCGCCCAGGGCTGATCTCCCCGAAGGAACCGGCCGGCCACCTCCGGAGTCCCTCGATAGAGGCCGCCCGGAGCCCCCATGTTCGACACGATCGTCGCCCGTCCCGATCCCGATGCCTGGTGGCGCTGGCCCTTGGCCGCGGTCCTCACCGTCGTGGGGCTGGGCTGCGCGGGGGGGGTGGCGCTGGTCATGCGCCTGCTGGGGCTCGCCCTGTCGGCGCTCCAGGTCTGGCTCCGCTGGCTCTGGGCCCTCCTCACCTTGCAGCCCGTCCCGGCGGTGGTCGCGGTGCAGCCTCCGCCCGACCTTCCATCCGCCGAGATCGAGGTCGAGGTGGTGGAGCCGCCCGAGACCACCGCCTGGCGCGGCGGGCCCGTCGCCGAGCCCGACGATCTCATCGGAGAGGCCCCGCCCCCACCGCCCCCCGAGCCCGTCCGTACCGAGGTCGCCTCGGCGCAACGGCTCGGTTCCCTGCTCGCAGGTCCTGGCGTCGACCGCGAGGGCGTCGACCTCGAGGGTGTCGCGGTGATCGGCGTGCTGGGCACGCTCGGGAGCGTGGACGAGGGCGTGATGAACGTCTTCTCCAGCTCTCCCGAGGATTCCGCGGCGCTGGGTGCCCTCCTCGCCGAAGGCTCCGGTGGGGGCGGTCTCGGCGTCGCCGGCGGGACCCCTGGCCCCGGCATCGCCAGCGGGATCGGCGGGCTCGGGACCCGGCTCGGCGAGCCGGGCGAGCGCCCCCGTCGCCTGGTGCTCCGGGCCGACGACCTGGCCCCAGGGACGCGGGCGCTCTGCGACGTGGCGCCGCGTGGCTCCGACGACGATGGGGAGCGTCTCGCAGTGACGGGCTGCCCGCGGGCCCTGCACGACCGGGTCCTGGCCCGGGTGGAGCGGGCCCGCCGGACCCACCCCGAGGCGGATCGCTTCCAGGTCCGGGTCCTGGGCCCGCCGCCCTCGGCCCCGCCTCCGGACTGACCCGGTGGCTCAGTCTCCAGGGGCTCGGGCGAAGCCGTGCCGGCGGGCGCGGGCGAGCTCCCGGAAGGCGGGCGCCATGCGGACCCCATGCCAGGTCAGGTGCTGGCCGTCGACATAGCGGAAGCGGTCCTCGGGGAGGCCGGTGTCGGCCACGAGGCGAGCCGCGTGGCGGGGGCGGAACGGGAAGGGCTCGGACAGGAGCAGCACCACGTCGGGGGAGGCCGCGGCGAGCGCGCCGGGCTCCAGGACGGGGAAGCGGTCCGGCCGGTCGCCCACCGCATTCCGTCCCCCGGCCTCGGCGAGCATGGCGCTCACGAAGGTGTCGTCCGAGACCGACATGAGCGGCCGGTTCCAGATGAGGGCCACGTAGGTGAAGGGGCCCGCGGCGTCGGCGGCGGCGTGGAGGTCCGCCCGCGCGGCCTCGATGGCCTGGCGGTGGGTGCGGCTGGCCTCGTGGGCCCCACACAGCCGGCCCACGGCGCTCAGATCGTCGAGGGCGTCGTCCACCGTGCGGGGGAAGGCGGCCCACACCGGCACGCGCCCCTCCAGGGCATCGAAGAGCTCGCGCGTGTTCTCCTCGCAGTTGCCCACCACCAGGTCCGGGTCGAGGGCCAGGATCCGCTCCGGATCCGCGTCCTTGGTGCCACCGACCTTGGCCAGGTCGCGGGCCGACGCGGGCCGGACGCAGAAGCGGGTCACGCCCACCACCCGAGGGCCCAGGCCCAGGGCGAAGAGGGTCTCGGTGGTGCTGGGGACCAGCGACACGAGCCGCTGCGGCGCGTCGGTCAGCGCGGGGGTCCGTCCCCGGCCGTCCACCGGGGGGCTCAGCGCTGGCATGCGAGCCCGTTCTCGCCCAGGATCCCCTGGATCTCCCGGCGGGTGGCATCGTCGGCATCGGCCTCGGCCGCGCACAGGTAGGCCCGGGCGCCATTGCGCTGACCGAGCTTGAGCATGGCGTAGCCCAGGCCATAGCTGGCCTCGACATCGCCGGGCCGCTGGTCGAGGGCCTCGCGGAAGCGGTCGGCGGCCGTGTCGGGGTCCGACTCCACCGAGGACCAGCCGCGGTCGATGAGCGCACCGTAGCCGGCGGGGGCGGGCGTGGCGGCCGGGGAGGGGACGGGCTCGGGCGTGGCCGCCGAGGGC